>NZ_JBSGVS010000066.1:0-15944 GCF_053608565.1 Streptomyces sp. NPDC055025
CCGGGACGCCCGGGGGTGCCGGCGGGGCCCCCCCCCCCCGGCGGCACCCCGACGGCATCCCCCTCAGCCCCGCTCAGGCTGTTCGGCGTCCTGGCCGTGGGCCGCCAGCACCGTCCCCACGGTGTCCGACTCCTCCGCCGTCTTGTCCTCCCGGTAGCGGACCACCCGCGCGAAGCGCAGCGTCACCCCCGCCGGGTAGCGGGACGACCGCTGGAGCCCGTCGTACGCGATCTCGACGACCAGCTCGGGACGTACGGTCACGGTGTAGCCGTCGTCCCGTACGGCCAGCTTCCCGAGGCGCTCGGTCTGCCACTCCAGCATCGCGTCCGTCAGTCCCTTGAAGGTCTTGCCGAGCATCGCGAACGAGCCGTCCTCGCGCCGTGCGCCCAGATGCAGATTGGAGAGCCTGCCGGTGCGCCGCCCATGTCCCCACTCGGCGGCCAGCACCACCAGGTCCAGGGTGTGCACCGGCTTCACCTTCAGCCATCCGGCGCCCCGGCGGCCCGCGCTGTACGGGGTGTCCAGCGACTTGACCACCACGCCCTCGTGCCCCCGGGCCAGGGTCTCCCGGAAGAACTCCTCGCCGGAGGCGACCCCGGACGCCCTGCCGGGCGCCTCACCGGACGGCCCGGCGGGCGCGTCGTCGGACGTGCCGCCCGACGACGGGGCGACCACGACCCGCCGTACCCGCATCGGCTCGGGCACCAGCCGCGCCAGCGCCGCGTACCGCTCCGCGCCCGGCAGATCGAGCAGATCCTCGCCGTCGGCCGCGAGGATGTCGAAGAAGACGGGGGAGAGCGGGACCGCCATCGCCGCGGACCGCACATCGGTACGGGAGCTCACCCGGCCCGCGATCTCCTGGAACGGCCGCGGCCTGCCGTCCTCGTCCAGCGCGATCACCTCGCCGTCCAGGACGAAACGGTCGCCGTCGAGCGCGAGCGCCGCCGCCGTCACCTCGGGCAGCCGGTCGGTGATGTCGTCCAGCGTGCGGGTGAAGGTCCGTACCGTCGGTCCCTCCCGGTGCACCTGCACCCGGATCCCGTCCAGCTTCTCCTCGACGGCGGCCCAGGTCCCCAGCCGCCCGACCGCCTCCGTGACGCTCTTGGCGCTCTGCGCGAGCATCGGCAGGACGGGCCGGCCCACGGTCAGCAGGAACTCCTCCAGCACATGCGGTCCTTCGGCCAGCAGCCGCCGCGCCACCTCTTCCAGCGAGCCCGCCAGCATCACCGCCCGCCGCACCACGCCGGCCCCGGCGCCCGAGGTCTCCGCGAGCGCCTCGACCGCGACGGCGTCCAGCGCCCCCTGCCGCAGTTCACCGGAGATCAGCCCGAAGAGGAAGCGCTGCTCCTCCTCCGTGGCCGCGGCGAGCAGCCCCTGGACCAGCCGCCGCCGCTCGCCCTGCGAGCCGGGACCCGCGACCGAGGCGAGAGCGGTGAAGGTGTCATCGACCCCACGCACGGTCAGGGTGGCCCGGTCCGCGGGCGGGGGCGGATTCCTGAGGGCATGCCAGCCGACGCCTATCCGCCCCTGGGGCAGCCGCCCGGCCAGATACGGAATGACCACGGGCACGTCCTCCGGCCCCGCCGTACGGAACACCCCCGCCAGCAGGGAAATCTTCCGGGACCGCGCCGAGGTCTGGGCGACCTCACGGGAGACATGAGCGAGCGGTGCCAGCATCATGCAGCCATCCTGCTACGCCGGACGCGTGCGCGCGCGTCTGATGGGGGAGGGGACAGAGGGCCGGGCGGGATTTGTTACACAGGACTTAGCTCCTGGCCTGGCCGTACCCGGCCCGGTGGCCGGACGGCCGGACGGCCGGAGCGAGTACACGGCAGGGAGGACGGAGATGGGCGGGACGGACCCCCGGAGTGCGCGGGACACGGGCGGTGAACGGGACCCCCGAAGCGGGCCGGACCTCCCGGCCGAGCCGGATCCCCGGGGCGGGCCGGATCCCCGGGGCGGGCCGGATCCCCGGGGTGAGCCCGATCCCCGGGGCGGGTCCGACCCCCTCCCTGAGCCCCGCCTCCGCGGTGAGTCCGGCGAGCGGTCCGCCGACCCCGGGCTCTTCGGACCCGACTCCATCACCTGGCAGCTCCACAGCGACCCCATGATGTGGATCGCCGGAATCCGCGCCCTCTATCTCCAGGCCCTGCACCCCCGAGCCGTCCGGGGCGTCACCCAGAACAGCGACTTCCGGAGGGACGCCTGGGGCAGGCTGCGTCGTACGGCCCACTTCGTGGGGACCATCAGCTACGGAACCACCGAGGCCGCCGAGCGGGCGGGCGCCCGGGTCCGCCGTATCCACCGGCTCCTCACGGCCACCGATCCCGCCACGGGGGAGCGCTACGGCGTCGACGAACCGGCGCTGCTGCTCTGGGTGCACTGCGCCGAGGTCGACTCGTATCTCCAGGTCCTGCGCCGCTCCGGCATCGCCCTCAGCGACGCGCAGGCCGACCGTTATGTGGCCGAACACCGCGTGGGGGCCCGGCTGGTCGGTCTCGACCCGGGGACGGTCCCCGCCACCACCGCGGAGCTCGCCGACTACTTCGCCGCGGTCCTGCCCGAGCTGGCGTGCGGACCCGAGGCACGGGAGGTCGACGACTTCCTGCGCCGGCCGCCGGCCCACCCCCTGCTGGTGCCGGCCCGTGCACTGCTCTGGCGCCGGGTGGCCTCGCTCGCCTACCAGGCACTGCCGCCGTTCGCCCACGCGCTGTACGGCAGGGCGGCCCCCTCGCCCCGGACCGTCGGCCACCGGCTCACCGCCACCGGGAAGCTGCTGCGCCGGATCCCGGCGCGGGTGCGCTGGCAGCTTCCGCCGAAGCACATTCTCCGGGCGACGGCGAGGCTCGGCCCCGACACCCGGCCCAGCCCGTACACACTCCAGGGCCGGGCGGCCATACTGGACGGGCCGGGGAGGGCGCAGCGAGGGGACGGGGGCGACAGCACGCGATGGCGGACACCAGGCTGATCCAGGGCCGCTACCGGCTGCTCGATCTGATCGGGCGCGGGGGGATGGGCGAGGTGTGGCGGGCGCGCGACGAGTCGCTCGGCCGGCGGGTCGCGGTCAAGTGCCTCAAGCCGCTGGGGCCGCAGCAGGACTCGTCGTTCACACGGATCATGCGGGAGCGGTTCCGCCGTGAGGCGCGCGTCGCCGCCGCGCTCCAGCACCGCGGCGTCACGGTCGTCCATGACTTCGGCGAGCACGACGGTGTCCTCTATCTCGTGATGGAACTGCTCGAAGGGCGCAACCTCAGCCAACTGCTGGAGGACAACGAGCAGCGCCCGCTCCCGGTGCCCGATCTCGTCGACATAGCGGAGCAGATCGCCGACGCGCTCGCCTACACCCATGAACAGGGCATCATCCACCGCGACCTGAAGCCCGCCAACATCATGCGGCTCACCGACGGCACGGTGAAGATCTGCGACTTCGGTATCGCCCGCCTCGGCCACGACATCGGTTTCACCTCCCGGCTCACCGGGACGGGCATCGCCATGGGCACCCCGCACTACATGTCCCCCGAGCAGATCGGCGGCGGCCATGTCGACCACCGCAGCGATCTGTACTCGCTGGGATGTGTGCTGTACGAGATCTCCACCGGCGCCCCGCCGTTCGACCTGGACGACGCCTGGGCGGTGCTGGTCGGCCACCGTGACACCATCCCGGGACCGCCCAGCGGGCACCGCGCGGACCTGCCGGGATTCTTCGACCGGATCGTGCTCGACCTGCTGGCCAAGGCCCCGGAGGAGCGGCCCTCGGACGCGGGCGATCTGCGGCGCCGGATCAGCGGCGCCCGCTCGGCCCTGGGGCCCGACGCCTTCGCCGCCCACCACACCCGGCCCGGCCGTCCCGTCCCGACCGGGGCGGATCCGGGGCCCGCGCCGCCCCTCCACGGTCGCCGGGCACCGCTGCCGGACGAGGACCGGCTGCCGTCCTGGACCCGGGGGATGACGACCGGGCACAAGGCGACCGGTGTCTCCGTCCTGCGGTCCACCCCGCCCGACCACACCGCCGGGCTGACGGGCGAGTGGACCACGCCCGCCGACCCGCGCCTGGCCACCGGGGCGTATCCGCACCGGGCGCGGCCCACCCCGTCGCCCGAGCAGCTCGCCGTCCTCGCCAGCCGGCACAACGCCGGTCTGAGCCTGGGCAGGCTGGGCCGCTGGGAGGAGGCGGGCGAGGTGCACCGCGCGGTCGCGGCCGAACGGGAGCACGCCCTCGGCCCCGACCACCCGGACACCCTCGGCAGCCGGTACGAAGTGGGGTTCACCCTCAGCAGGACCGGGCGGACGGCCGACGCGCTGCGCGAGTTCACCCGGGTCGTGGAGGGCCGCGAGCGCGCGCTCGGCCCCGACCATCCGGACACGCTCACCGCCCGCCAGGAGATGGCGTACGTCCTGGGGCAGCTCGGCCGGCACTTCGAGGCGCACCAGGTGTTCGCGGCGGTGCTCGCCTCCCGTGAGCGCACCATGGGCCCCGACCACCCGGACACCCTGCGCTGCCGTCACAACCTGGCGTACAACCTCAGCCGGCTCGGCCGGCTGGAGGACGCCTACCGGCTGGCCCGCGAGGTCGCCGACACCCGCTCCCGGGTGCTCGGCGCCCACCATCCCGACACGCTGATCACCCGGTACGAAGTGGCCTACACGCTCGGTCTGCTGGGCCGCTGGCCGGAGGCGCTCAGCGCGTACCACGAGGTGGCGGCGGCCCGTGCCCACGCCCTCGGCCCCGACCATCCCGACAGCCTGGCCGCCCGCTACGAGGTCGGTATCAGCCTGGGGCGGCTCGGCCGTAGCGCGGAGGCGCTGGAGCTGTACCGCGCGCTGGTCGCGGACCGTACGCGCGTCCATGGCCCGCAGCATCCGGAGACCCTCCGCGCACGGCACGGCCTCGGGGTCAATCTCGGCAGGCTCGCCCACTGGGAGGAGGCGCTCGCGGAGTCCCGTGATGTCTGCGCGCTCCGTGAACGGGTCCTCGGCCCCGACCATCCGGACACACTCGTCAGCCGCCGGGAGATCGCTGTCGGCCTGGGCTGGCTGGGCCGCTGGGGCGAGGCCCTGGCCGTCTACCGCCAGGTCGCCGAGACCCGCGACCGGGTGCTGGGCCCCGCCCACCCGGACGCCCTGGCCGGCCGCAACGACGAGGCGCACTGCCTGGAGCAGCTCGGCAGGGGAGCGGAGGCGGCGGAGCTGTACCGGCGGGTGGCGGCGCTGCGCCAGGGACACGGCCTCCGGGGCCGCTGAGCCGAGGTGTATCCCGGGCCACCCCTGGTCCCGGGATCATCCACGTGTTACCAAGAGCCATGCCCGCACATGTCTCGTACGACGCCGTCATCGTCGGCGGCGGCCACAACGGTCTGGTCGCCGCCGCCTATCTCGCCCGCGCGGGCCGCTCCGTCCTCGTACTGGAGCGGCTCGGGAACACAGGGGGCGCGGCCGTCTCCAGCCGTCCCTTCGCCGGGGTGGACGCCCGGCTCTCCCGCTACTCGTATCTGGTCTCGCTGCTGCCGCGGAAGATCGTGCGGGAGCTGGGACTCCGCTTCGCGGTGCGCAAGCGGACCGTCTCCTCGTACACCCCGCTCGCCGACGGGGGACTGCTGGTCGGCGAGGGACGCACCCGGGCCTCCTTCGCCGCGCTGACCGGCGGCGAGGGTGAGTACGCGGCCTGGCGGGAGTTCTACGCGATGACGGGACGGGTCGCCGAGCGGGTCTTCCCCACCCTCACCGAGCCGCTGCCCACGCGTGAGGAACTGCGGGCGCGCGTCGACGACACCACCGCCTGGCGGACACTCTTCGAGGAGCCGATCGGCGCCGCCGTCGAGGAGCGGTTCGACCACGACCTGGTCCGGGGAGTGGTGCTCACCGACGCCCTGATTGGCACCTTCGCCGACGCCCACGACCCGTCACTCGTCCAGAACCGCTGCTTCCTCTACCACGTGATCGGCGGCGGCACCGGGGACTGGGACGTGCCGGTCGGCGGGATGGGAGCGCTCACCGACGCCCTGGCGGACGCCGCCCGGTCGGCCGGAGCCGAGATCGTCACCGGGCACGAGGCGACCCGGATCGCCACCGACGGGACCGCCGCCGAGGTCGCCTTCCGCGCCGGGGAGAGCGAGGGTACGGTGACGGCCCGTCAGGTCCTGGTGAACGCGTCGCCCCAGGCCCTCGCCGCGCTCCTCGGCGAGGAGCCGCCCGCCGCCGCCGAGGGCGCCCAGCTCAAGGTCAATATGCTGCTGCGCCGACTGCCACGGCTGCGCGACACGTCCGTCGACCCGCGCGAGGCCTTCGCCGGTACCTTCCATATCGCCGAGGGCTACGAACAGCTGGCGACGGCCTACCAGGAGGCGGCGGGCGGCCGGCCGCCGAGCGCGCCGCCGTCCGAGATCTACTGCCACTCCCTCACCGACCCGTCGATCCTCGGCCCCGGACTCGCCGCCGAGGGGTATCAGACACTCACCCTGTTCGGACTGCACACCCCCGCCCGGCTGTTCGCCGCGGACAACGACGCCGTACGCGCGGAGCTGCTCGCCGCGACCCTCGCGCAGCTCGACGAACGGCTCGCGGAGCCGATCGCCGACTGTCTCGCGGTGGACGAGCACGGCCGCCCCTGTATCGAGGCGAAGACCCCGCTCGACCTCGAACGCGAACTGCGGCTGCCCGGCGGCCATATCTTCCACCGGGATCTGTCCTTCCCCTACGCCACGGCGGAGACGGGCCGCTGGGGTGTGGAGACGGCGCACGCGAATGTGCTGCTGTGCGGCGCGGGCGCCGTACGGGGCGGCGGGGTGAGCGGTGTGCCCGGCCACAACGCGGCGATGGCGGCCCTGGGCCGGTGACACCGGGCCATGACCAGGGGCGGTGACCACGGGTGACGGCGCGGCGTGGCCGGGGCCGAGGGCCGGGGCGGGCGCGGGTCAGTCCTCGGACGCCACCCAGCCGGCCGCCCCGATACGGGCCGCGTCCTTCGGCCGTGCCTCGTCGAAGACCGTACGGCCGCCGTCCTCGACCCGCAGACCGTCCACGTACGCGCCCCGTCCGGCGTACAGCCGGTCCGTCGTGTACCGCCAGCGCAGCCGTACCTCCGTACCGCGCCAGGCCGCGAGATCGGCGGTCAGCCGGTGCCAGACCCGGCCCGACCAGCCTGTGGCGGAGCCGGTGGGGTGGGCCAGCGGCTCCTGTCCCGTCCGTACGGTCGTGAAGGGCACCGGCCGCCAGCTCGCGCCGCCGTCCGCCGACGCCTCCAGGAACAGCGCGTCGGAACCGGGCTCGGTGTCCCACCACAGGGAGCAGCGCAGCCGCGCGTGCCCGGACCCGGGGGTGAGCGGAGGCAGGGTGAGCGGAGGCAGGGTCAGCGTGGCGGCGGTGGCGCTCGCCATGCCCGAGAACCAGGCCGTACGGCCCCTCTCCGGCCGGACCGTGACGGCGCGGGCCATCCGGTCGGCGGCCGCGACCCGCGGCGCGCTCCCGGAGCGCCAGCCTCTGACGGGATGGACGGAGTTGCCGAGGACGATCAGGAACGAGTCGGTGGTCGGGTCGAGGACGAGACTCGTCCCGGTGAAGCCGGTGTGGCCCGCCGTGCCCGGCGTCGCCATGGCCCCCATGTACCAGTGCTGGTACAGCTCGAAGCCCAGACCGTGGGCGTCCCCGGGGAAGCCGGTGTTGAAGTCGGTGAACATCAGCTCCACGGACTCCGGGCGCAGGATCCTCGCCTGGCCGTAGGCGCCGCCGTTGAGGAGCGTACGGGCGAGGACCGCCAGGTCCCAGGCGCAGGAGAAGACACCGGCGTGCCCCGCGACCCCGCCCAGGGCGTACGCGTTCTCGTCGTGCACCTCGCCCCACACCAGACCGCGATCCAGCCCGGACCACGGCTGCCGCGCGTCCTCGGTGGCGGCGATCTTCGGTTTCCAGGACGCGGGCGGGTTGTAGCGGGTGCGGTGCATCCCGAGGGGAGCGGTGATCTCGTCGTGGAGCAGCGCGTCCAGCCGCCGCCCGCCGATCCGCTCCAGGATGAGCTGGAGCGAGATCAGATTGAGGTCCGAGTAGAGATAGACCGTGCCGGGCGGATGGAGCGGGGCCTCGTTCCAGAGCAGCTCCAGCCTGTCCTCGTAGGTCGGCGCCGTGTAGAGCGGGACCCAGGCGCGGAAGCCGGAGGTGTGCGTCAGAAGCTGACGCACCGTGATGTCCTCCTTGCCCGCCCGGCCGAACTCCGGCAGATACGCCGCGACCCTCTCCTCCAGCTCCAGCTCTCCGCGCTCGATCCGCCGGACGGCGAGAATCGAGGTGAACAGCTTGGAGACGGAGGCCAGATCGAAGACGGTGTCCTCGGCCATCGGGATCTGCCGCTCGGCGGGGAACTCGACTCCGGTACCGGTCCTCTCGTCGTACGCCGCGTACCGCACGGCCTTGCCGATCGGCCGGTGCAGGGCCACCGTCCCGCCCCGGCCGGCGAGCAGCACGGCGCCCGCGTACCAGGGGTGGACGGGGGATGGGCCCAGAAAGGCCGCCGCGTCGGTGACCAGCCGCTCCAGCTCGCCGGGGAGCAGACCGGCCCGCTCGGCCGAGCCGCGCCGCAGCGTGCTGTGCCCGGAGCCGGGCCCGTGGCCCGTACCGCCCGCGGCCCCCGCGCCGCCACCCGATCCGCCCGCCGCCGCGCGGGCCGCGCTCTCGGCGAACGGGATCGGCGCCAGCGCGAGCGCCCCGCCCAGGGCCAGCACCCCGCCGCCCAGCCCGCGCCGGCTGATCCCGTCGCCCGTACCGTCCTGTGCCATCAGGAAGCCTCCCCCTGAAAGTATCTTCCGGGATCTCGATCGACTTCTGAAACTTTCTTGCGGGACCTGCGGGCTGTCAACCCTTCCGTCCCGTGCGGCCCCGGCACCACGCGGGCCCCGATACCACGCCGGAACTGACACCGCATCACCGGGAGCGGTCCGCGGACGCCGTCCGGCGCAGCCCGCCGCGCGTACCTCCGGTGGCTCTGGCAGCGTGAGCCGCATGACCGTGAGGCGCACGACGACCAGCAACGCCATCAGGTCACTGGCGTCCCGGTGGACCGTGGCGGTGCCGCTGCTCGCCGTGGTCGCCCTCGTGCTGAGCTGGGGACGCTCCCTGCCCGGCTTCGCGGTCGCCCTGGTCGCCCTCTGTCTCGCGGGCGCGGTGCTCGCGGCCGTACACCACGCCGAGGTCGTCGCGTACCGGGTGGGGGAACCGTTCGGCTCACTCGTACTCGCCGTCGCCGTCACCGTCATCGAAGTGGCGCTCATCGTCACCCTGATGATCGACGGCGGCGCCAAGTCGGCCACACTCGCCCGGGACACCGTCTTCGCCGCCGTCATGATCACCTGCAACGGCATCCTGGGGCTCTGCCTGCTGGTCGGGGCGCTTCGCAGCAGAATCGCCGTGTTCAACCCCGAGGGCACGGGCGCCGCGCTGGCCACCGTCGCCACCCTGGCCACCCTCACCCTGGTGCTCCCCACCTTCACCACCAGCCGGCCGGGGCGTCAGTTCTCGTCTGCGCAGCTCGGCTTCGCCGCCGTCGCGTCGCTGATCCTGTACGGCCTGTTCGTCGCCGTACAGACGGTGCGCCACCGCGAGTACTTCCTGCCCGTCACCCAGGAGGGTGAGGTACGCGAGGAGGAGTCGCGGGTGGCGCTGCCCAGCCGCCGGGCGACCGGGCTCAGTCTGGTCCTGCTCGTCGTGGCGCTGATCGCCGTCGTCGGCGACGCGAAGGCGGTGTCGCCCACCATCGAGTCGGGAGTGGAGTCGGCCGGGCTGCCCCAGGCGGTGGTCGGTGTCGTCATCGCCCTGCTGGTGCTGCTGCCGGAGACCCTCGCCGCCGTACGCGCGGCCCGCCGCGAACGGGTGCAGACGAGTCTCAATCTCGCGCTCGGCTCCGCGATAGCGAGTATCGGGCTGACGATCCCCGCCATCGCCCTCGCCACCATCTGGCTGAGCGGACCGCTGGTCCTCGGACTGGACGCCACCCATATGGTGCTGCTCGCGCTGACCGTGGTGGTGGGCGCGCTGACCGTCGCACCGGGACGCGCCACCCTGCTCCAGGGCGGGGTCCATCTCGGTATCTTCACCGCGTTCGTCTTTCTCGCCATCAGCCCCTGACGCGACAGGGGGATTGACCCCTCCGGCGGACCGCGCGGCGGCTCGTCCGACGATCTGCTCGACCGCACCGTCGACGGTGTCGTGCGGCGCACGGCGCGACGAGTGCCGGGCCGGGTGGCCGTACGGTACGCGGACCGGGTCCGGACGTACGCGGAGCTGGGCGCCGCCGAGCCGCTCCCCGCGGTCCGTCCGCCCGTCATGACCGGTCGGCCCCGCCATGGCCAGCGCGCTCCGGGGTCCTTCCGTCGTGGCCTGTCGAGGACCGACGGCGGTCGATAGTCTGGCCCGGGACGACGCAGCGGGAGGAGCAGGACGTGGCCGAGAGCATCACCACCCACAAGCCGCTTTCGGGCTGGGACAAGCCGGAGCTCGATCTGAGCAACGCGGACTGGCAGTCGAGCAGCCAAGGCACGGGTGATGTCCAGATCGCCTTCGTCGAGGGCTTTATCGCCATGCGTAACAGCGGGCGGCCCGAGGGCCCTTCGCTGATCTTCAGCCCGGCCGAGTGGCGGGCCTTCGTGATCAACGCGCGTGAGGGGGAGTTCGACCTCACCTGACCGTGCGACCCGGCCGCGCGCGAGCCGCCGCGCGGCGGGGGACGGCCCCGGGAAGCAGACCGGCCTCGGGGCAGGCAGGCTTCCCCGGCCCGGGGCCGGAGGGTTTCCCCGGCGCTCTCTTCCGGACTCTCCACCGTGGTGCGGTGGTTGAGCCCGGGTACGACGAAGGGCCGCCGGGTCCTCCCCGCGTCGCCGGCGCGTTCGCCCATGGCTGACGGCCCCATCCGTCCGGCCCCGCGGGGGGTGTCATGGTCGCCACAGCCGTACCATCCCGCCCCATCCGCCCCACCCGTATCGATGTGCGGAAACCTGGCGGAAACCCGGCGGCGGTGGAGGCGGCGGAACACGCGCACGGATGGTTTCGCATACCCCCGTAAAAGGGTTCACCCGGCTCCGGAGTAGTGGCGCGAACACGTACCATGGTGGGATGTCCTTCCTCCGCCGCCGCAGCGCCGCCACACCCGCGGGTCCGGACTTCGACGTCCTGGCCATGGACCCGGGTGACTGGCCCGGAAACCTGGGCGCCGGTCTGCTGCCCGCCCCCGACGGCAGTTGCCAGGGTGTCTTCCTCCGGTACGACCTCTTCGGCGGCCGTGGCCCCGCGATGATCATCGGAAATCTGCCCGAGGGCTCACCGGCCCGCGAGCTGGTGGACGGACAGATCCCGTTCGAGGTGGCACAGCTCCTGCTGGCGCTGGAGAACGAGGAGCCCGTCGAGGTCATCGGCAGCGAGGACATCCCGGTGATGCAGGGCGACAATCTGCTGATCGTCCGCCGTCTCAAGCTCTCCGAGGGCCGCATCTCCTGTGTGCAGTTCGACCGCAGTGACCATGTCCTGGTCACCATCGCGAGCTGGGACCGGCCGATCACGGACGATCTCTACGCGCTGCTGAAGCCGCTGCCCGCGGAGCTGTTCCAGCAGGGCTGAGCCGGGCACCGGGCGCGAGTCACGGCGGAGCGCCGGTCCGGCGGACCGGATCGCACGGAGCCGGCAGGACCGCGCGGACCGGATCGCACGGAGCCGGCAGGACCGCGCGGAGCCGATCGCACGGAGCTGATCGGGCGGATACGGGAGAGCGTGCCGGGGGTGGATCACCCCCGGCCGTCGGTCACCTGTGAGCCGACCGCCTGTGAAGCGAATTTGTCATGTGTATTGCCAATTCAGTCATCGGACTTTTACGGTGCTGGCCATGACGCCTGGGATCAGCCGTAGAACCACGATCAAGTCCGCAGTGGGTGTAACCAGCGCCTTGACACTGGGAGTTCCGGCCCTGTCAGGAACCGCAGCCGCCCACTCCTCCGATGATTTCACGTTGTGGTATCAAACGCCCGCCGCCGACTGGGAGCGTGAATCGCTGCCCATCGGGAGCGGTGCGCTCGGCGCGAGTGTGTTCGGCACGCTCGCCACCGAGCGGATCACGCTCAACGAGAAGACCCTGTGGACCGGCGGTCCCGGAGATCGGGGAGGCTACGACCACGGCAACTGGACCGAGCCCCGCCCCGGCGCCCTCGCCTCCGTCCAGGAGCGCCTGGACACCGAGGGCAAGCTCACCCCGGAGACGGTCGCCGCCGAACTCGGCCAGCCCAAGCACGGTTTCGGCGCCTACCAGGTCCTCGGTGAGCTCCAGCTGGAGGTACCGGGCGCGCCGACGGCCCCCGACGCCTCCTACCGCCGCTCGCTCGATCTCGGCACCGCCCTCGCCGCCGTCTCGTACACCCATGAAGGCGTCACGTATACAAGGGAGTTCTTCGCCTCCTACCCGGGCAAGGTGATCGCCGGCCGGTTCTCCGCCGACCGGCCGGGAAAGACCGGCTTCACCCTGCGCTACACCTCGCCCCGCCAGGACTTCACGGCCACCGCGAGCGGTGACCGGCTCACCGTGCGGGGCGCGCTCCAGGAGAACGGGCTGCGGTTCGAGACCCAGATCCGGGTCCGTACCGACGGCGGCCGGGTCACCGCGGGCACGGACGGCACCCTCACGGTCAGCGGAGCCGACAGCGCGTGGTTCGTCCTCGCCGCCGGTACCGACTACGCCGACACCTATCCGCGGTACCGGGGCGCCGACCCGCACACGGCCGTCACCAGGGCGGTCGACGCCGCCGCCCGCCGCTCGTACGGCGCCCTGCGCGCCGACCATGTGAGCGACCACCGGGCGCTCTTCGACCGGGTCTCGCTCGACATCGGCCAGCAGCTCCCGGATCTGCCCACCGACCAGTTGCTGAAGGGGTACACCGGGGGTGCCGGCGCCGCCGACCGGGCACTCGAAGCGCTCTTCTTCCAGTACGGCCGCTATCTGCTGATCGCCTCCTCACGCCCCGGCTCGCTGCCCGCGAACCTCCAGGGCGTCTGGAACAACGTCACCAACCCGCCCTGGTCGGCGGACTACCACGTCAATATCAATCTCCAGATGAACTACTGGCTCGCCGAGGTGACCAATCTCGCCGAGACCACCGCCCCCTACGACCGCTATGTCGAGGCGATGCGGGCCCCCGGCCGGGTGAGCGCGCGGGAGATCTTCGGCTCGGAGGGCTGGGTCGTACAGAACGAGACCAACCCGTACGGCTTCACCGGGGTCCACAACTGGGCGACCTCCTTCTGGTTCCCGGAGGCGGCGGCCTGGCTCACCCAGCAGCTCTACGACCACTACCGGTTCAACGGCTCCACCAGCTATCTGCGCTCCACCGCCTATCCGGTGATGAAGGAGGCGGCGGAGTTCTGGCTCGCCAACCTCCGGACCGACCTGCGGGACGGCACGCTCGTCGTCACACCCAGCTACTCGCCGGAGCACGGCGACTTCACGGTGGGCGCCGCGATGTCGCAGCAGATCATCTTCGATCTGTTCACCAACACCCTTGAGGCGGCACGGACCCTGGGGGACTCCCGGGCCTTCCGCACCCGGCTGGAGACCGTCCTCGGACAGCTCGACCCCGGACTGCGCATCGGCTCCTGGGGCCAGCTCCAGGAGTGGAAGACCGACCTCGACAGCCGGACGGACGACCACCGCCATGTCTCGCACCTGTACGCCCTGCACCCGGGCCGGCAGATCGAGGCGGGCAGCGAGTGGGCGGAGGCCGCCAAGGTCTCGCTGACCGCGCGCGGCGACGGCGGTACCGGCTGGAGCAAGGCCTGGAAGATCAACTTCTGGGCGCGGCTGCGGGACGGCGACCACGCCCACAAGATGCTCTCCGAGCAGCTCAAGAGCTCCACCCTGCCCAACCTCTGGGACACGCACCCGCCGTTCCAGATCGACGGGAACTTCGGCGCCACCTCCGGGGTCGCCGAGATGCTGGTGCAGAGCCAGCACGGACCGATCGAGGTGCTGCCCGCCCTGCCCGCCTCCTGGCCCGCCGGCCGGGTGACGGGGCTGCGGGCACGCGGCGGCGCCGAGCTCGACATCGAGTGGTCCGGCGGCCGGGCGACCCGGATCACCCTGCGGGCGAGCCGTACGACCGAGCTGACACTGCGCGGCACCCTGTTCACGGGCGGAGAACGCACATTCCGGGCCATCGCCGGAAAGACCTACGTCTTCCGGGGGCCAAACGAGAGGCCCTAGGCGCGGACACCGGACACCAGGCACGCGGCAGGCACGCCCCAGCTCTGGACCCGGTGACCCCGAAAGCCCCCGTGGCGCCTCTGTCCCAGGCGCCACGGGTCCCATGGCCCCGTCCGGCACACCGCCGGACGGGGCCGTGCGCCGTCCGGACCGTGTCCCGGGCGGGACCGGGGTCCGCACCTCGCGCGGAACCGGACCGTATCCCGCACGATGGATATACGCCGGGGGCCCGCCGGCACGTGGCTGTCCGCCCGCTGCCGGACCTTCATCGAGCGAAGGGACAGCATGGACAACAACGGTCTGACGCCGGAGGTCCTGCGCGAGCTGCGCCGCCCGCGCCCGTACCCGGCCATGTCCCTCACCATGCCCACCAACCGCCGCGATCCCCGCGCCGAGGCGGACGCGGTACGGCTGCGCAATCTCCTCGCCGAGGCAGGACACCGCCTGGAGTCGGACCCGGATATGGACAAGCGGGCACGTGCCGCGGTCAGGGCACAGCTCACCCGGGCCGTCGCCGAGGTCGATCTGAGCCATACGCTGGACGGGCTGCTGCTCCTCGCGGACAGCCAGGAGCACCGGATCTGGTATCTGCCGCGTGACGTGCCCGAGCGTGTCGTCCTCAGCGACAGCTATCTCACCCGGAATCTGGTGGCCGCCACCGCGCAGTCACGGCCGTACTGGGTGCTGGGGGTCGCGGCCGACCGCGCGACGCTGTGGAACGGCTCCGGCGAGTCGCTGCGGGAACACCGCGCGGACGGATTCCCCATGGTTGCGCCCGAGGAGAGCTGGGACGTCGAACGCGAGGAGCGGATCGGCGACACACCGAGCACCTTCACCGACGAGGAGACCCGCAAGTTCCTGAGATCCGTGGACGAGACCGTGGGCGCGGTCCTGGCCCGCAGGCCGAGGCCGCTGCATCTCGTGGGTCTCGCCCCCGCGCTCGCCCTGCTGGAGGAGGCGGGCAACGCCACCCGCTCGGCCGTCGGCAGACTGGTCAAGGGCGGTCTGGTGGACGGGCCGGCGCCGGTGCTGCTCAAAGAACTCCAGCCGGTGACCGAGGAGTACGCGCGGCGTGAGAAGGAGGAGGTGCTGACCCGGCTGGACGAGGCCCGGGGGCGGCGCACCTTCGCCGCGGGACTCGACGAGGTCTGGGAGTCGGTGCGGGAGAAGCGGGCCGAACTGGTCGCTCTCGAAGAGCACTACCGCCGTACGGCCAGGGTCCGCGACGGCCATCTCATGCCCCTCGACGACGCGCCCGCGTCCGTGGCCGCCGGGCGCGACGACGTACGCGACGACATCGTCGACGAACTGGTGGAGACGGCGCTGGACGGCGGAGCCGAGGTGGTGTTCCTGCCGGACGGCACCCTCGCCGCGCACGACAGGATCGCCGCCGTCCTGCGCTTCTGACCCCGGGCTCGGCGAGATCCGGACGGGAGGTCCCGGACGAGGACGGGAGGTCCTGGACGGGAGCTCCTGGCGGTGGACACGAGGCATACGCGGACGGGGGGGGGGGGAGGGCGCCCCCGGGGGCGGGGAAAACCCCCGCGGCCCCCCCCCGGTCGGCGGGGGGGCGGGGCGCCGGGCGCCCCCCCCCCCGCCCGGCCGCCCTGGCGACCTTGAGGCCGTCGCCGAAACCGGGGAACTTCATGACGAGGAACAGGCCGGCGCCGAGGGCGAGGGCGGAGACGGCGAGGCCGGTGACGACCGGGCCGTGGTCCCCGGT
>NZ_JBSGVS010000066.1:15954-49614 GCF_053608565.1 Streptomyces sp. NPDC055025
GGGCGGGTTACCTCGGCCCCGCGGTGGCCTATGAACCCCGCCGTGTCCCCCGTCCTGTACGCCGGGTCAGCGGCGCACGGGCAGCACCTCCACGTCGGACGCCTTCACATAGCCGACCCGGTGTCCGTACTGGATCTCGTAGTACCTCTCCTGGCCGCGCACCACCCGGTGCCCGGTGGTGTCGAACGCCGGCGCGTAGTAGTACTCGCCCGGCGCGCTGTCACCCACGACATACCGCTGTCCCGCGAGCACCTTGTACGGCAGCGCGGAGACGGTCTGGACCGGCACCTCCGCCGGATACGCCGAAGCCTCCGGATAGGCCCGCCCGTACACCGGCACCTCGGCCACCCCGGCCTTCGGCGTCAGCACCGGGGCCTTGGCGCCCACCGCCGTCGGCCGCGTACGCGGATTGTGGAACCAGGCCTTCTGGCCGAGGTACCAGATCGCCGTCCAGTCGCCCTGGCGCCCGGCGACCGCGTACTGCTGGCCGGTCGTGGCACGGGCCCCCAGATCGTTGACATCGGTGGTGGTGTCCTCGCCGCCGGGGCGCAGCCCGATGTCCTTCACCAGCGCGGCGCCCTCGTCCGGCGCGGTGTGCAGCCGCACGGCGCCCGAGCCGTGCGGGGCACAGGCCTCGCCCGGCTGCTCGCATCCGGTGTAGACCGGCCTGTTCGACGCGTAGTCGGGCCGGATCGTCACCACATCGGCGTTCGCGCCCGCGGTCGCCTCGAACGGCTTGCCGAGCAGCTGGAAGTAGTGCGCCCAGTCCCAGTAGGGGCCGGGGTCCGTGTGCATGTCGGGGATCAGCGGGGTGGTCGTGCCCGGCACGGTGTCATGACCCAGGATGTGCTGCCGGTTCAGCGGGACGTCGAACCTCTCCGCCAGATACCTCACCAGCCGTGCCGAGGTGCGGTACATCGACTCCGTGTACCAGGCGTCCGGCGCGGCGAGAAAGCCCTCGTGCTCCAGCCCCACCGACTTGGCGTTGATGTACCAGTTGCCGGCGTGCCAGGCCACGTCCTTGGTCGCCACATGCTGGGCGACATGCCCGTCGGACGAGCGCAGTGTGTAGTTCCACGACACATAGTCCGGGTTCTTGATGAGCTTGAGTGTGGTGTCCCAGGAGCCCTCGGTGTCATGGATGACGATGTAGTCGATCGACTGGGACACCGGACGGTCGGCCTTGTCGTGGTTGCCGTAGTCCTTGTCGCCGAACTCCGCGTACGCCGCCGGGAGCCACTCGCAGGCGACCGTGCTCGGACACTCCGTCCGCTCCGTCGGTACCGTACGCAGTCCGAGCCGCGCGGTCTGCGAGGTGTCGGGCGAGACCGCCGGGACCGCGCGCAGCGCCACCCGCTGGCCGCTGTCCGTCGTACGGCGCTCGCCGCCCCTGATCACCGCGTACACATCGTCGGCGTAGGCCGTGGCGGTCGCCGAGTCGTCCGCTCCGGAGAAGCGGGCGACCGCGCCGTACCAGTCGGCGGGATCGCCGCTCAGCGGCTCGCCCAGGTCCCGCTGGGCCGCGGCCAGCAGCGCCGCGCCGCCCCGGACATTGGCGGCCGGGCTCTCCCGCAGCTCCTCGGCGGACAGCCCGGTCAGGGAGGCGGCGCGGTCCAGGGTGCGCAGCCGCGCGGGCAGTTCGGACATCCTGGGCAGTGCCGTCGGCGCGGCGGACCGTACCGTCCCGGCCGTCCGTGCCGGACGGGAGGTGTCACCGCGCGCGTCCTCCGCGCCCTCCGAGTGGTGCTGTGTGCCGGCGAGCGCGGCCCTGGCGTCGGTCAGATGCATCGGACCGTAGCCGCCGGTGACGCTGGGAGCCCCGCTGTGCGCGTCCCAGCGCGACTGGAGATACGCGACCCCGAGCAGCACGCTCTGCGGCACCCCGTAGTGCTCGGAGGCCTCGGCGAACTCCTGCTGGAGCGTATCGGCGCGGGGTTGTTCCGCGGTGGCGGAGGGCGCGGCCGAGACCAGGGGCAGCAGCAGGGCGGCGGATGCCACGGCGCCCCCCGCCCTCAGCGCACGCCCACGACGGGCTCTCGGATGTGGGGGGACGGAACCTTGCAACGCAGCCTCCAGTGACGGGTGATACGCGAGGGGTCTGCCGGGCGGGGCCGACTACAGAGGTATCGGCTCCCGGACGATCCGTCAATCATCCGCCACAGGGGCGATTTCCCACGTCAGCGCGGGTTTCGTGGAGTTTCGCGACGGTGGTGTCCCCGCCTGCGGCGCGTCAGTGGAGTGAACCAATGAAAGAACAAGGCCCGCCGTCCCGGGGGCGGTTCACGGCCCGGCGGGCGGAGTGCGGCGGGCGTCGGGGAGCGGCGCCGTCCCGTGCAGACACGCGTCGGCGCACCACGCGCCCCGTGCGCCGGCACGGGGCACGCGACGTGGTTCTCTTCCTCCGGTCGGTGGAACGGGTCAGCGGGTGCCGACCGCGGCGCGCACCGCCCGCCGCGCCATCGCGCAGTCGTCGTGCAGCCGGCGCAGCAGCAGCCGCTGCTCCTCGCCGGTGGACGGACCGCTCCGCGCGGAGGCGGAGGCTCCCGGAGCGGACGGCGACGAGGCCGGGCCCGCGCCGGACTCCGGCGAATCGTGCATCGCGCGCTGCACCGCCGTCTCGTACATCCGGATCTCCCGGGTCAGTACGAGCATCAGATTGACCAGGAACGCGTCCCGCTCGGCGGGGCCCCTGACCTGGGCGAGCTGGCTGATCTGGCGGCGTGCCGCGGGAGCGTCACCGAGCACCGCCCACAGCGTCGCCAGATCGTATCCGGGCAGATACCAGCCCGCGTGTTCCCAGTCGACGAGCACCGGGCCCGCGGGTGACAGCAGGATGTTGGAGAGCAGGGCGTCACCGTGGCAGAACTGGCCCATGCCCTGCCGGCCGGCCGCCAGACCGTGCAGCAGCTTCTGGAGGTCCCCCAGATCGCGGTCGGTGAACAGCCCCAGTTCGTGGTAACGGGCGATCCGTGACGCGTAGTCGAGAGGCGCGTCGAAGAGTCCGGCCGACGGTCGCCAGGCGTTGATCCGGGCGATCGCGCCGAGCGCGGCCCGTACATCCGCCCTCGGCGGCGCCTCCGCCGGATGGCGGGTGAGCGCCGCGGCCCGGCCGGGCATCCGCTCGATCACCAGGGTGCAGTTGTCCGGGTCCGCCGCGACGAGCCGGGGCACCCGCACCGGTGGCCGGTGCCGTACGAAGGAACGGTAAGCGGCTATTTCGTGCCGGAACCGTTCGGTCCATACCGGCGAGTGGTCCAGTAGGCACTTGGCGACCGCGGTGGTGCGCCCGGTGGTTCCGACGAGCAGTACGGAGCGGCCGCTGCGGCGCAGTACCTGTACCGGCTTGAACTCCGGACAGATCCGGTGCACCGATGCGATGGCCATCCGCAACTGCGCGCCCTGGGGGCCGGACAAGTCGAGTCTCCCGCTGAGCGGTTGGGTGACGGCCCCCGTCCTGATCCGAGTCCGCCCGACATGGGTGGGGTCGAGATACGGTCCGCTCCCGGACACGACCGTACGCTGCGACCGGGGCGGGGCGGACACGGAGGCCGATGCTGTGTACATGGGCGATACAGATCCCTTCGTGTGCCGACGAGTTGCGTGCGCCGTCCCGCCCCGGCGGCCCTTCGGCACCCTGGGGAGTACGTCCTGCCGCCGGGGCGGGGTGGCGCTTTCCTACCCGACACCCGAACGCGGGTGGCACACCATCTGGCGCACCCTGGCGAACCCTGGCGAATAGTCGCCACGCATCTGCCGGAGGGCTACTGTCAAGTCAGCCGAGAACCTGGGGGCTTGACGTGAGCGGGGAACCCAACACCCGTCTGTCGGATCTGTTCGGCCTGGCCGGCTGGTCCAAGGGCGAACTCGCGCGGTTGGTGAACCGGCAGGCGGCGGTCATGGGCCACCTCCAGCTCGCCACCGACACCTCGCGGGTGAGGCGCTGGATCGACATGGGGGAGACCCCGCGCGATCCCGTGCCGAGAGTGCTGGCAGCCCTGTTCACCGAGCGGCTCGGTCGTGTCGTGACCATCGAGGACCTCGGGTTCGTACGGAACGGGCGCGCGGGGAAACGACGGAACGCCGGGAAGGCTGACAACCCCGACGGTCTGCCGTGGGCGCCCGACCGGACGGCAGCGGTCCTCACCGAATTCACGGGAATGGACCTCATGCTCAACCGTCGCGGCTTGGTGGGCGCGGGTGCCGCGCTCACCGCAGGCTCCGCTCTCACCAGCGCCATGCACGACTGGCTGCACTCCGACCCCGCACTCTCGTCGGACGCCCCCCGGCTCGACGATCCCCTGCACGCCGACCCCGCTGGGTTCGACCGCTACGAGGCCGCCCCCATCGGGTCACAGGAGATCGACGCGCTGGAGCACTCCGTCGAAGTGTTCCGCGCCTGGGACGCCGCCCGTGGCGGCGGGCTCCAGCGCAAGGCGGTGGTGGGCCAGCTCAACGAAGTGGGCGGCATGCTCGCCTACCGCCACCCCGACCATCTCCAGCGGCGCCTGTGGGGCGTCGCGGCCAATCTCGCCGTACTCGCCGGGTGGATGTCCCACGATGTCGGCCTCGAACCCACGGCCCAGAAGTACTTCGTCATCGCCACCCACGCGGCACGCGAGGGCGGTGACCGGCCCCGTGCCGGTGAGGCCCTGTCCAGAGCCGCCCGGCAGATGGTCCACCTCGGCCGGCCCGACGAGGCACTCGATCTGATGAAGCTCGCCAAGTCCGGCTCCGGCGAGGAGGCTCTGCCCCGTACCCGCGCCATGCTGCGCACCATCGAGGCCTGGGCGCAGGCGTCCATGGGCCGTGGCCAGGCCATGCGCAGAACGCTCGGCGAGGCGGAGGAACTCTTCGTCTCGGACAAGGGAGACGTGCCGCCGCCTTGCTGGATGCAGATGTTCGACGAGGCCGATCTCCACGGGATGGAGGCGCTGGCCTTCCGTACCCTCGCCGACCATGAACCGGCGGCGGCGAGCGTCGCGCAGAGCCATGCCAAGAAGGCGCTGGAGCTACGGGGCGGTGGCCGTCAGCGGTCCCAGATCTTCGACTACATCTCGCTGGCGTCCGCCTGCTTCATCGCGGACGACCCGGAGCAGGCGGACCGGTACGCGCGTCTCGCGCTGGTGTCGATGGGGGAGACCTCGTCGCACCGCACCTGGGACCGGCTGCGGGAGATGTACCGGCTCACCGGCCAGTACGCGGGCCACGGGAAGATCAAGGATCTGCGCCACGAGATCCAGTCGGCCCTGCCCAAGACGCCCGTCAAGAAGGCGGGGAGCGCCGACATCTGACAGCCGTCCCTGGTCACCTCACCTCAGCCTCAGCCGCCGACCCTGGCGGCCATCACACAGGCGTCGTCGGTGCGTTCGGACGTGCCGAGCTCCTCGACGACCGCCCTGGCACACTCCTGCGCGGTACGGGTCCCGGCGAGCCGGGGCGCCAGTGCCAGGAGCCGGTCCCGGTCCGCCCCGGTGGTGTCACCGTCACGGGTCAGCCCGTCGGTGTACAGCACCAGCAGGTCTCCGGGACGGAGCCGGATGTCTGCCTGCTCGTACGCGGCCCCCGAGGTCGCCCCGAGCAGCACGCCGTCCGGCGGAGTCAGCACACGCCCCGTCCCGTCGCGGAACAGCAGCGGGGCGGGGTGTCCTGCCTGCGCCCACGCGAAGGTCCGGGTCCTCGGGTTGTAGCGGGAGCAGAGCACGCTGCCCAGCGCGGGCCGCTCGGAGGTGTCGAGGAGCTGATTGAGGTGGCCCAGCAGGGCACCGGGCTCGATGCCCGCCACGGCCATACCGCGCAGCGCCCCCAGCGTCATCGCCATGGAGGAGGCGGCGGCCATGTCCTGACCGGTCAGCTCGCCGACGGTCAGCAGGGTGTCTCCGTCGGGCAGTTCGAGGGCGTCGTACCAGTCCCGGCAGGCCGACGGACCGGCCGCGGACGGGAGATGGCGTGCGGCCACGTCGAGCGCGGCGGGTCCGCTCCGGGCGGCGGGCCGTGACGAGCCGCGCCAGGACGGCAGAACGGCCTCCTGCAACTCGACCACGAGCCGTCGCTCGGTCTGCGCGATGTGATGTTCGCGGTGGAGCGAGTCCCGTGAGTCGCGCACCGCCCGTTCGCTGCGGCGCAGTTCGCTGATGTCACGCACGACCGCCCACATGGAGGCGGTGCAGCCGTCGGTGTCGAGGACCGGCTCACCCGTCATACGCACCGTACGCACCCGGCCGTCGGGCCTGACGATACGGAACTCGCCGTCCATGGGCCTCCCGTCGATCAGACAGCCCGTCACCATCGCGGTGAGCACCGTCTGGTCGTCCGCGAACACCAGGGAGGGCAGCTCGTCCAGCGACAGCGGTCCGCTCTCCGGCGGGCGGCCGAAGATCTCGAACAGTTCGTCCGACCAGTTCACCTCGTCGGTGAGGAGATTCCACTCCGCGCTGCCGATCCGCCCCCGCGCCGGGGCGGCGCCGTCCTGGATTCCCCGCCCGTGGCGGGGAGCGCGGTGCTGCCCCCGCGCCGGCTCCTCCGCAGCGGGACCGTCCGGCCTGCCGGCCTTCAGTTCCTCCAAGTGCGCGCCGAGATCGTCCAGTTGATGCACGGCCAGATCGCAGAGCGCCCGCTGCCAGCGCCAGAGCGTGTCGTCGTCGTCCGCCTCGGTGTCCCGGCGCACGGCGTCCACCTCTCCGCGCAGCCGGCGGGTCTGGGTGATGAGCGCTTCCACCGTCCCGCGCTCGGGAGGCTGCGGGGCAGGACGGTCCGCGAACAGAGGGGACGTCATCTCGTACTCCGATACGGCGCGGCACTGTCTGGTCCAGCTGATGGACTGTTATGAACTGTCGCACAGGCACCCGGGGGTCGTAAGGCGTTTGGCAACACTCGATCCAGTGTTGCTTCCGGCATATGCCGCGGGCTCTGCGGAGCATGGGTACGGCATGTTCCCTCTCAGCCGGCGGGAAGCCGGTGGAGCGCCACCAGCAGCCGCCAGACGCGGGTCGCGATGCCCTCGGGGGAGTCCTCGATCAGACCGTGCAGCCAGTCCGCCAGCACCCCGGTGAAGGTGGCGGCCACCGCCGAGGCGATCAGCTCGGGGGCGGGTGCCCCGGCCAGCGCCCGCTCGGCGCGGCTGCGTTCCCGCAGCTCGCGGTGGAGCAGTTCCCCCAGCGGGCCGCCGCCTCCCGGTCGCAGCAGCGTCCGGTAGAGCGCGGCGTGCGGGGTGAGGGCGGCGAAGAACGGGACGAGGGGCGGCGGCGGAACGCGCGGATCCGGGGCGCCCCGCCAGGCGTGCAGGGCGTCCACCGCGTCCCGTACCACCTCCGCGCACGCGTCCACGGCCAGCGCCTGGAGATCCGGGTAGTGCAGATAGAACGTGGCCCGTCCCATCCCGGCCCGGCGCACCAGGGCGGCGACACCGACCTCTTCGAGCGGCCGTTCCGCGCACTCGTCGAGCAGCGCCCGCCGCAGTCTGGCGCGGGTCCTGGCCGTACGGGGATCAGCCGCGCCCGCGCCCTCGCCGCGAGCCGTCGGGGGAGGTGCGCCGGGCGGTGATCCGGAGGACGACGCGGGCGGTGATCCGGTCATCCCGCCACCAGGACCGCGGCCAGGGCGATCGCGCCGGGCAGCGCCTGGACGGACAGGATGCGCCGGTTCGCGGTGATCCCGCCGTACACCCCGGCGACGGCCACACAGACCAGGAAGAATATCCGGACCCGGTACCCGGTCGGGTCGTCGGCGATCAGCCCCCAGAACAGCCCGGCGGCCAGAAAGCCGTTGTAGAGCCCCTGGTTGGCGGCGAGCGGCGCGGTCGCGCGGGCCAGTTCGGCGTCGAACCCGGAGAGGCCGCGCCCCTGCTTGCGCTCCCACAGGAACATCTCCAGGACCATGACATAGACATGGAAGGCGGCCACCAGAGCGACCAGGATGTGCGCGACTGTCCGCATGACGCGGGTCCCCCGTACTCGGAACAAAGAATGGACATGTGTCCAGGAAGTATAGACACATGTCCAGGGGCGGTCCGCCGGACGGGCGGAGGCCGCGGCTCCTTGCCCCGGGCAAGCCGAAGCCCCCGGGGGAAGCGCGTTCCCGGGGGCCAGGGCCAGCATTCCCCGATGGGGGCGCTTGGAGTTAACGCGGCACAGTCTGGCACCGGCGGTGATCAGGTACGGGCGTGCCGCGCCGCGCTCACCAGATGGCCTCGACCCATTCGGGGTGGTCGATGAACGGGTTCCGGTTGTTCTGGTACTGGCTGTATATGACCTCGTTGCGGCGCTTCTCGAAGGTGTCCGGCGGGTCCTGGTCGCTCCACGCCTTCAGTACGGACAGCTTCCCGATCGCGGGCGTGGAGCCGTTGTTGACACGCTCGTTGGGTTCGAGGTTGGGCCAGGAGTCGTCGCCCTCGTACCGTACGGCCATATAGAGGATCATCCGGGCGACATCGCCCTTGACCGCGTTGCGCGGTTCGTAGGAGTCGGAGTCCGTGTAGTTGCCCGGCGCGCCGGAGACCGCGCTGCCGCCCCGGTCGAAGTCCTTGTTGCCGCGCACACCGTTGACGCCGACATCCTCCGGGCGCAGATGGTGGAGGTCGGTGCCGGGTCCGGCCGCGGTGCCGAAGTTCCCGTGGGACTGCGCCCAGACGTGCTCGCGGTTCCACTGGCCCGAGTTGCCGCCGTTGCTCGACTTCGACTGCGAACGGCCGCTGTACAGCAGGATCACGTTCGAGCTGTTCGCGGGATCCTGGTCGGTGTTCTTGAGCGCGTCCCAGACCTGTGCGTACGAGATCTTCGTCTGGTTCTTGATGATCGTGTGCAGGGCCGACTTCAGGGCGGATCCGGTCTTGCCGAGCGCCCCCTGGTAGTACGTGTCGTCGAGCGCGGCCACCGCGCCGGCCGAGCCCGCACCAGGGGCGGAGATCACGTTTGTGGACGGCGGTGCGGCGGGTGCGGCGGCCGCGGTGGTGGCGAGCACCGCGGTGGCGGCGCCGAGAGCCAGCAGCAGGCGTCCGATGGGACGTTGGCGACGGGGCATGGGGAAGCCGTCCTCTCCGGCGGGGGGGACCGCCACGGCGCACGGCCACAGGGTGGTGGCGGGCGCCGCGGTGGTCGTGAGGTCGTGGTCGAGCGGGAGCCTTCCACAGGAGCCGTGGGCCCGTGTGAACACACAGTGTCGGTCATGTGCAGGTCAAGTCAACCGTGAGGTCGGCCACCCGGCGCCCGGTTGTGGAGGGTCTGGGTTCATATGTATGTGCGGCGGCCATGAATCTGGTCAACTTTGGTCCATACCAGCTTCTTGACGGCCCCTCGTACCCTGCCTTAAATCAAGTACTGAAATAAGCGCCCGAGGCGCTCACGCGCGACCTCCCCCTCGGCCGCAATGTCATGCGCATGACCCCCCACTGAAGCGATGTGATGACTGTGCGAATCCCTCTGGGACGCCGGATGGCGCTCTCCGCGCTCGCCCTGCTCTGCTGTACCGGTCTGCTGACCGCGGCCCCCGCCGGCGCGGCCACCGCACCCGAGGCGCGCTCCGAGGCCGCGGCCTCGATCGCCGCCGTGACCTTCTCCGACGACTTCAACGGTCCCGCGGGATCGGGTGTCGACGGCGGCAAGTGGCAGATCGAGACCGGCGACAACGTCAACAACCACGAGCGGCAGTACTACACCGCGGGCAACAACAACGCCGCTCTCGACGGCCAGGGCAACCTGGTCATCACCGCGCGCAAGGACAACCCGGGCAACTACCAGTGCTGGTACGGCCGGTGCGAGTACACCTCGGCCCGGCTGAACACCTCGGGCAAGTTCACCTCGACCTACGGACGGGTCGAGGCCCGGCTGAAGGTCCCGCGCGGCCAGGGCATGTGGCCCGCGTTCTGGATGCTCGGCAACGACATCGGCAATGTCGGCTGGCCCAACAGCGGTGAGATCGACATCATGGAGAACGTCGGCTTCGAGCCCGGCACCGTCCATGGCACCCTGCACGGCCCCGGCTACTCCGGCTCGGGCGGCATAGGCGCCGGCTACACCCTGCCGGGCGGCCAGGCCTTCGCCGACGCCTTCCACACCTTCGCCATCGACTGGTCGCCCAACGCGATCACCTGGAGCGTCGACGGCAATGTCTACCAGCGGCGGACCCCCGCCGATCTCGGTGGCCGCGCCTGGGTGTTCAACAAGCCGTTCTTCATCATCCTGAACCTGGCGGTCGGCGGCTACTGGCCCGGCGACCCCAACGGCAGCACCCCGTTCCCGTCCCAGCTCGTCGTCGACTACGTGCGGGTCAGCACCACCGACGGCGGCTCCGGCGGCTCCGGCGGCACGATCACCGGCCTCGGCGGCAAGTGCGTGGACGTGGCCGGCGCCAACCCCGCCAACGGCACCCCCGTACAGCTCTACGACTGCAACGGCTCCGCCGCGCAGCAGTGGAGCGTCGCCTCCGACGGTTCCCTTCGCGCGCTCGGCAAGTGCCTGGACGTGACGGGCAACAGCACGGCGGACGGGGCACAGCTCCAGCTCTGGGACTGCGCCGGCACCCCCAACCAGCGCTGGGCCCTGCCCGATGCCCGCGATGTCGTGAACATCGGGGCCAACAAGTGCCTGGACGCGACCGGCAACAGCTCCGCCAACGGCACCCGGCTCCAGATCTGGACCTGCACCGGCACCGCCAACCAGAAGTGGACGGTGAACCGCTGATGGCCGGCGTGCTCAGCCGTATCAAGCCCCTGAGAACCCTCGTGCTGCTGGCCGCGCTCCCGCTGGCCCTCGCCGCGTCGCTCATCGCCGCTCCCGCTCCGGCCACCGCCGCCGTCGCGGCGGTCGGCTCGATCACGGGCCTCGGCGGCAAGTGCGTGGACGTGGCGGCGGGCAGCTCCGCCAACGGCACGGCCGTACAGCTCTACGACTGCAACGGCTCGGCCGCGCAGCAGTGGGACGTCGCCTCCGACGGCTCGATCCGCGCGCTCGGCAAGTGCCTGGACGTGACGGGCAACAGCACGGCCAACGGGGCCCAGCTCCAGCTCTGGGACTGCGCCGGCACCCCGAATCAGAAGTGGTCCGTCTCGGCGGCACGCGACATCGTCAACACCCAGGCGAACAAGTGCATGGATGTGACGGGCAACACGTCCGCCAACGGCACCCGGCTCCAGATCTGGACCTGCACGGGCACCGCGAACCAGAAGTGGACCGCGCCCTCGGGCGGCGGCAACCCGCCCACGCCGAGCGGACCCATGGCGGTCGCGCCGTACATCTACAACGGCTGGGGCAGCCCGCCGAATCCGACCACGGTCATGAACGCGACCGGCGTGAAGTGGTTCACCCTGGCGTTCGTGCTCAGCAACGGCTACTGCAACCCGCAGTGGGACGGCGGACGCCCGCTGACCGGCGGAGTGGACCAGCAGACCATCAACACCGTGCGCGGCGCGGGCGGCGACATCATCCCGTCCTTCGGCGGATGGAGCGGCAACAAGCTGGAGAGCTCCTGCTCCAGCGCGGGTGAGCTGGCCGCCGCGTACCAGAAGGTCATCAACGCGTACGGCCTCAAGGCCATCGACATCGACATCGAGGCCGCCGCGTACGACAGCCCCACCGTCCAGCAGCGCACCGTGGACGCGCTCAAGACCATCAAGGCCAACAACCCCGGCATCAAGGTGTACATCACCTTCGGCACCGGCCAGAACGGCCCCGACAGCAGCCTGATCAACCGCGCCGCCGCCGCCGGTCTGACGGTGGACAGCTGGACGATCATGCCGTTCAACTTCGGGGGCGCGGGCCAGAACATGGGCACGCTCACCACCCGTGCCGCCGAGGGCCTGAAGAACGCGGTCAAGAACGCGTACGGGTACAGCGACGACCAGACGTACCGCAGCATCGGCATCTCGTCGATGAACGGCATCACCGACAACAGCGAGACGGTGACCGTCGCGGACTTCCGCACCATCCTCGCCTACGCACAGCAGCACCATCTCGCACGGCTGACCTTCTGGTCGGTCAACCGCGACCGGCCCTGCACCGGTGGCGGAGCCGACACCTGCTCCGGTGTCAGCCAGCAGGCGTGGGACTTCACCCGCGTCTTCGCTCAGTACACCGGCTGAGGCCGGGCGAGGAGAACAGATGAACGCGCTCTCGTACGGTGGCGGCGCCATGCCGGGCCGCCACCCGTACCGACGGCTGTCCCCGCTCACCCTGCTGCTGACCGTGGCAGCACTCTGTATGTCGCTGGTCGCCCTGCCCCAGCAGGAGGCCGCGGCGGGGACCGCCGTGGAGGGCGGTGTCACGGTGGGCGGTGCCGCTGCGGCGGCACTGCCCACCGGGTGGACCACCGTCGTCAACAAGACGAGCGGCAAGTGCGTCGACGCGCGCGCCGCCGCCACGGGCAACGGCACCGCCGTACAGCAGTACACCTGCAACGGCAGCCTCGCCCAGCACTGGAGCCTCACCGCCACCAGCGGCGGCCATGTCAGGGCGGGCAACCGCAACGCCGGCA
This sequence comes from Streptomyces sp. NPDC055025, assembly GCF_053608565.1. Taxonomy (NCBI): domain Bacteria; kingdom Bacillati; phylum Actinomycetota; class Actinomycetes; order Kitasatosporales; family Streptomycetaceae; genus Streptomyces; species Streptomyces sp. NPDC055025. Next base: position 28,417 of record NZ_JBSGVS010000066.1, read on the forward strand.
GTCAGGTCTGGGACGTGACCGACGTATCCGCCGCGGACGGCGCGGCGATCCAGCTCTGGACCTACAGCGACGGGAACAACCAGCAGTGGCTGCCGGTGGAGGAGGCCGACGGGGCGTACCACTTCGTCAACCGGGCCAGCGGCAAGTGCCTCGACGTGCCCAGCGCCTCGACCGCCGACAGCGTCCAGCTCCAGCAGTACACCTGCAACGGATCGGGCGCGCAGTCCTTCCGGCTGGAGGCCGCCGATCCGCCGGTGCCCCCGGGCACCCCCGACCTCGGCCCCAATGTGGTCGTCTTCGATCCCTCGATGCCGGCCGCCACGATCCAGAGCCGGGTGGACGCCACCTTCCGGCAGCAGGAGACCAATCAGTTCGGCACCCAGCGGGCCGCCTTCCTCTTCAAGCCGGGCACCTACAACGCCGATGTGAACGTCGGCTTCTACACCCAGGTCGCCGGTCTCGGTCTCTCGCCGGACGATGTCAACATCCGGGGCGCCGTCCATGTCGAGGCCGACTGGTTCCCGCCGCAGAACGCCACCCAGAACTTCTGGCGCAGCGCCGAGAACCTGTCCGTCACACCCACCACGGGCACCGACCGCTGGGCGGTCTCCCAGGCCGCTCCGTACCGCCGTATGCATGTGCGCGGCAATCTGGCACTGGACGACGGCGGCTGGTCCAGCGGCGGTTTCATGGCCGACTCCAAGGTCGACGGCCAGGTCAGGTCCGGGTCCCAGCAGCAGTGGCTCTCCCGCAACACCGAGTGGGGAAGCTGGACGGGATCCAACTGGAACATGGTGTTCGTCGGCGCGCGGAACGCGCCCGCGAACAGCTTCCCCAACCCGCCGTACACCACGGTCGACCAGACCCCGCAGGTGCGCGAGAAGCCGTTCCTGTACGTCGACCAGGCCGGCGCCTACAAGGTGTTCGTCCCGGCGCTGCGTGACAACTCCAGCGGTACGACCTGGTCGGCCGGGGCCCCGGCGGGTATGTCGCTCCCGCTGGACCAGTTCTACATCGTGAAGCCGGGAGCGAGCGCCGCGGAGATGGACGCCGCGCTGGCGCAGGGCAAGAACCTGCTGGTCACCCCGGGGGTCTACCACCTCAACCAGACCCTGAGGATCACCCGTCCCGACACCGTCGTCCTCGGGCTCGGCCTCGCGACGTTCATCCCGGACAACGGCATCACCGCGGTGTCGGTCGCCGATGTGGACGGGGTGAAGGTGGCCGGTCTGCTCATCGACGCCGGGCCCGTCAACTCCCAGCGGCTGATGGAGGTCGGCGCCGACGGCTCCGGCGCGAGCCACGCGGCCAACCCCACTTCGCTGCACGATGTGTTCTTCCGTATCGGCGGCGCGGGCGTCGGCAAGGCGACCACCAGTCTGGTGGTCAACAGCCGCAATGTGATCGGCGACCATATGTGGATCTGGCGCGCCGACCACGGCAGCGGGGTGGGCTGGAACACCAACACGGCGGACACCGGTCTGGTCGTGAACGGTGCCGATGTCACGATGTACGGCCTGTTCGTCGAGCACTACCAGAAGCATCAGACGATCTGGAACGGCAACGGCGGGAAGACGTACTTCTACCAGAACGAGATGCCCTACGACCCGCCCAACCAGGCGGCCTGGATGAACGGCGCCACCCAGGGCTACGCCGCCTACAAGGTGGCCCCGTCCGTGACCAGTCATCAGGCGTACGGGCTCGGCAGCTACTGCTTCTTCAACGTCAACAGCGGTGTGACGGCGGAGCACGCGTACGAGGTGCCCAACAACGCCAATGTGCGCTTCCGCAACATGGTGACGGTCTCGCTCGGCGGCACCGGGACCATCCGGCATGTCATCAACGACCGGGGAGGCCCGTCGAACTCGGCCACGAACGTGGCGAATCTCGTCGCCTACCCGTGACAGGACCCCTCGGGTCCTGACAGACATCCCGACAGCGCAGGGCGGCCCGCGGACGGAATCCCCGTCCGCGGGCCGTTTGCGCGCCGCCTGTGCGCTGCCTGCGCGCCGTTGTGCCGGGCTCCTGGAGACGGGACATGCCGGGGGAGCGGGGGAGCGCGGGCTCCGTACCCATGGCTCAGGGAGCCCGCCCGGCCATCGGCTCGGCCTCCAGGAAGCGGCGTCGGCGCGGGCCCCGGTAGACCAGCGCCTCCCAGCCCAGCCGTTCCAGTACGGCGGCGCACTCGGCCAGCGCGCGCTCCTCCGCCAGGGCCGCCCCGCCGCCGTGCGGGCCGGCCCACTCCACCCGTACGGCCGCGGGCCGCTCACCGGGGCGTACCAGGAACCCCGTGGCGGTCCGCCGCCCGGTCCCGTCCACCGCCGACGGCGCCAGTCCGGCCGCCTCCAGCGCGAGCGCGACGGCCCGCACCGGACGCCGCCGCTCCCACGGCGCCGGAGTGGCCGCCGGATCACCGGGGCCCGTATGGGTCAGCCGCCGGATCTGGAGCAGCCCCTCGAAGGCGACCCGGACCTCGGCCGCCCGCGCCCGTGGGTCCGCGCCCGGCACCGGTCCGTCGCCGGTGGCCGCCTCGAAGCCGCCGCGCTCTTCCCCCTCTTCCGCTGCCGTCATCCAGGAAGTCTCTCAGCCGACTCGGACAGTCCTCCGGCGTGGGAGCACCGCACCGCGGGCCGGCGGACGGCGCCGGGAGCCGGACCGGGACATGGAGAGGCCCCGACCGGACGGGGGCGCCGGTCGGGGCCGTAACGGGAAGGGGGTGGATGGCGGTCGCCTCGCGGCGGTGTGCTCCATGGGGCTTCAGCCGAACGATCTTCCCCATGGGCGATTCTCATATGGGGCCCGAGGACCCAGTTCCATCCACACCCTCACACTCCACAACGGCGGACCGTTCCGGAATGTTCCCCGCCGGGTCCTGCCGTCCTTCTCGACGGCAGGACCGGGGAGACCGGTGTCAGGACGGCAGCACCCAGATCGGGTTCGAGTAGAACCAGAGGTCCTGCCACGGGTCGGCGGAACCGACGACGTCGATCGCCGGACCGAACGGGTCGACCGCGGCACCGTGGACGCCCACCGCGCTGCGCTTGCCATCGGTACCGCGCAGCCGGAGGTACAGCGGGGTGGAGACCTTGTTCAGCTTGTACTTGAGGGTGACGGTGCCCGTCGACTCGTTGACCTCGAAGGACTTGACGACCTTCGCGGTCGGCGCGGTGAAGGTGTCCTTGTCGCGGACCGGTCCCGTGACATCGCCCTGGATGATGTCGACACGGGCCAGCTTCGGCACGAACTGCGCCCAGTTGGCGCCGTTGGCGAGCGCGATCTCGACGGTCAGCTCGACATCGTCACCGCGCTTGGTCTGGAGCGCGCCACCGAGCGTGGTCCAGCGGCTGCTGCCCTTGACACGGACGTCGAGACCGCTGATCAGACCACCGTGGTCGACCCAGATCCGGCCCGCGCGCATACCGTCCATGACCGCCGCGTACGAGAACCGGTCCGCGCCGACGTGCGTACGGCTGTAGTGGCCCGGCCAGTAGTCACCCTGCGTGAGGCTGAGGCCATCGCCGTAGACGGGGTCGGCGTGCCGGCCGTTGACCGCGAAGTTGTCGTCGGGGCCGATCACGGAGGGCTCGGCGTAGATCTGGTGCGAGTCCGAGTTGGCGGTGATCCACCACGGCTTGCCCTCGGCCAGCAGGCTGTCCCAGAGACCGCCGACGGTGGAGGTCATCCAGTCGAAGCCGCCCCAGGTGCGGTAGCTGTCCGCCGGGTAGCCCTGGAAGGAGTTGGCGCTCGGGCTGTTGCCGTAGAAGCCACGGGCCTGGGCGCCGCCCTTGGGGGCGGGCAGACCGGCGGCCTGGTGGCCGGGAGCGCCCTCCATGCCGATGGCGATCGGGCGGTCGGACGAGGTGGCGTCGCGCCAGCCGCGGATCTCGTGCGGGGAGTCGATGCCGTTACGGGCCGGGTGGTTGGCCAGCATCAGCGCGTCGTCGACCTTGCGGCGGCGCACCTGGTCGGCGAGGAACTGGAGACCGGAGATGGCCAGCGCCTCGTTGGTCTCGTTGGACGAGCTGGGGTGCAGGCTGCCGTCGTAGTCGTTCTCGAACTTCTTCAGCACCTCCACCTCGTTGCTGCCCGGGTGGACGAAGACCGTGGCGTGCTCGGCGCCCGGGATGTTCCACTCCAGGCCCTGGAAGACGAGCTGGTCCTTGAAGACCTTGCGGGCTTCCTGGATGTCCGGGTTGACCTTGTCCACACCGATCTTGGCGTGCGTCTCGCTGCCGTGGTCGGTGATGACCATCCAGTCCAGGCCGTGGGCCGTGCCCTGGCGGACCTGGTCGATGACGCGGTACTTGCCGTCGCTGCTGTACTGCGTGTGGATGTGGTGGTCGCCCGCCAGCCACAGGAAGCCGTTGCTCTTGGTGCGGCTGCCCAGGGGGGAGCCGCTCGAATCGGCGGCGGCGGCCGTGGCGCCGCCGAGGACGCCCGCTCCGGCCAGGCCGGCGCCGAGCAGCCCGGTGCGGCGCAGCATCGAACGGCGCGAGAGCTGGCCCGGTGACAGCTCGCTGTCCGGCACGCTGGCGTCGAGCGCCGCCGGCAGGGGACCGTTGCCGGCCGGGGTGTCGTGCGCGTGGTCGTGCGCGTGGTCATGCGGGTGATGGTGATGGCCGTGGCCCATTGCAGCTCCTCGCCGGTACCTGTACTGCTCAGCGAGTCAGATGGTCGATCGGCAGGATGAAGACCCAGTGACCGCAGCGCGTACGCCAAATGTTGAAAGCCGTACGGAACCCCCGCACACCGTTTCCGTGGCGCGGGTCGAGGGCAGTCTGTCCGGTCGGCCAGCGTAAGGGATCTTGTGGGGAAGTCCACTATTCACCGCGTGTATACGTCGTGTGTATAGTGCTTGGCATGTCACTCGGCCATGCCCTGCCCCGGGCCACGGAACCACGCACCGCCGCACGCTCGCGGCTCGGCCGGCCCGCCGGACGGTACCGGCCCGCGCCAGGCCTGACGGGACCTCCCGGGCCTCTCCGGTGATCCGCGCGGTGTAGCGGCGGATCGGGTCGCGACCGTGCCCGGGATCGCGACCGGGAGCCGCCCTCGCCCACGAGCGCGGGAGCTTCCTGCCGCCCCGGTCCTTCGCGACCCGTACCCCTGACCCCTCGTCCCCCTGTCCCCCGTCCATTCGTCCATCCGTCCATCCGTCCACGGGTCATCCGCGTTCACCGGCGCCGCCTTCCGCGCGCGCCGGCTCCCACCCGCGCCCGGAACGGGCTCAGCGCTGCCCGGATGCCGCGTGTGCTCGGGAAGTCCGGGCGTCGAAAGAGGGATTTGTCATGCTATGGAACATATCGGCGTCCGGATCACGGACAGCGGCGGTCCTGGCGGCCGTCGCGTCCCTGACTCTCGCGCTGAGCGGCTGTTCGCCGTACGAGGCCACCTCGCCCCGCGACGCCAGAAGCCGTCCCGCCGAGGGGGCACGGCCGGGGGCCGCCGCGGTCGACTGCGAGCGGGCGCGCTGCATCGCCCTCACCTTCGACGCGGGCCCCGGGAAGGACACCGCCCGGCTGCTGGACACATTCAAGCGGGAGAAGGTGCCCGCCACCTTCTTCCTGCTCGGCAAGAACCATGTGGTCAAGCACCCCGATCTGGTACGGCGAATGGCGCGCGAGGGCCATGAGATCGCCAACCACACCTGGACGCACCAGCGGCTGACCGATCTCGACGCCGACGGGATCCGGGAGGAGTTGTCCCGCACCCAGCACGCCATCGCGGAGATCACCGGCCGCGAGCCCACGCTGATGCGTCCGCCGCAGGGCCGCACCGATGACACGGTCGCCGGGGTGAGCCGTGATCTCGGCCTCGCGCAGATCCTCTGGAGCGCCACCGCCAAGGACTACTCCACGACGGACTCCGCCCTCATCGAGCGCCGTATCCTCGACCAGGCCGACCGCGACGGCATCATCCTGCTGCACGACATCTACGCGGGCACCGTGCCCGCCGTGCCCGGCATCATCCGCAAGCTGAAGAAGCTCGGCTACACCTTTGTGACGGTGCCTCAGCTCCTCGCACCGGGACGGGCCGAGCCGGGCGCGGTCTACAAGCCCTGACGAGCGAGAAGCCTCACATTCAGGGGCGGGAGTCAGGACGGGAACTCGTCGGCGGGCACCTCGCTGGTGGTGGCGTTGCCGCCGATGGTCTTGGCGAGCGAGAAGGTCAGCACCGTGTACTGCGTGCCGCCGGACACCTGGACGGTACGGAAGTCCGCCTTGTCGTCGAACTTCTCGAAGCTGCAATCGCGGGTGAAGGACTTCTTGCCGGAGTTCCAGTCCGAGCCGGAGGTGAAGTACACGGTGTACGAGCCGTCCCGGACGCGGCGCACCGTCGTGTCGGCGTTCTTGCGGACGTACACCGTGAAGGCGGTCCGCCCGCCACGGGTCAGGGAGATCACCGCGTCCGAGCCGGTGCCGTTCCTGATGGTGAGCCGCCCCAGCCCGCCGCGCCCGCTGTCCTTCACGAAGGAGCCGTTGCCGAGCCGGCGGTGCTTCGGCTTCTCCGTCCTCGGCAGCTTGAGATGGACGGGATAGCCGAGTCCGGTGAGCGTGGTGCCCGCGTCCCGTACGGGCTGGAGGCCGTCGGCCGAGTTCAGTTCGACGCGCGGCGAGGTGGCGCACCGCCCCTTGTCGGCCCGCGCCTCCTCCAGGCTCTGGCCGAGTCCGCGCAGCGAGGCGGCGAGAGCGATGTTGCCGCTGATGGCGTCGTCGGGGGTCTCGGCCGAGTCCAGCTCCGTGGCGGCGGCCTCGGCGGAGGCGGCGGCCGTACCGAGCGCCTTGTTCAGCGCGCTGCCCTCCCGCGCCCGGTCCACCGCGCGCAGGGCCTTGTCGAGCGGGCCGAGGGCGGTGCCGAGCGACTGGCGGTACGCGGCGGGCTCGACGGTCGGTGTCGGGCTCGGGCTCGGCGGAGGCGTGGTGACCGACGGTGTGCCGGCGCTGCCGTCGGCGCCTCCCGAGTCACAGGCGGCCAGTACGAGGGTGAGCGCCAGGGCGGCACTCACCGCCGCGGCCTGCCCCGGTATACGCGCGCGTGCGTGCTCCACTGTGCTGCCCCCCGTACCCCGTTCGGCTCCGGTCAGGTGCCGAATGTCCAGACTTCTCCGTTGTCAGATGCGTGTCAAGACGCTCCGGTGCCCCTCCCGGTTCCGCTCTGCTGGCGGGCGTGGGGGACCGGTCGTACGGTGAAGGTGCGACTGACTCGAATGGACCTGCGGGGTCGGACGGGCGGCGGCGTTATGGAGAACGGCGAACAGCGGATCGGCGGGATGATCTGCAGTCATCTCGCGGATGTCGAACCGGTGGACCCGGACAGCGCGGACAGCTGCGCCGAGTGCGTCGCGCTGGGGGACACCTGGGTGCATCTGCGGGAGTGCCAGAGCTGCGGGCACATCGCCTGCTGCGACTCCTCCAAGAACAAGCACGCCACCGCGCACCACAAGGCGACCGGCCATCCGCTCATCCGTTCCTACGAGCCCGGTGAGAGCTGGTGGTGGTGCTACGAGGACGAGGTCGTCTTCGAGGTCGAGGGAGCGCCTCCCGTGCGACCGGTCTGACGCGGTACGACCACCGGCACGAGCCGGTACGACCCGGGCGTCTCGGGGCGGGGCGGCTGCCTCCGGGACGTCCGGCCTGTCGGCTATTCGGTTGTCATGACCCTGCCCATGAGCGGACCGGCCCTCACCGTCGAGCCGAGGTCGAGACTCCTGGAGCTCGTGGGGCCGAGCGTGGAGGCCGAGGCTCAGCCTGACGGTGAGGGCCGGTCCGCCGGTGTCAGCCGGATGTCACCGTGAACAGGGCGCCGTCCGGATCGCGCAGGGTCGCCTCCCGCAGCTCCGGCGAGGGGTCCGGCGGCGAGAGGAGCGCGCCTCCGCTCTTCAGCGCGGCGTCGACCGAACCGGGCACCTCGGGCACCCGGAAGTAGACGTGCCAGCGCGGTCTGATCCGCGGATCGGGCACGGCCTGTACGGCGCCGCCGCGGATCTTGGCGACCACATGTTCGTCCTGCCGCAGCACCGCGTCACCGTCCTCATGTACGAGGGTGAGACCGCCGTCGGTCTCCGGCGCCCAGCCGAGGACCTGGCTGTAGAACCGGGCCGCGTCGCTGGTGTCGCGGGTGCGCAGTTCCAGCCAGGCCGGGGCGCTGCCGCGTCCCACCGTCCAGTCGGAGCGCACGGCACCCTCCCAGATCCCGAACGCCGCGCCGTCCGGATCCATGGCCAGCGCGGCCCGGCCCGAGTGGAAGGCCAGCGGGCCCACCGCCACGGTCGCGCCCCGCTCCCTGATCCTGGCCGCGGCCTCGTCCACATCGGCCACCGCGAAATACGGCGTCCAGGAGACGGCGACCTGGAGGGAGGAGGCCAGCGCCCCGATGCCCGCGACGGGCTTTCCCTCGGAGAGGGCGACACAGAAGTCGTCCCCGAGTCCCGCCGCCCGGTAGGACCAGCCGAGGACATCGCCGTAGAAGGCCTGGGCGGCGGGCAGTTCACGTGAGAGGAGGGTCACCCAGCATGGGGCTCCCGCAACCGTTTGTGACTCCATTTTGTCCCGCTCCACACCGCTCACTCCGCCCTCGTCCGTCACCTGGTGCCGCACTTCACCGGCCCTGCCGCCACTACGTGTTACCGCTTTCCGTAGGTCTACTCTGCCAGGCCGTGCGCGACTTCCCCGCCGGGCCTGGTCGCACCGGGGTCCGCGAGACCTCGCGCGGACCCCGGCGGGGTGTCGGCGCACGGTGTTCAGCGCGTCGCGGCGGCGAGGGCCGCGTCCGCCTTGGCACGGGTGGGCTGCCACAGGGTGGTGACGGGCTCCCAGACCCGGATTCCCCGGGGCGATCCCAGGGACGCGGCGGTGAACCGCTCGCCGTAGTGCGACGGGTCGCCCGCCACGGTGAGGAAGGCGACCGTACGGCTCTCCTCGGCGGCCGGGTCGAGGGTGCGCACGGCGGCGTGGGCGGAGCCCCCGGCGGCGAGCCGGTAGGGGGCGCTCTCCGACGGCGGCACGGGCTGGGCCGCGCCGTCCAGATCCCCGAAGGTGATGGTGGGGATGCGGTCGACGACGCAGGCGCGCCCGCTCTTGTTGGTGACGCCGATACGGACGACATGGGCCGTGGCGCCCCGGGTGGCGGTCACCTCGACGGAGCCCTCCCGGCAGGTGGCGAGGGCCGTCGGCGCGGCGACGGCGGCCGTCACGCCGGTGCCGGCGAGAAGAAGGGTGAGAGCCGCTGCCGCCGGTGCGGCGAGGGCGGGACGGATACGCATGGAGGATTCCCCGTTTCGCGGTCGATCGGTGAAGGGCGGCACAGCGCCGGACGCGTCCACGTCCGGTATGGGTCGTGCTGTGCCACTCGTCTGAGATGACACGCGAAAGGGCCGGGTGGTTGTGCCCGGTAACCGAATCCGATCACAGGGTTCGCGACCGTCACTCTCATGGGTGAACTCCGGCTGACGACGGATCAGTCCTGCGGCCCGTCCCGTGATTGCGTCGGAATCCCGGGAGCGATCCGGACCGGCGAAGCGGCGACCGTGCTCAGCGGAGCAGCAGCTGAAGTCCGCCGAGCACGGTCGCCCCGATCACGAGGCGCTCGAAGACCCGCTGGTCGATCCGGTTCACACAGACCTTGCCGATATAGGCGCCGGGGAACACGAAGAGCACCAGGGCGGCGTCCAGCAGGAGCGAGTGCGCGTCGATCAGACCGAGCCCCACGCTGAACGGCACCTTCGTGGTGTTGACGATCAGGAAGAACCACGCCGAGGTGCCCAGGAAGCCGAGCTTCCGGAAGCCCGCGGAGAGCAGATACATCGACATGACCGGACCGCCCGCGTTGGCGACCATCGTCGTGAACCCGCCGAGCACTCCGTACGAGCGTGCCTTGAGGCGTCCGGCCGACGATCCACGCCGGTCCGGCACGGCGGGCGGGTCCGTATCCCGGCCCGTGTGGCCTGCCCTTCCGGCACCGCCCGGCTCCTCGGTGCCGCCCGCCGTCCCGGTGGCGCCCGGCTCCTTCGTGCCGTCCGTTGCGCCGCGCCGGCGCCAGACCGTGACCCCGGCCATCAGCAGCAGGATCGCCCCGATCGACGTACGGACGGCGGCGTCATCGGCCCGGAGCAGAAAGACCGTGCCCACCACGACCCCCGCGGCGACCGCGGGGAACAGCCGCCACAGGGTCGGCCAGTGGGCGTGCCGCCGGTAGGTGAGTACGGCGAGCACATCGCCGACGATCAGCAGGGGCAGCAGTACACCTGTCGAGCCGCGCGCGGGCAGCACGGCGGCGAACACGGCCAGACTGACCGTATTCGCACCGCTCACCGCGGTCTTCGAGAAACCGACGAGCGCCGCCGCCAGGGCGAGTGCGGCGAATCCCCACCACGTTATGTCCATGCCAGCATCCGATGGTATGCCCGGTGGTCCGCGTGATCTCGGGCGGGTCACCGGGCGTACCACCGCGCGGGCCGGGCGGCCCTTCCCCGGTGCCGCACGGCGTATTCTCGCGCCGGGGGTGGAACGGATGCGTGATCTCAAGGTGTTCGCGGCGGCGCTGACCGGCGAAGACACCCTGGCCAGGAGCCTCGCCGGACCGGACGGCGTGCTGTGTGTGGCGCCGGCCCTGTCCAGCGTGTTCCTCGTCGAACCGGCGGCCGGCGGAGGACAGACGGGCACGGTCGCCGTCGTCGGCGCGAGTGGCGGCGGCATGGTCTCGCTCGTCGAACTGCCGCGCTCCTTCCGGGTCCTGCGCATCGGCCACGACCAGGACGGCTATGTGCTCACCGGCGAGGACGGCCGTTCGGTGCGTGGCACACCGGCCCAGTTCGCGGCCCGTCCGAAACTCGTCGGGCGTGAGCACAACCCCGCCTACGAGGAACACCTGGAGGAGGCGTTTCTCGCGACGCATCTGATCCCGGCCGACGGCGGAACGGCCCACGCCGGGACGGGAGACGGCACCCAGTACGGCCAGTACGGCGGGACGGTCCACGCGGCCGGTCTCGACATCGAGTTGAGCTTCGACCGCGCGGGACCCGAGAAGACCGCCGCACTGCTTCCGCACGCCCGCCGCCTGGTCGCGGATTTCGCCCGTATCCGCCGCGCGGCCACGGAGTTCCTCCACGCGTGGGGCGCCGAAGGCGACGGGACGGACGAGGAGGAGAGACTCGGCTTCGCCGCGGCCATGGTCCCGACCGATCTGGTCGTCTACCGCTCCGGAGACTTCGAGGTCGCCTTCGAGGACACGAGCGGCACGTACTTCCTCGACGGTTACTGGCCGAACATCGTCTTCCGCGCCGATATGACCCCCGTCGACCTCACGGTGGAGTGCTGAAACGGCTGAAACGAGGCCCGAGTTACAGGAGGGGCTCCGGGGACGCGATCCGATGCGTACGCTGGGGCTGCCGCGAAGATCGCGTGGAGAGAATGTGCCGAGAGGTGACTGCGATGAGTATGGAGCGTCCGCCGGAGTTCGATTCGGGCGTGGCCCATCCCGCCCGTGTGTACAACGCGTGGCTCGGCGGCAAGGATCACTATCCGGCCGATCTGGAGGCCGCCGAACTGGCTGCCGAGGCCAACCCCGGGATCGTCCCCTCGGTCCGCGCCAACCGTGCCTTTCTCGGCCGGACCGTCCGTCATCTCGCGGGTGAGGAGGGGATCCGGCAGTTCCTGGACATCGGTACCGGCATCCCCGCCGCGGACAACACCCACGAGGTCGCCCAGTCCGTCGCCCCGGACTCCCGGGTCGTCTATGTGGACAACGACCGGATCGTGCTGGCCCACGCGCGCGCCCTGCTCGTCGGCTCGGCCCAGGGGCGGACCGACTACATCGAGGCCGACGCCCGTGATGTGGAGACCATCCTCACCGAGGCACAGCACACGCTGGACCTCGGCGAGCCGGTCGGGCTGATGCTCGTGGCGATCCTCCAGTACATCCCGGACGCCGACGACCCGTACGGCGTCGTCCGCCGGCTGGTCGACGGGCTGCCCTCCGGCAGCCATCTCGTCATCTCCCACCCGGCGTCCGACATCAACGCCGCCGAGGTCGCCGCGTCGATGCGTGTCTACAACGAGCGCGCCGCCGCGCACGCCGCCGCCACACCTCGTACCCATGACCAGGTGGAACGTTTCTTCGACGGTACGGAACTGCTGGCTCCCGGTGTGGTGTCGCTGCCGCAGTGGCGGCCGGGACCGCATGACGTGCCGGTCTCCGACATCCCGATGTGGAGCGGTGTCGGCCGCAAGCCGTAGGTACCTCACCCGGACATGGCTCTGGGCCCGGCGGGTTCCCGCCTGGGCCCAGGCGGCCCCTGGCCCCAGCCTCCCGCCCCGGCCCCGACCCGGTCCGCGCGGAGAACCCGGAAACCCGGAAACCCGGAGGACAGCGCTCTTCGGGATCCGTAGTCTCCTCGGTGCCGCGCGACGGCCGTGCCGCGCCGGTGAACCGACGAGTCGACGGGTGGGGAGTACGTGATGACGCGGGCCGTGGGCCGACCGATCACCGAGGTGCTGTCGCGCTACCGGACGGAGGACCCGGCCGAGGCCGCCGATGTCAGCCGTATCCGTGCCCTGGCGCAGAGCGCGGCCGACCCCTGGCTGCGCTCGATCCCGCTCCATGTGACGGCGTCCGCGCTGATCGTGCATCCCGGGAGCGGACGCGTGCTGATGCGCTGGCACGTACGGCTGGGGTCCTGGCTCCAGGTGGGAGGCCATGGCGACCCGGGGGAGACCGATCCGCTCGGTGTCGCGCTGCGGGAGGCCGCGGAGGAGACCGGCCTCGACGATCTGGTCCCGTACCCGGACGAGTCCCTCGTCCAGGTGGTGATCGTGCCGGTGCCCGCGGGCGGTGGTGAACCGGCGCACGAACACGCCGACCTGCGTTTCGTCCTCGCGACCGGCCGCCCCGACGCGGCGCGCCCCGAGAAGCCCGACGCCCCGCTGCGCTGGATGACCCTGCCCGAGGCGATGGAGGTCACCGCCGAGGCCAATGTCCGTGAGGCGCTGCGGCGCGTCGGGACACTGCTCGCGCGGACAGGCGCGGGCGCGGAGACGGGAACAGCGCGCGGCTGACCGATGGACGGGACAGGACGGATACCGAACGGACACGGGACGGACCGTACGGATCAGTCCGGCGGGGTGGCCGGGCGCGGCCGGGGCGCCAGTACGAAGACCCCCGCTGCGCCCGCGACCACCACGGCCGCCAGCCCGATGACTCCTGCCAAGGTCACCTGGAGCAGCAGCCCCCCGACGGCCGCGCCCGCCAGCACGGCCAGTACCGACCCCGCCCTGCGATGCGGGCGTGCCCCGGTGCCCGCGCCGAGCGCACTCTGCGAGGTGAGCGCGGTGAGCGTCCTGGTGAGTACGGACGTGGTGAGATCCCGGGGTGCCAGAAGGCCGACCGTGGCGTTCTGGAGACCGCAGCAGCCGCCGAGCAGCGCGACGATCAGCTGGGTGGCCCAGCCCTCGGCCCGGAGCACCCCCGTGCCGACCAGGACGGCCGTCAGCGTGAGCACGGCGGCCTGTCCGGCGAAGGCGCCGGCGAGCCAGGGTCCTGGCCGCCCGCCGAAGTATCTGTTGAGCCGACCGCCGGCGAACGACCCCAGGACGAAGGCCGTCAGGGCCACGAACGGGCCGGCCATCGACAGGTGGTACGCCTTGGAGACGGAGAGCCCGAGGAAGACCACATTGCCCGTCATGTTGACGACGAAGACATTCCCCAGCCGCAGATAGCTCACGGCGTCCACCAGACCGCTCGCGAAGGTCATACTCAGCAGCGCTCCCACGGCCCACCGCCGCGCCACGGGAAACTCTTCGGGCACAGGGACACCTTCTCTTCAGGCCGGAGCCGGCCGGGTCCACGCCTGGACGAGCCACCCTAGTCGTGGACGTACCGCGCGCCCGCCCGCACCACGCGCATGTCAGAGTCCTCGCAGAAGGTTCTGGCAGCACGAGAACGTTCCGGCGGCACCAGAGCGACGTTCCGCCGGTACGAGAACGCAGAAGGAGAATCCCAGTGCCCCATGTGTCCGGACACCCCGCCGTCCCCGGTGACACCCCCATACCTCCGGTGGTGCGGAACTGGGCGGGGAACATCACCTTCGGCGCGGCACGCGTGCACACCCCGCCGTCCATGGAACGGCTGCGGGAGATCGTCGCGGGAAGCGCCTCGGCGCGCGTACTGGGCAGCGGACACTCGTTCAACTCGATCGCGGACACCCGCGGTGATCTGATCTCGGTGGCCGGACTGCCCAGGAGCGTGGAGGTCGACGCGACGGCCGCCACGGTCACCGTCGGCGCGGGCCTGCGGTTCGCGGAGTTCACCGGCGCCGTGCACCAGGCCGGTCTGGCGCTGCACAATCTCGGCTCGCTCCCGCACATCTCCGTCGCCGGAGCCTGCGCGACCGGGACGCACGGCTCGGGGACCGGCAACGGGAATCTGGCGTCCGCGGTCCGCGCGCTGGAACTCGTCACGGCCGACGGCGAGCTGCTCACCCTCGCCCGGGGCGACGAGGACTTCGCGGGTGCGGTGGTCGCGCTGGGCGCGGCCGGTGTGGTCACCCGGATGACCCTCGACCTGGTGCCGGGACACGACTTCCGGCAGTGGGTGTACGAAGGACTCCCGTACGGGCGGCTGCGTGAGCGGTTCGACGAGGTCCTGTCGGCCGCGTACAGCGTGAGCCTCTTCACGAGCTGGCGGACCGACCGGGTGGACCAGGTCTGGCTGAAGCAGCGGGCCGGCGACGCCGGTCCCGGACCCGCGCCGGACACCTGGCTGGGCGCGGTGCTCGCGGACGGTCCCCGCCACCCGGTGCCCGGGATGGATCCCGGCACCTGCACCGTCCAGGCGGGCGTCCCCGGGCCGTGGCACGAACGGCTGCCGCACTTCCGGCCCGAATTCACCCCGAGCAACGGGGACGAGTTGCAGAGCGAGTACTTCGTCGCACGGGAGGACGGCCCGGCCGCCTTCGACGCGCTGACGGCGATCGCCGACCGGATCGCGCCGCTCCTCCAGATCGGTGAGATCAGGACCGTCGCGGGCGACGACCTGTGGCTGAGCCCGGCGTACGGACGTGACTCGGTGGCCTTCCACTTCACCTGGCATCCCGACCGGAGCGCCCTGACACCGGTGCTGGACGCCATCGAGGAGGCGCTGGCTCCCTTCGACGCCAGACCGCACTGGGGGAAGGTCTTCACCATGGGCCCGGAGCGGGTCAGGGAGCTGTACGAGCGGTACACCGACTTCGAGGCGCTGACCGCGAAGCTCGACCCGCGGGGAGTCTTCCGCAACGACCTCATCGAGAGATACTTCCCCGGCGGTCGCTGAGCGCGTCCCGGCTCCGCCGGACCCGACCGATCCGGTCCGCCCCGATCCGACCTGCCGGGGCCAGGTGGCGGCACCCGGCGGGAGGTTCGTCACCGACCTTTTACCTGGAGCACAGCCACAACCCAGTTTTTGTTTCTACCCTCACGCCATGTCCCGGCACCGCATCGCTCCGCAGCACCCCGTGGCCACCCTCCTCGTCGTCGGATGGGTGGCGACGGGGAGCTTCCTCATGACCGCCGCGGGCGACGTGCCCGCCGTACCGCGGTCCGAGGCGCTCACGGCGTCCCCCCGGCCGCGCCCGGCGGCCGTCCCCCTGCCGTCACCGCGGACGATGGGCGCGCTGCGGTCCGGTGAGATCGGCCGGGAGTCCGGGACCCGGCCCGAGCCCGAGCCCGAGCCCACGGTGGATCCGGACGAGACACTGGCCGCGCGGCTCGCACCGGTCGTGAAGTCCACCTCGGTCTCCCTCTCGGTGGCGGTGCTCGACCCCGAGGACGGCCGCACGGCGTCGTACGGCGTGCAGGCCGGGACGGCCTACGACACGGCGAGCATCGTCAAGGTCGACATCCTGGTGGCACTGCTGCTGCGGGCGCAGGACGAGGGCCGCCGGCTCACGGCGGAGGAGAGGGCCTACGCGAACTCGATGATCCGCGTCAGCGACAACGCCTCGGCGGACGCGCTGTGGAGCGCCATCGGCGGCGCGCCGGGTCTGGACGCGGCGAACCGCCGGCTGGGGCTGACCTCGACGACGGCGGGAGGCGACGGGCTGTGGGGGCTGACCCAGACGACCGCCTCGGACCAGCTCGTCCTGCTGTCCGCCGTGTTCGACGACGACTCCGCGTCCGATCTGAGCGCGGCCTCGCGCGCCTATGTGCGGGAGCTGATGGCCGGGATAGCGGCGGACCAGGACTGGGGCGTGTCCGCCGCGGGACCGGCCACCGGGCTCAAGAACGGCTGGCTGCCGCGGACCGCGACCGGTCTGTGGGACATCAACAGCATCGGGCGGATTACGGTCGACGGACACGCCTATCTGCTCGCGGTGCTGTCCCGTGGCAGTGTCAGCAAGGAAGCGGGGATCGCGCTGGTGGAGAAGGTGGCGGGGACGGCGGTGCCGGCCCTGGGCGAGCCGGCGTAGCCGGTCCGCAGGAGCGGGGCCCCGGGTTCATCGGGTCGCGAAGCGCGTCAGGACGGTCATGGTCGGGCGGAGGTTCCGTACGACGGGCAGACGCCGCAGGACCGGCTGTACGGCGCCGTAGTACACGCCCCGGCCGCGCGGCGGCGGTATCTCGCGTACCGCCGTGATGTGCGGATGCGCGCCGTAGACCTTGCGCAGTTCGCCGGCGTCCATCCCCCAGGGCATCGGCGGGACGGTGAGGCCCTGGGGGGTTCTCATCCCGCCGTGCGTCGTGCGGGCACTGAACCATCTCGGTACCGCGTCGAAGACGAGCGCCCCGCCGGGGAAGTGCTCGGCGCAGGTGGCGATCACCTCCCGTACCTCGGGCGGCCGCAGATACATCAGCAGGCCCTGGGCGGTCACGAGCACCCCGTGCGCGGTGTCGACCTGGTCGGGCCACGCCGGATCCAGGGCGGAGCACGCGAACGTACGGCGCCGCTCGCCGTCGGGCAGCAGTCGCAGCCGGACGGCCACGGTCTCGGGCAGATCCACCGTGAGCCAGCGCATCCGGCCGTTGTCCACCCGCCAGAACCGGGTCTCCAGACCCTCGCCCAGCGCGACGACCGTCCCGTCGGGACGCTCGCCGAGGAAGTGCCGTACGACGCTGTCGAAGGTACGGACGCGCAGGGACTGGCTCTGCGCCAGGAACGGGCCGGGCGGGCCGAAGGTCTCGGCGAAGGGGTAGTCGACGGCGTCGACGAGTTCGACCGCTCTGGGGTCCCGGAAAGCGGTGGACGGATCTCGCGCGTCGCACGCGCGCTGGTACAGAGTCCAGAGCGAGGTCTCGGGGACACCCGTGAGCCTGACGGTCACTCGCCCCCCGCGGCCCCTCCGCGCGTCCGCCCGCCGGTGCTTGCGCCGGTCCTGTTCCTGGTGCCGCTCGTCGTCGTCCATCGCGTATCGCTCCCCGCGCTTGTTCGACCGCCCCTGTGCCTCATATGCCTCCAGCACACCCGTTCAACCGCGCCCCGCCTGCGGGTATGGCATAGGAGGGTGGCGAATTCATATGACGGAAAGATGGCCGGATTTACACCGGATGATCCTTGTATCCGTGCCTCGCGGACCGCCGTCATACGGCACTCTGCTCGTATGAGCGCTAACTCGGACGAGACGGCGGACGGCTTATTCGACGAAGCGGCGGCCCGGCGGCTGCTGGAGTCGGGAGCGCGCGAGGAGGCGCTGAGACGCGCCTTCCCGGTGGACGGTCCCGATGTGGATCCGGTCCCCGTCGCGCACTACACGGGGTATGCCGCGATGCTCCATGAGGACCGGGGCTGGCGGCAGCTCTTTCCCGCCGTCGCGGCCGAGGAGGAGGCGCGGCTGGATCTCCGCGACGTCCTGCTGGTGCGGGCCGCGGACGGGGGGGAGCTGGGCCCGCGCTTCGCACGGGCCGCCGAGGCCGTCGCACGGGGCGAGGACCAGGTGATCATCGGTGAGGACGTCTACCGTGTCGTACGGGTCGAGCAGACCGTCATCATGACCGCCCATGGCCCGCAGCCGCCCCGCCCCCATGACCAGGAGTTCCCCGAGGTGCTCGACGAGCGCCCCGGGCCGCGCGGTCCGGGGCGCCCGCTGGACGACTGACGCCGGCCGGCCGCCGGGTGACCGGTCCGTGCTTTTTCAGCCCGCCGCCCTTCCAGCCCGCCTTGTCCCGCGCGGCTCATGTCCTGCGCGCGACCACCAGGGCGCAGCGGGGGCTGCCGTCGGGCCGGCGGCCGAGATCGGACAGGGGCAGCAGGGTGGTGGTGAACCCCGTACCGGCCAGTTCGTCCAGTACGTCCGGCAGCCGGAACGTGCGGTAGTACATGACGAACGACGGGTGCCAGAACAGATTCCGCAGCCGCATCACCGTGTCGAAACCCCACAGTGCCCAGTAGGGCCCGGAGCCGACCCGGGGCGGCGCGGGCACGGGAAACACGAACAGGCCACCCGGCCGCAGAGCGGCGCGCGCCTGCGCGAACAGCGCCGGCCGCTCGGCCGGCAGGAAATGACCGAACGCCCCGAAGCTCATGGCCAGATCGAAGACGGGCGCGAGGGGCAGGGCGCGCGCGTCGGCCCGTACCCACTCCACGGCCGGTGCCCCGACCGGATCCGGCACCGCGGATCTGGCGGCGGCGAGCATGCCCGCGCTGAAGTCGACCCCGACGATCCTCTCGTCGCAGAGCCGCCGCAGCACCCCCATTCCCGCGCCGGTACCGCAGCAGATGTCGAGTCCCTTACGGAACGGTCCGAGCGGGCGGACGGTACGTACGACCGCGTCCAGCACCTGATCAGGGGTACGGAACGGTGTCCGGTCGAACTTGGGAGCCAGCAGGTCGTAGCCGTGCTCGACGGACGAGAGCGCCTGTACGGCGAGTTCGCGAAGGGTCGGGCCCTGGGGGGAGAACATCGCCGGCCAGCCTAACCACTCCCGCCCGCCCCGCGCTCACAGACGCTGATTGCGGTGGAGCCGCCACGCGGCGAGGGCGAGCTGGAGGCGGAGCCGTCCGTGCGGCTCGTGCACAGGCCAGCCGAGCCAGTGCTCCGCCTGTGCCAGCCGGTCCTGGAGCGTCGAGTGGTGCAGGGTCAGCTCCGCCGCCGCGGCCCGCAGACTCGGGGCGAAGGCGATCGCGTGGAGCGTCGACGCGGCCCAGGGGGCCGCCGCGACGGCGCGGTCCAGCGCCCGTACATCGGGGATCGGCTCCGTGCCGGGGCCGACGGAATCCGCCAGCAGGGCGAGGCCGCCCAGTTCGTCCGCGTACACGGTCCTCGGTCCGGGATCCCGCTCGCCGCCCTCCGCGGTGAACCGCAGGGCGGTCCGCGCGGCGGTCGCGGAGGCCGGCAGATCCAGTACGGGCACGGCCGGGCCGATCCCGGCGCGCCGGCCGCCGGTGTACGGCGTCCGCGTACCCGAGGTCGGCACCGCCTCGACCACGGTCACACCGTCCGCCGGCGCCACCGCGCGGGCGAGCGCCGCGTCCCGCAGACCGAGGCGGACGGCCGCCCGCCGGCGGGCGTGCTCCGGGGCCGAGGCGTCGAGCAGTACCTCCAGCGAGGCCGGGTCGGCGGCCGGACTTCCCGCCGGCGCCCGGCCCCTGGTCCGGTCGAGTACGTCGCGCGCGGCGCCGGACGCCCGCTCCAGCACCATCGCGTCGACGCCGTTGGGCGGTCCGGCCCGCTCCAGCCACAGCGCCGGGGGACCGTCCGGCACCAGCGCGGCCGACATCCAGCCGGGATCGGCCGGGCCGCCGTCGTCGTGACGTACCCCGTCGGCGTCGACACGGATACGCACCCCGCGCGCGCCGTCCACCAGCCGGGCCGGGCAGCCCGACAGCACCGCCGCACCCCGCACCAGCGACTCCAGACCCGCCCGGCCCTCGACCAGCCGGTCGAAGTACACGATCACACGCAGCGCCGCACCCGCGTCGGGGTCGAGCGCGGCGAGCCTGCCCACCAGGTCCTTCACCACTTCATCCTGCTGCTCGGGACGGCCCGGTGCCAAGCGTTCGTTCCCGCCGGTCAGCGGGTGAGCAGCCTGCGCAGCCACACGAGGGGCGCGTTCCTGGCGTCCTGGGAGAGCGCGGCCTGCGGCGCCATCATCTCGAAACCGTGGAAGCCGCCCGGCCACACATGCAGCTCGGCCGTACCGCCCGCCTGCCACAGCCGGGTGGCGTAGGCGACGTCCTCGTCCCGGAACGTCTCCGCGGAGCCGACATCGATGAACGCGGGCGGCAGGCCGGACAGATCCGCGGCCCGCGCCGGAGCGGCGTACGGCGGGACATCGGGGCCGCCGCGCCGCTCACCGAGGAGCGCGGTCCACCCCGCGTGGTTCGCCGCGCTGTCCCACACCCCGAGGCCGGCCATCTGAAGGCTGGAGAAGGTGTCGTTGCGGTCGTCGAGCATCGGGCACATCAGGAGCTGCCCGATCAGCGCGGGGCCGCCCCGGTCGCGCGCCAGCAGGGCGACGCCCGCGGCGAGACCGCCGCCGGCGCTGCCGCCCCCGACCACGATCCGGCCGGGGTCGATCCCGAGCTCCGAGGCGTGCTCCGCGGTCCACACCAGTCCGGCGTACGAGTCCTCCACCGGAGCCGGGTGCGGATGCTCGGGGGCGAGCCGGTACTCCACCGACACGACGACCAGATCCAGCTCCTGGGCCCAGTCGAGCGCCGTGTCGAGGCCGGTCCGGTTGTCCCCGAGGACCATCCCGCCGCCATGGATGTGGTAGAGGGCGGGCAGCGCGGTGGCGGCTCCGGCCGGCCGGCAGACGAGCAGGGAGATGTCCGGCTCGCCGGGCGGCCCCGGCACCGTACGCTCCTCGACCTCGAAGGCCCCGTCCCGGCGCAGATCCGCGTCGGACAGCCGGGCCTGGGCCTGGCCCGCCCTGACGGCGCGGATGTCGTCGAGGTTCAGCGGGCCGCCGAACTGCTCGTGGATGACATCGAGTGCCGCCGCGAGCTCCGGATCGAAGGGCGGCGGCGGTCCGACCCGCCCGTCCCGAGCGGTGGCGGGCGGCGCGTCGGCGGACAGGGCCCGCGCGGAGGTCGTCGTGGACGGGGCCGCTGCGGGCGGAGTGTCCGAGAACGGGGCGGCGGTCATCTGCTCTCCCTGGGTCGCGGCCACGTCTCTGTGGCCGATCCCGCCATCCTGCCTCCGGTCCGCGGCGCACGGCGGCGCCGGACGGCGGAGATCACCCGCCGTCCGGCGGGTACCACTGCTGTAGGTGTCCGGGGCCCGCGCCG
>NZ_JBSGVS010000067.1:0-48928 GCF_053608565.1 Streptomyces sp. NPDC055025
CCGTACGGCCGGTCGCGGCCTCAAGGGGCGGACGCGACCCGGCCACTTGGCGAGCCGGACCGCTACGCGCGCCTGCCGATCCTCATCCTCTTCCTGTCCGTGGCCGCGCGGTCCACGGCGGGTACGGGCTCGGCGTCCCGCCCGGCGCCCGCCGGGCGCGCGGAGGCCGCCGACCGGGCCGGACTTCCCGAACTTCCCGAGCTTGCCGAACTTTCGGCACCTCCCGAACCCACGGAGCTTCCCGAGCCCGAGGCCGCGGCGCGGCGACGGGACGCGTCGGCGCGGGCGGCCTCGGCGCGCAGCAGGGCGTTCAGTGCGGCGAAGGGGTCAATAGGCATGGCTGTGTCCTCACTGTGAGATGGGGCTGAATCAACTGCTGACGTCCGAAGGGCACTTGGCGCGCGGAACGCACGCGGTGCCGGAACCTGTCAGCAGCGCAGCACCACACAGCGGGGGAACGCCGGTTCGCGCGGCGGTCCTGCCGGGGCGCACCGGTCGGTGTACGGAGTCGGCGCCGTCCCGCGCGGTCCGCCGTGGGGCCCCGGGTGCACCCGGGGCCCGCCGATCCGCTCCGTCCTGCCGGGAGCGGTCTTCAGCTCGGTCTCGGCCGGGTCCTGCTGTCCCTCACCCGCGGGTTCACGGGTGGCCGAGGCGGGGGGCGGGGGCTCCGCGCCCCGCACCGCCGGGACACCCGGTCCGAGCGACATGCCCAGGAACGCGATCAGTACCAGCAGCGTCACCAGCCCGGCCCGCCGCGCGGCGGCAGCGCGGGCGGCTGCGGCACGGGTAACAGCGGGCGCGGCATGGTACATGGGCACGACCTCCTGGACATGCGTCCTCTGCCCAGGTACCGCCGTGGCGCGTCCTGCTACCGGCGGAAATCGCTCGCATGGGGGATGATGCCTATGCCGAGTCCCGTTCGCCCTCGGCAGTTCGTGCCTCGGTGGACCACACGTTCGCGATACCGCCGCTCAGCGTTCCCACGGGCACCTGAGGTCCGCCGCCCTCGCGGAGCCAGCGCCTGAACACCTGGTGCACGCGCTCGGCGCCGACGAGTTCACCGCCGTCACCGCCACCGTCCCGGCCGCCCTCACCGCCCTCACCGCCCGCATCCCCGCCGTCCTCGCTCGGCGCGGGAACCGGCGCGGAGAGCACCAGCGGCGAGAGCAGAAAGGCCCGTGACTGTTCGCCGCCGAGCCCGCCGTGCGAGCCGATCTGCTCCTCGAAGGCGTGCACCTGCCCGGTCGCGGGGTCGTACATCGAGTTGACCATGATGTCGGCGACATGCGGGAAGGAGTCGGTACGGCGTACGGCGTCGGCCGCGCCGGGACCCATATGGGCGAGCGGCCCCGTGTCGTCCAGCTCGCCGACCGGCACCTCCGCCCCGCCGGGCCCCAGCACCACCGAACCGTGCTCCTCGCTCCGTACCAGCAGGAAGCCGATGCCCGGATGGCTGGCCAGGGTGCGCAGCAGCGCCGGATGGCGCCGGTCGATCTGCTCGCGGCTCATCCGCTCCGGTACGTCGGGAAAGGAGATCAGCGCGAGATTGCCGGAGGCGAGCACCACCGGGTCCGAGCCCGGCTCCGCCGTCTCCTCCCGCCCCACCCGCTCCGGCCGGTGGAGTGCGGAGCGCACGGCGTGGCGTGCGGCGTCGCGCGCCTCGGCCCCGCTCCTCGTCCGCTGGGCCCTGCGCGGTACGGGCAGTCCGCAGCCCGCTCTGACCAGATCCCTGATCGTGAGTCCGTAGACGCGTTCGAAGGTCGCCCCCGGGCTCTGGCCGTGGTCGGAGAGCAGCACGATCCGGTAGGTGCGCGGCGCGTGCTCGGCCGCCCTGGCGATCAGCCCGACCGAGCGGTCGAGCCGCCGGAGGACCTGGAGGGCGTCCTTGCTGTGCGGTCCCGAGTGATGGGCGACCTCGTCGTACGCGACGAGGTCGGCGTAGACGGCGGTCCGTCCCGCCAGCATGTCCCCCAGCACCGCCGCGACCACCACATCGCGTTCGACGACGGTCGCGAAGGCCCGGATCAGCGGATAGAGCCCGCCCCGGCCCACCCGGGGCCGGTCGCCGCGCAGCCGCGCCCGGGTCGACTGCCCGATCTCACGGCCGACGTCGGCGACGAAGGAGACCACCGTACGGACGGCGTTGGCGGGGTCGGAGAAGTAGGCGAAGTAGCCGGCGCGGGAGCGGTTGGCCCTGCCGCGCCGCGCGGCGATCGAGAGCACCAGGGCGAGCTGGTCGGCACCGCCGCTGAAGAGATTGCCCCGGCTGGCGCCGTCGAAGGTGAGCAGCCCGCCGTCACCGGTGCGTTCGATGGCCCGGCGCTGGAGCACGGCCGCGCTCACGGGCCGGTTGCTGACCATGATCCGGCCGCTGTCCTTCTCGTACCAGCGGAAGGCCGGGACGTCGTGGTTGGTGCCGTGCAGGATGCCGAGCTGGCTGGCGCCGGTCTGGCTGGACCAGTCGGTGCGCCACGGGGTCAGCCGGTGGGTCGGGTTCTCCCCGAGCCACGCGGCGACATGGGGCATCACGCCCCCGGCGACGGCGTCCTCCAGTACCCGGTGGCCGACCCCGTCGAGCTGGAGGAAGACCGTGCCGGGCTGTCCGGCGTGCCGGCCGTCCTCGCCGCTTCTGCGCCGCCGCCGGTCGGCGAGCCGCGAGAGCCTGCGCCGGTAGGCGTCGTCGTCACCGACCGCGAGTCCGGTGGAGGTCGCGGAGGCGACGGCGGACATCACGGCCGCGACCACCACCGCCGTCTCCGCGTTGGCCGCGCCCTGGCCGACGGGAATGATCCAGAGCGCGAACAGCAGCAGCGAGCCGTTGAGGAAGAACACCAGCAGACCGAGGACCAGCGCGGGCACCAGCAGCAGCGCCCGTACCAGCAGGGGCCAGACCAGCGCGCTGAGCAGACCGAAGGCGCCCGCGCCCCAGGCCGCGGTGAGCGCGACCTTGGTGACGCTCTCGCCGTCGCCCGACTGGAGCCGGAAGTCCGGCAGGATCCCGGCGAGCACCAGCATGGTCAGTGAGGACACCGCCCACACGACGATCACCCGCAGCAGGGCCCCGCCCGTCGTACGCCACCGCCCCTGGAGCACTTCCCCTGCCACCTCATGTCCGGGCCCGTGCACCTCCACGGGCTCCGGCCCAGCCTCGCACAGCCGCGGCCGGGCTCCGGGCGGAGCGGGATCCGGACGCTCAGCGCCCGGGACGGGACGGGGCGCCGACGGCCGGGCGCCTACGCCCCGACCAGGTGCCTGCGTCCGAGCGCCGACGGCCTGGTGTCAGCGGCCTGGTGCCGACGGCCGGGCGCCTACGGCCAGGTGTCTAAGGCCGGGCGTCAGCGGCCGGGCGCCTACGGTCAGGTGGTCTGCGTCCGGGCGCCTACGGCCAGGTGTCTGCGGCCGGGCGTCAGCGGCCGGGCGTCAGCGGCCGTCGTATCCGGCCGTCGGCATCGACAGCCTGCGGTGGACACCCGCCTTCATCGCGGCGTCATAGCGAGGTTCGTCCAGCCCGACGGTCTCCAGCCGTACGCCTCTGCGCTCGCACTCCTCGGCGAAGGCCCGCACCGATGTGAACGCCCGGTCGAGCACCCGCTCATTGGCGGCGACGAACAGGTCCACCACCCCCGCGTCGACATCGACCCACAGTCCCCGGTGGTCGGGCCGCAGTCCGTAGAGGAGCAGCTGTCTCGTGACGACATAGCCCTTGTCCTCGGCCCAGCGCGCGCACATCGTGTGCTGGCCACGGGTGTCCACCAGAAAGGGGTCGCTGTCGAGTTCCTCCAGCGGGGTCAGGCTGGCGATCGCGGCCACCCGTACATCGTCCATGGCTGTCCCCCACCGCTCCCCGCACTCGGCCCCGTGCGCAGACCCTACTCCGCGGGCGCCCCCGCCGGGCAGGCGCGTAGGCGGCGGGCAAGGGGCGCGCGACCGGGCGCATCCGGCCCGCGCGCCTGGCCGCCGCCAGGCCGCCCCGGCCGCCCCGCCACCGCCGTACGCTGAGTGCGGAGATCGCGTCCGCGGGGCGGACGGAGGAAGCCGGTGGCCTGAGCCGGCCGGACGGTGCCGAGGTCGGAGCTGAGGTCGGGTTGGGAACTGTCATCACCTGGTGGGGCCATGCCACCTGCACGGTCGAGGACTCGGGGGTCCGGGTGCTGACGGACCCGCTCTTCGTGCGCAGGCTGGCGCATCTGCGCCGCCGGCTCGGACCGGTGCCACCGCCGGAGGCGACGGTCGCCGACGCCGTCCTGGTCTCCCATCTCCACTCCGACCATCTCCATCCGCGCTCGCTGAGCCGCCTCAGGCCCGGTACCCGGCTGATCGTGCCGCGTGGAGCGGACCGGTCGGTTCCGGCGCTCAGACGGCTCGACGCCCGCAGAAACCCGGCGGGACTGCGGATCACCGAGGTCGACGCGGGCGACGAGATGGAGATCGGGAAGCTGCGGGTACGGGCCGTGCCCGCGCGCCACGACGGCCGGCGGCTGCCGGTCGGACCCCACCGTTCCCCGGCGCTCGGCTATGTGATCAGCGGTGAGTCACGGACCTACTTCGCCGGTGACACCGGACTCTTCGACGGGATGGCGGACGCCGTGGGTCCGGTCGATGTGGCACTGCTGCCGGTCGGCGGCTGGGGACCCCATCTCGGGCCGGACCATCTCGACGCCGGGCGCGCGGCCCAGGCACTGACCCAACTGGCGCCGCGCGCGGCCGTACCGGTGCATTTCGGCACGTACTGGCCGATCGGCCTGGACGGTGTACGGCCCCATGAGTTCTACGCGCCGGGCGACGAGTTCGTCCGGCAGGCGGCCCGGCTCGCTCCCGGGGTGGCCGTGCATCTGCTGCGGCACGGCGAGAGCGTGCGCCCGGGGGTGGGGGTGTGATCGACGGGCTCATATCCCGCCTCGCCGAGCTGCCGCCCGAGTCGACCCAGCAGGCCGTCGGCTATCC
Source organism: Streptomyces sp. NPDC055025 (assembly GCF_053608565.1). Taxonomy (NCBI): domain Bacteria; kingdom Bacillati; phylum Actinomycetota; class Actinomycetes; order Kitasatosporales; family Streptomycetaceae; genus Streptomyces; species Streptomyces sp. NPDC055025. The sequence continues at coordinate 4,945 of NZ_JBSGVS010000067.1, forward strand.
GTCGGTCTTTCTGCTGGTGACGCTGGGCGCGCTGGTGCCGGTGGTGCCGACGGGCGCGGTGGTGAGTTCGGCGGCGGTGGTGGCGTTCCATCAGACGTCACCGCTCTCCATGGTCTATGTGTTCCTGGTCGCGGCCTTCTCGGCCTTTCTCGGCGATGTGGCGCTGTACTGGCTGGGCAAGCGCGGGGTCGGCTCGAAGAACGGCTCGCGCTGGCTGGCCGCGCTGCGCCGGCATGCCCCGCCCGACCGGCTGGAGCAGGCCCAGGTCAAGCTGCGCGAGCACGGGGTGACGGTGCTGGTGCTCTCCCGGCTGGTGCCCGCCGGGCGGATTCCGGTGATGCTGGCCTGTCTGCTCGCGGACTGGCCGCTGCGCCGGTTCGCCCGGGGGGATGTACCGGCCTGTCTGGCCTGGGCGGTGACATACCAGCTCATCGGGGTGCTCGGCGGTTCGCTCTTCGCCGAGCCCTGGGAGGGCGTACTCGCCGCGGTGGTGCTGACGGTCGTGCTGAGCGGCGCCCCCGCGCTCTGGCACAGGGTGCGACGTCCGGACCGGGCAGGCGGACCGAACCGGACAGATGGACCGGACGGGACAGATGGACCGGACCGGTCGGACGGTACGGCCGTCGGACCGGATCGGTCGGACGGTACGGACGGTCCTGACGGGAGTGGCCCCGGCCGGAAGGGACGGCGGGACGCGGCGGGACGGAAGTGCGCCGAGGGGCCGCGGGGCCCGGAGGGACAGGAGACCTGAGCCGAGACCGCCGGCATCTCAGCGCAGTTCGGCGAAGGCGGACGCGAAGTCGGTGAGCGCCCGCGCGACATACGGCAGTTCCAGGGGCTCCGCCGCCATGAGGGACTCCAGACGGCGCTCCGGGGTGGCCCCGAGCAGCGCCGCGGTCGACAGACGTACGCGCAGGGCGCCCAGCTCGTCCCCGAACCGGTGGCCGCCGGGGGCGGGGGTCCCGAGACGCGCGCCGAGATGGTTCTCCAGCTCCATGGAGTCGGTGACCCCCCGCTCCGCCAGCCGCGCGCGGAGGGGCCCCAGGTCGGCGTAGAGATGACGGCCCGCCTCCGGAGGTCTGGCGAGGGCGCCGGACGCGAGCACCGCGCGGTGGGCGGCCACGGCGACCCTCCCGTACAGCTCGGCCATGGCCCGCGTCCGCCGGGTCACCGTCTCCGGCTCGTCGAGCGCGAGGGCGGCGGCCCCGGCCACGGGCCCCGCGACCAGCGCGCCGAGCGCGGTGAGGATGTCGAGCGTCCTGGCCCGCAGGGCGGCGCCCTCCGCGGTCGCGGGACAGCGGGCGACGGCCATCGGCCAGGCGGCGGGAAGGAGTGAGCCCGCCGCGTCATGGACGACGACGACCTCGTCGGGCCACATCTCCGCCGGGCTGAACAGCACGGTCTCGTGCGGCCTGAAGAGGGTGTCGCGCCAGGTCTCGTCGCTGATGATGTGCAGCCCTTCCCCGACCGCCGCCTCGCAGGCCTCATGGACCGGTTCGGGCGGGGCGACGGTGGCGGTGGGGTCGTCGGCGGGGCAGAGCAGCAGCACCCGGGGGGTGCCGCCCTCGGCCCGTACCCTGCGGACCGTCTCCAGCAGGGCGTAGGGATCGGGCACTCCGCCCGTCTCCGCCGGGGCCGGCACCTGGTAGGCGGGCCGTCCCAGCAGCCGCGCCTGCGGGGCCCACCAGGCGGGGCAGGGCCGTGGCATCAGCACGTCCCCGCCGTACGCGGCGAGCAGCGCGAACAGCAGCGGCTGCCCGCCGGGCGCCGCCACCATGTCGTCGGGGCCGCCGTGCAGTCCGCGCCGCGACCAGTAGCCGCACGCCGCACGTCGCAGGACCCCGCCGCCGCCGGGCGGCTCCGGCTCGGTCCGCAGGGCGGCTCCGGCGCACGCGCCTGCCAGTCCGGGCAGGGCGGGCAGCCCCGCCTCGGGGACGGGCGGGGCGAACCGGACGGGTACGCGGCCCTCAGGAGCACTCCGCCGTCCCATAGCGCCACCTCCCACAGCCGTCCGCCGTCCGCCGTCCGGGCCCTGGGCCCTGGGCTCTCTCGGCCTGAACTCCCGCGGCCCTGGACTCCCGCGGCCCGGACTCCTGCGGCCCGGACCTCGCGATCCGGCCCGTCGCGATCCGGGCTTTTTCCATCCCTTTTCAGCCCTTCCCAGCCCTTTATACGGAGGTTCGCGGCTCCGTGCTTCCCGGGTGCTTCCCGGGTGCTTCCCGGGACACCGTCCCGCCGGCCTGCTTGACCACGCCGCTCGCGGGGTACCCGCGTTCCATGTTCCCCACCTCTGCGACGTTCACCAGCTCCCCGCTCCACGGCCAGGTGCCCCCGGGGACCCGTGCCCGGATCGCGGCGCTGCTCAGCTCCTGGGACGAGCGGGCCTTCACTTCCGTCGCCACCCGGCACTGGCCGGGCGCGGGCCCTGTGCTGCCCCGGCTCAGCCGCGGCGCCAACCACGGTCTGCTCTGGTTCGGCGCCGCCGCGGGCATCGCCGTACTGGGGCGCGGCGCACGCTCGCGCCGGGCCGCCCTGCGGGGTGTGGTGTCGCTCGGGCTCGCGTCGGCCACCATCAATACGGTGGGCAAGCGCGCGGTGCGCCGTCCGCGGCCCCTGATCGACGGCGTCCCGGTGATACGGCGGCTGAACCGCCAGCCGTTCACCACGTCCTTCCCGTCCGGACACGCCGCCTCGGCGGCGGCCTTCGCGACGGGCGTGGCGCTGGAGTCCAAGGGCTGGGGCGCGGTGGTGGCGCCGCTGGCCGCCGCCGTGGCTCTCTCCCGGGTCTACACCGGGGTGCACTATCCGAGCGATGTGCTGGCGGGGGCGGCGCTCGGGGTCGGGGCCGCCTACGCCGTACGCGGGCTCGTACCGACCCGTTCGCAGCTCCCCGCGCCCGGCCGCCCCTACGCCGAGGCGCCCGCGCTGCCCGGCGGCCGGGGGCTGACCGTCGTGGTCAATCTGGCCTCCGGCTCGTCGGACACCGCCGCGCAGGTGCGTGACGCGCTGCCGCACGCGGAGATCGTGGAGTGCGCGCCGGAAGAGGTCGGCACCGAGCTGGAGAAGGCGGCGGGCCGCTGCCGGGCCCTCGGTGTGCTCGGCGGTGACGGAACGGTCAACCGGGCCGCCGGGACCGCCCTCCGTTACGGTCTGCCGCTGGCCGTCTTCCCGGGCGGCACGCTCAACCACTTCGCGTACGACCTGGGGAACGAGACCGTCCAGGACACCTGCCGGGCGCTGACGGCGGGCGACGCGATCCGGGTCGATCTGGGACGCTTCACCCCCGGTCCCGACGGCGCCGACACGGGCCACTTCCTCAACACCTTCAGTCTGGGCGTCTATCCGGAGCTGGTACGGGTGCGTGAACACTGGGCGCCCCGGATCGGCGGCTGGCCCGCCGGGATCCTCGCCTCGCTGAAGGTGCTCCGCGAGGGACATCCCCTGGAGGCCGAGTTCGAGGGCCGACAGCGCTCGCTGTGGCTGCTGTTCGCGGGGAACTCCCTCTACGAGCGGATGGGCCCCACCCCCGGTCACCGGCGCCATCTCGCCGACGGTCTGCTCGATGTACGCGTGGTGCACGGCGGCCGTGCCCCGGGCCTGCGGCTGCTCGCCGCCGCACTGGCCGGCCCGCTGAGCCGCTCTCCGGTCCACGCGGCGGAGCGCAGAAGCCGGCTGCGCATCAAGGGCATCGCTCCGGGCACACCGCTGGCGTTCGACGGTGAAGTGGCCGAGGCACCGACGGAGTTGGTCCTGGACAAGGCGGCGGAGTCGCTGACGGTCTACCGTCCGCAGGCGCTGCTCTGAGGTCCTCGGCCCGGCCCGCGTCCGGCCCGGCCCGCCCCGGCCCCGCTCGGCGCGCCCCGCCCTCGTTCGGCCCGGCCCGCGCCCGGCACCCGGAGCCGCCCACATCGTAAGACACGGGTCTCATCATCCGACATCGCGGCGTACCGTGGCCTGACCACTTCGCGAGAGGGAGTCCGGCCATGCCGAAGGAGACCGCCGTCTACACCCACGGACACCACGAGTCCGTGCTGCGCTCGCACCGCTGGCGTACCGCCGCCAACTCCGCCGCGTATCTGCTTCCCGAACTGCGGCCGGGGCAGGACGTGCTGGATGTGGGCTGCGGCCCCGGCACCATCACCGCCGATCTGGCCGCGCTCGTCGCCCCCTCGGGGACGGTGACGGCGGTCGACGCCTCCGAGTCCGTCCTCGACCAGGCGCGAGAGACGGCGGCGGCGGCAGGCGTGGCACAGGTCCGCTTCGCGGTCGCCGATGTCCACGCGCTGGACTTCCCCGACGACTCCTTCGACGTCGTCCACGCCCATCAGGTCCTCCAGCATGTCGGCGATCCCGTACGGGCCCTGAGCGAGATGCGCCGGGTGTGCAGACCGGGCGGTGTCGTCGCGGCGCGTGACGCGGACTACGGCGCCTTCACCTGGTTCCCGGCCGTACCGGGGCTGGACGGCTGGCAGGAGCTGTACCGCGAGGTGGCGCGCGCCAACGGCGGTGAGCCGGACGCCGGGCGGCGGCTGCTCTCCTGGGCACGCCGCGCCGGTTTCGCCGACTCCGGCATCACCGCGACCGCGACGAACTGGTGCTTCACCAGCCCCGAGGAGCGGGCCTGGTGGAGCGGGCTGTGGGCCGACCGTACGACGGCCTCGCGCTACGGCGAACTGGCGGTCGGCGGCGGACACGCCACACGTGCCCGGCTCGCGGAGATCGCCGGGGCCTGGCGGGAGTGGGGCGCCGACGAGGACGGCTGGTTCATGGTCCCGCACGGCGAGATCCTCTGCCGCGTATGAGTCCGCCTTCCGCCGCTCGAATCGATCTCCTCTCCCGGCGTCGCCAACTAACCTGATCCGTATGGAAATCCTGGGAACCACGTTGCGCATCTGCGTCGACGACCTGGACCGCTCGGTGGTGTTCTACGAACGACTCACCGGAAGTTCCGCGCTCCGCTACGAGCGCGGCGGAGTCTCGGTCGCCGCTGTCGGCTGCTTCCTTCTGATGAGCGGCCCCGCGTCCGAGATCGACGTCCTGCGCAAGGTCACCGCGACCATCGCCGTCAAGGATGTGAACGAGGCGGTCACGACCCTCACCGAGGTCGGCGCCCAGGTCCTCGTGGGGCCGGTGCCGACCCCGGTGGGCCGCAATCTGATCGCCGTACACCCCGACGGTTCGATCTTCGAGTACGTCGACCGCGGAGCCGTCCGGAACTGACGGCCCGCCGACCGGCCCTGCCCGGACCGATGAACCGGGCAGCGCCGGCGGCTCAGCCCTTCGGCCGCATCCGGTACTCGTACGCGTCCGGCAGCGGATCGTCCGTCAGCGCCGCCCACACCTCACCGAGTGTCTCGGCGCCCTCCCGCAGATCCGGCACCTCGAAACCGGCGTCGAAGACCGCGCGGGCGGCGGCCTTCTCCCCCTCGGCGAGCAGCAGTTGGGCCTCGGCGAGCCGGAAGGCGCCGCGCCGCCGTACTTCCGGGGGCAGCCGGTCCCAGATCCCGCGCGCCTCGGCGGTACGGTCCACCGCGAGCAGCGCCGGGATCGCCTCGCGCCCGAGCGCGGCGGTCGCCGCGGTCCATGCCTCACGGTCGCCGCCGTCCGTGACCCCGGCCGCGTCACCGCCGTCCGCGAGGCCGTCCGCGTCACCGCCGTCCGCGCCCCCGGTCCCCTTCTCCCGAAGACCGCGCGAGCCGCTCTCCTCGTACAGGCTGTCGAAGGCCGCCGCGTAGTGGTCGGCGGCGCGGCCCGGGTGTCCGCCCTGCTGGTCCGCGACGGCGAGGCAGCGCAGCAGCGGCCACCGCGAGGCCGCCCGGCGCAGCCCGCGCTCCCAGCTCCGTACGGCCTGGGCCAGATCCCCGGCGTGCCACTGCGCGACACCGAGGTGGTACTCGGTGAGCGGTTCGTCCAGGGCGGTCTCCAGCATGTCCCGCCAGTGCGGGGCCACCAGGGTGGGCCCCGGCGGTACGGCGGTGTCCGGCACCGGCAGCATGCCGGTGGTCAGCAGCTCCACCCAGGGCTCCTGCTCCGCGCCGAGCGTGGACTCCTCGAAAGGCGTGCCCGGAAGCTTGTACCCGGCGCGGAGCACTTCGAGCGCGCCCCAGCCGGAGCCGGCCGCGAGCCGCTCCCCCGGTTCGGCGTCGGCGTACGGCAGCCACGCCGTGTACGCGGCGTCGACGTCCGCGCGCGGGAGCGCCGCTTCGAGCCGCTCCGTGACCTCGGTACGGGCCCTGTCCCAGTCGTCCGCGTGGACCGCCTCCGGGTCCGCCGTGAGCGGTCCGTACGCCTCCAGCCAGCTCAACTCGCCCTCGGCTTCGAGGGGGATGTGTTCGAGCTGGGTACGGGCGAGCCCGGCCTGGATCTCCGCGTACCCCGGGGTGCCCGGCTCGGTCAGCCACCGCTGCCAGTTGCGCCCGCCACGGCCCGTGCCCCACAGGAACAGCTTGCGCCCGCGCAGAGTGTCGGTCGATGTGTGTACGAGGCCCGTGCCGCGCGCGTCGAGCGAGGCGATCCACTTCCGCGCCCCGCCGGGCACCTCGTAGAAGTAGTCGGCCGGGAACCCGGCGCGCGTGGGGTAGGTGTGGTCCGTACCGCCGGGCTCCGCCACCGGCACCGGCACCTCGCGCAGCCTGCGTTCGTACCCGAAGTGCCAGGCCGACTCCGCCGGGGCGAGCACCCGGGTTCCCTCGTCCTCCTCGACCGCGATGTTGGACCACCAGTAGACGGGCGCGGTCCGTTCGTGGGGATTGCGGATCCGCGCGCCGGCGTAGAGGAAGTCGGAGCCGTCGGGCAGCCACAGATCCACCTGGAACGGCAGATCGCGCAGCCGCTCCCACTCCCAGAGTCTGAGCATCTCACCGCCGTCGGGCGCGGGTACGAGCGCGGCGTGCACCGGCGCGCAGGAGAGGGTGGTGTGGCCGGTGGCGCCGATGTTCCACTCGATACCGCCGGAGAACCACGCCCCGTTGAGGGCGAAGCAGGCGGGCTGGAGCACGGGGTTGCGGTAGACCAGTTCGCGTCCGGTCGGCTTGTGGTGGAGCGAATGGATCCGGCCGCCGAGGCCGGGCAGCACGGTGGCGCGCAGCCGGTCGTTCTCGATCACGATCGCGTCGATATCGGTCTCGCGGCGCTCCCGTCCGTATCCGTCCAGAATCCGGACGGGCAGCGGGGTGCGCAGCGGTTCATAGCCGATCTGCCGTGCCATGTCGCTCGGCAGTTTCCTTCTGGCTCGTTCGTCGACCGTGTGCGCCTCGTCGAGGGTCCGCAGGGCCGGCAGCGGATTCTCCGGCCCCAGGGGGGCGGCGGGCAGGGTCAGTACGGCACGTCGCACGGTCGTGGCCACGGCAACCTCGCTTCGTTCGCGCGGGCGGCCGGCAGCTCCTTTGGCCGGCGGCCCGATGACCATGGAACACGGTGGACGCCCCGCTGACCAGGGGGACTCGGCTGATCAGGAGGACCAGGGCGTGTCAGGAGGACCAGGGCGTGTTTCGAAAGTCCCGCCTGGCCCTCGCCGCCTGGCCCCGCCACCTGGCCCCCGCCGCCTGGCACGCACGCCCAGGCGCGGCGGCCGGGCTGCCCGGCCCTCAGGGCGAGCCGTCAGAACCGGCGCCGCTCTTGGGACCGGGGTGGTCGTCGCCGAGGGCGCCCACGATCAGATCCGCGAGCAGCGCGCCCGCCGTGCCCTCCGGGTCGAGGTCCGGGTCGTAGATCGTCACATTGAGGCCCACACAGCGCTCCGAGCGCACCAAGGTCCGCAGCAGTACGCCGAGTTCGGCGGGCAGCAGACCGCCGGGGTCCGGGCTGTCGACGGCCGGCATGACCTCCGGGTCGAGCACATCCGCGTCCAGATGGACCCAGAATCCCTCGGTGACCGGAACCTCCAGTGTCCGAAGCACGGCTCCCGCCATCTCCGCGACGCCCCGTTCGCGCAGTTCGCCGACGGACAGGGCGGGGATCCTCAGCCGGGCGAGCTCCTCGCGGTCCGTGTCGTAGTCCCTGATCCCGAAGAGCCGTACGTCCTCGTCGCGCAGATACGGCCGCAGCCCCTCCAGATCGGTCAGATCGCGCTGGCCGCGTCCGGTGCTGATCGCCAGTTCCTCGCCGCCCGCCGCGCCGACGTGCCCGGAGTTGCCGGGGTGCCGGAAATCCGCGGAACCGTCGATGGCGGCCAGGCCGTACCGTCCGATCCGGCGCAGCGCGAGCGACGCGCCGAGCTGGATGGAGCAGTCGCCGCCCAGCACGAGCGGGAAGTCCCCCGCCCTGACATGGTGCTCGATCCGGTCGGCGAGCCGGGGTGTGTAGCGGGCGATGGCAGCCGCGTTGAAGACGCCGTCGCCCTCCTTCCAGTCACCCCGGTCATAACGCGGCGGGACGACGACCCCGCCCTCGAAGGCGCCGAGCCGCTGGACGATCCGCTGCTCACGCAGGGCGCCCGCGAGCTTGTAACAGCCCGGTACCGCACCGGGCGCCGGGGGACGCAGCCCCAGGTTGGAGGGGGCGTCGATCACCACGATATTCCGCATGCGGGCCATCCTCACCGTCGTATTCTCCAACTCCAAGCGGTTTCGGCGAGAGCGGAAGCAAGAACGGAAGGCGGGCGACGGGATGACCACACGGCATACCTACCGGGTGATCGTGCGGGGGACGTTCGAGGGGCTGACGGACGGGACCAGGGCCCGGCTGCTCGGGGAGGTGGACCAGCACGGTCTGACGGAGATGCGGTTCACCCCCGAGGGCTCGCTCACCTACGACCGGACGCTGAAGCACTTCAGCTACCGGTATGTGGTCGTCTCGGACGCGGCGGACGGCGAGGAGATGGCGGGGGCGCTCGCCGAGGACCGGGCCGGGACGGCGCTGAAGACGCTGGGGTACGGCCATGGCGAGCTGCGGTCCACCGTGACCGACATGGACACCATGAAGATCAACCGCAAGGGCCGCTGACCCCGGGGCCGGTCATCCGCCCACCCGTCCGCCGGGCGCTCACTCGGCGGACGCGTACTCCGCGGGCGCGTACTCGGCGGACACTCACTCGGGGGCCGCTCACTCGGAGGCCGTGCCGGGCATCCCCTTGGTGATCGCCCAGCGTTCGTGGTCGCGCCAGGCGCCGTCGATCAGCAGGAAGTCCGGCGAGTAACCCTCCAGCCGGAAGCCCGCACGCCGTACGAGCGCGATGGAGGCGGTGTTGCCGGGCTGGATGTTGGCCTCCAGCCGGTGCAGTCCGAGCGGGCCGAAGGCATGGCGCACCACCAGTCCGAGCCCCTCGCCCATCAGTCCGCGCCCGGCGGCGTGCGCGAACGCGCCGTATCCGAGGGCTCCGCAGAGGAAGGCGCCCCGGACGATGTTGTTGATGTTGATGAAGCCCGCGATCCGGCCGTCGTCGCGGGCGCAGACGAGATGGCCCGCCCGGGTGGGGTCCTCGATGAGCCGGCGCGCGTACTCGGCGTATGCCTCCGTGGTCCCCGGCGGGAAGAGCCAGGGGTGGTGCAGGGCCTTGCTGTCGCGGGCGAGCGCGGTGAACTCTTCGGCGTCCTCGTGGCGGAAGGAACGTACGAGGACGTGGGGGCCCTCGGCGAGCGGGATGTGCGTGTCGGGCATCGCGTCAGCTTAGACCGGGCGGCCGACGGGACCCGGGGGCCTGCGGGACCGGGGGGACAGGGGTTGCGCAGGACCGGACGGCCACGGGGCCGGTTCAGCAACCGGCCGGCTCAGCGGGAGGTCAGGCAAGCGCGAGGTCGGACCGCGCGAGGTCAGACCAGCGCGGGCAGCTCCAGGGTGAGGGTGCCGCTCTCCGCGTCCAGGACCGCCGGCACACCCAGCGGCATCGTCAGTGCCGACTCGCCGTGCCCGAAGCCCAGCTCCTCCACGACCGGGACACCCAGCCCGCCGAGCCGGTCGAGGAACAGTGTCCGCAGGGCGTCGTACGGACCGCACTCCGTCCAGGATCCGAGCGCGACACCCGCGACGCCGTCCAGCCAGCCGGAGCGCGTGAGCTGGGTGAGGATACGGTCGAGGCGGTACGGCTCCTCGCCCACGTCCTCGATCAGCAGCAGTCCCCCGGCCGCCGAGGGGCGTGCGTAGGGGGTGCCGAGATCGGCGGCGAGCAGGCTGACGCAGCCGCCGAGCGTGACGCCCCGGGCCCGGCCGGGGACGAGCGCGCGGGCCGTGTCCCGGCCGAGGGTCCGTACCGACTCGGGGTGGAAGAGCGTGGCGCGCAGCGACTCCTGGGTGGCGGCGTCCTTCAGGAAGGCCACGGTCGCGACCATCGGGCCGTGCAGGGTGGCGAGACCCATCCGCCGGGCGAACGCCTCGTGCAGCGCGGTGATGTCGCTGTAGCCGACGAAGACCTTGGGCCCCGCCGCCCGCATCGCCGTCCAGTCGAGCAGATCGGCCATGCGCTGGACTCCGTAGCCGCCGCGCGCACAGAGCACCGCGGAGACGGACGGGTCGCACCACGCCTCCTGGAGATCGCGGGCGCGGTCCTCGTCCGTGCCCGCGAGATAACCGAGCCGGGGATGGATGTCCAGGACATGCGGGGCGACGACGGGGTCGAGATCCCAGCCGCGCAGGATGTCGAGGCCCGCTTCGAGCCGTTCCGGCGGTACGGGCCCGCTGGGTGCCACCACCGCGACCCTGGCCCCGGGACGCAGCCGCGCGGGCCTGGTCAGCGGCGGCAGACCGGTGGGCGGCGTGGGTGAGGCCGGTGAACTCCGAGGTGTGGCGGTCACTTCATCAGCTCCAGCCGCGGGATGTCGGTCCGGTCGATGCCGAAGGTCTGCGCGTACAGCGACAGTTCGGCCTCCAGGGCGCGGATCATGGTGTCGGCCCTGCGGAAGCCATGGCCCTCCCCCTCGAAGGCCAGATACGCGTGCGGGATGCCGCGTCCGGCCGTCCGCTCCAGGAACCGCTCGCACTGCGCGGGCGGGCAGATCACATCGTCGAGCCCCTGGAGCAGCAGGAAGGGCGCGGTGATCCGGTCGACGTTGTGCAGCGGCGAACGCTCGCGGTAGCGGTCGGGGACCTCCGCGAGCGGTCCGATCAGCGACTCCAGATACCGCGACTCGAAGTCATGGGTCTCGTCGGTCGCCCAGCCGAGCAGATCGAGGATCGGATAGATGATCGTGCCGCAGGCGTAGACATCCGTGGTGGTGAGCGAAGCCGCCGCCGTCCAGCCGCCCGCGCTGCCGCCCCGCACGGCGAGCCGGGCCGGGTCCGCGGTGCCCTCCGCGGCGAGCGCCTCGGCGACGGCCGCGCAGTCCTCGACATCGACCACGCCCCACTGCTCGCGCAGCCGCTCGCGGTAGGCCCGTCCGTAGCCGGTGGAGCCGCCGTAGTTGACCTCGGCGACACCGATGCCCCGCGAGGTGAAGTAGGCGATCTCCAGGTCGAGGACGAGCGGCACATGACTGGTGGGCCCGCCATGGGCCCAGATCACATAGGGCGGCAGTTCACCGTCGGGCGCGCGGCGCTCCGGGTGGTGCGGCGGATAGACATGGGCGTGGATCTCGCGGCCCCCGGGCCCGGTGAACGTACGGGCCAGGGGCTCGGGGTAGTACGCGGGGTCCACCGCGTCCCGGTGCTCCGCGCCGATCACCCGGGTGTGTCCGGTGGCGGTGTCCAGCTCCACGATCTCGTACGCGCCGCGCGGACCCGCCGCGACCCCGGTCACCCGGTCGCCCCGCACGGCCAGGGTGGGCGCCCATGTCGTCCAGGGTCCGACGGCGTCCACCAGCTCACCGGTCGCCGGGTCGAGAACGCCGAGCGCGGTACCGCCCCTGCCGTGGAGCACGGCGATCAGCCCGTTCTCCATGGGGTGGAACCACTGGAGGCCGATCTTCCAGAGCGGGCCGCCGAACTCCTCCCGCCGGCCGGGACAGAGGCTGGTGCTCGAGATGACGCCCGGTGCCCGGTCCGGGCCGAGCGCCTCGGGGCGGATGCGCCGGAGCTCCCACCAGCCGCCGATGTCGGAGACGAAGAGCAGCGAGCCGTCCGGCGCCCAGTCGACCTGCGCGACCGACTCGTCGATGTCCCCCGCCACCGGCCCGGCCTCCGCGAACGGACCGGCCTCGGTCACCTCGCCCAGCATCACCACCGTGCCGTCCCAGGGCATCCGCGGATGGTCCCAGGCGAGCCAGGCGGCCCGGCGTCCGTCGGGCGAGAGCCGGGGCCCGGTGAGAAAGCGGTGCCGGTCGTCGGACAGCTCCCGTACCGCCGAACGGTCCTCGGCGGCCGAGCCGTCCAGCGGGACGGCCGCGATCACCCGCCGTACATCGGTGGGCCCCTCGCCGGTGAACTCCTCCAGCACGCACCAGACCTCACCACGCTCCGGATACGGCCGGGGATCGGCCCAGCGCAGTCCGCCGCCGGTCGCCGACACCGGGGTGAGCGGCCATGGGCCGCCGGCGCCGTCCGGCTCGTACGCGTACAGCCGCTGGTCGGGGAAGTGGACGAAGACGATCAGCGGGCCGCCGCCGGGCCGGGTGACACCGGCCCAGGGCACACCGCCGTACTCGATCACACGGCTGCGGACATTCCAGGGAGCCGGCAGCACCGACTCCTCACGCCCGTCGGCGCGCCGCCGCACGAGCGCGCGCCGGCCCTCCTCCGCCGGACGCGGCTCCGTCCACCACACCTCGTCGCCGACCGCCCCCACATACTCGGGGCGCCCGTCGTGCGAGGCGGCCAGCGTGGCGTCGATCGGTGACGGCCACGTCCCGTAGGGGTCCACGGACCGCGTGATCGGCATCGTCAGGGCTCCTAAGCGGATTTCAGATAGTGGTCGAGGACACGGACACCGAAGTGCAACGCCGAGACGGGCACCCGCTCGTCCACCCCGTGGAAGAGCGCCTGGTAGTCGAAGCCGGGGGGCAGCTTGAGCGGCGAGAAGCCGTAGCCCGTGATCCCGAGCCGGGAGAACTGCTTGGCGTCGGTGCCGCCGGACATGCAGTACGGCACGACATGCCCGGCGGGGTCGAAGCGCTCGACGGCGGCGCGCAGCTTGGCGAAGGTCGGTGAGTCGACCGGTGCCTGGAGCGCGACCTCACGGTGGTGGAACTCCCACTCCACATCCGGTCCCGTGAGCTGGTCCAGGGTGGTGCGGAACTCCTCCTCGCCGCCGGGCACCATCCGCCCGTCGACATAGGCGATGGCCTGGCCCGGAATCACATTGACCTTGTAACCGGCCTCCAGAACGGTCGGATTGGTGCTGTTCCTTATCGTCGGCTCGACCAGTGCGGCGGCCGGGCCGAGCTTGCCCAGCAGCCCGTCCGGGTCGAAGTCCTCGGCGTTGACATCGGTGTGTATGCCGTTCAGCGCGGCGAGTTCGGCGAGGGCCGCCCTGACCGTCGGGGTGAGCCTGACCGGCCAGGGGTGTTCGCTGATCCTGGCGACGGCCGCGGCGAGCCTGCTGACCGCGTTGGCGCGGTTCACCTTGGAACCGTGGCCGGCCTTGCCGTGGGCGGTGAGCTTCAGCCAGCCGGTGCCGCGCTCCCCCGCCGCGATCGGATAGAGCGCCATTCCGGGACCCGCGTGGAAGGTGAAGGCCCCGGATTCGCTGATGCCCTCCGTGCACCCCTCGAAGAGCTCGGGGTGCCGCTCGGCGAGAAAGCCCGAGCCGTCGGCGGCGCTGGCCTCCTCGTCCGCGGTGTAGGCGATCACGATGTCCCTGCGGGGCCGGACTCCCGACCGGGCCCAGGCCCGCACGACCGACAGGACCATCGCGTCCATGTTCTTCATGTCGATCGCGCCGCGGCCCCAGACCACACCGTCCCTGACCTCCCCGGAGAAGGGGGGCAGGGTCCAGTCGGCGGGCTCCGCGGGCACGACGTCGAGATGGCCGTGGACGAGGAGCGCGTCGGCGGACGGGTCCGTGCCCTCGATCCTGGCCACCACATTGGTACGGCCGGGGGTCCGCTCCAGCAGCGTCGGCTCGATCCCCGCGTCGGCGAGACGCTCGGCGACATACTCGGCGGCGGGCCGCTCCCGGCAGTCCCCGCCGCCCCTGTTGGTGGTGTCGATACGGATCAGTTCCGAGGTGAAGGTGACCACCTCGTCGAACGCCGCCGTATCAGGAGCCGCACTCGTGTCGATGGGCGTCATGTCAGCCATACTGCTCCTCCACCGCGGCCGAAACGATCGTGGTGACCGCTTTGAAGGTACGAATGGCCTCATACATCGTCCCGCTGGTGTACGTCACCCGCCGCTCTCCGCTCGGGGTCACGCCCGGCACGACCGTGGCGGCGTCGGAGAGATGGGCCGCGTCGAACTCCAGCTCAAGCGTGAAGGGGCCGCCCCTGACCGGTTCGTACCGCCCGGCGAGCGCCGTGGCCTCCTTGGCGGCGGCGCGGATGTCGCCGGCCGTGCGCGCCGGGGTCCTGCACACCGCCGCGTACCGCGAGACGTGGTCCTTCACCGCCACCTTGCGCGCATCCGGCGCATACCCGTCGGCGTCCACGCAGGTCAGATCGTCACCGGTGACCAGCACCACCGGAACGCCGTACTCCGCGACCACCTGGGCGTTCAGCAGTCCCTCGCTCGCCCGTGCGCCGTTCAGCCAGACACCGGTGAGCGAGTTGGCCAGATAGGTGTGCGCCAGCACGCCCTCCGTACCGGCACCGGTGTGATAGCCGACAAAGGCGATCCCGTCCACATCACCGTGCTGCACGCCCTCGACCATGGAGAGCGACTTGTGCCGCCCGGTGATCATCTGCGCGCGCTCGTCCAGCCGCTCCAGCAGCAGATTGCGCATGCTCCAGTGCGCCTCGTTGATGAGCACCTGATCGGCGCCGCCGTCGAGAAAGCCGAGCACCGCCGCGTTGACATCGGACGTGAACAGGGAACGGCACCGCTCCCACTGCGGTGTGCCCGGCAGAACGTCCGCCGGCCAGGTCACACCGGTGGCGCCCTCCATGTCGGCGCTGATCAAGATCTTCATGGCTGGAAACCGTACGCGTCCTCGCCCCGCCCTGCCAGCCCTGTGGACAACCACCGGCGGTCCAGACCACCTGTGTCACACATGCCACTGGTTTCACACATGCCGGGCGTGTCACACATGCCAGGCGGTCACACATGCCAGGCGCCCGCCGCGGCCTCCGCGCGCGCGAACTCCGCGAAATCGCGCGGCGGCCGGCCAAGGGCGCGTACGACACCGTCGAGCACGGGCGCCTCCTGACTCGTCCTGATCGGCTTCAGCGCGTCGGCCCAGGTCGCTGCTTCGTCCTCGGACACTCCCCGGGAGATCAGACGCGCGCGGTACGCGGCCTCGTCCAGCGGGACATAGCGTGCCCGGCGGCCCGTGGCCCTCCCGATCTCGGCCAGACAGTCGTCGACGGTCAGTGCGCGCGGCCCGGACAGTTCGTAGCTCCGGCCGTCGTGGCCCGGTTCGGTGAGCGCGGCGACCGCGATCTCGGCGATGTCCTCGGCGTCCACGAAGGACGCCGCCCCGTCCCCGGCGAACAGCGCGAGTTCACCGGCGATCACCTCGTCACGGAAGGCGCCCTCGCTGAAGTTCTGCGCGAACCAGCCGGGGCGCAGGATCGTCCAGGCCGCACCCGAGGCCCGTACCGCCCGCTCGCCCTCGACATGGGGTCCGCCGTCGAAGGCCGGGCCGAAGTAACCGGGGACGTCGGCCCCCCGGGCCGAGAGGAGGACCAGCCGCGTGACCCCGCCCGCCACGGCCTGCTCCACCAGGGCGGGGGTCCGGGACGGGGCGGTGTCCACGGGGACGATGTACACCGCCCCCACGCCGTCCAGCGCGGCCTTCCAGGTGGCGCGGTCCTCCCAGTCGAACAGCGTGTCCCCGGAGCGCGAGGCGGCGCGCGTGGGAACGCCCCGCCCGCGCAGCCGGGCCACGACCCTGCGGCCCGTCTTGCCGGTGCCGCCGATCACGAGCGTCGGTTGAGGTGTCATGACGGAAGTCTCACCCGTGACACCGGGAATCCCACTCCCGGCCCCCGCCCGTCCACATTTCGGGACGGGGCCCGGGAAGGGACCGCGCGCGCGACCGGGCCGCTCACTCCCCGGTCGGACCGCGCCCCGCGCCGCCGGTTCGCCCGCCCTCCGCCAGGGCTCTCACTCCCCCGCCGGCCCGCTCGCCCTCCGCCGGGCCGCTCACTCCCTCGCCAGCACGAACCATCTGGCCGGCAGATCGATACGGGACCCGTCCGGCATCTGCTCCGTCTGGGCGAGCGCGGTGTCCCCCGTCGCCAGGACCGTCAGACCCGCCGCCCGCAGCAGCGCCGGCACCTCCGCGTCCGTGGCACCGGCCGGCTTGAGGCCGTGGTCGAAGACCCGCCGCAGCTTCGCGGGCGGTCCGCCGGGTCCCGACGCGGCCTGCTGGAGCACCGCCTTCGACGCGGGCGTCAGCTCCACCACGAAGGCCCGGCCGCGCTCACCGAGCAGCTCCGCGACGGCCCCCGCGACCACGGGGCGGTCCTGCGGCTCGCTCTGGTGGATGACCGCCCGCATATACACATTGGTGTCACCGATCCGGTCGCGCAGCGCGCGCACCGCGTCCTGGTCGACCAGATCGAGCTGGTCGAACTCGGCGGTCTTCGCGGTGTCCGCGTGGCGCGCGTGCTCGATCGCCGCGTGGGACAGGTCGACCCCGATCGCACGGGCGAACCGGGTGGCCAGATAGCGGGTCTGGGTGCCGTTGCCGCACCCCAGATCGACCACGGGAAGCGAGACGTCCGCGTACGGCAGCAGCAGTTCGCTGTGGGGTATCGCGGTCAGCGACGGGTCGGCGTCCCAGATCGCCTCGCCGGGAGCGTCCGACGTCTCCCGCCAGTAGCCTTCCCACGCCTCGCGGTAACGCTGTGACACGTCCATACGGCCCTCCCCGGATCCGGCCCGCCGGAGGCGAGTTGTACGGTCCGGCCTACCGTCCCCGCGGTTCCGTGGGCAAGGGGAAAGGGGATTTCTTTCCTCAGCCGTGGTAGCGGGCGGGCGCCTTCCGCGTCAGGGACTGTTCGAACCAGACCGTCTTGCCGTGTGCCGTACTGCTCGTCCCCCACTCACGCGCCAGACTGCTCACCACACGCAGACCACGTCCGGACTCGTCGTCACGGCCCGCGTCCAGCAGGGTCGCGGGGGCCGGCTCGTCATCGGTGACCTCGCACAGCAGGGCGTCCGTACGGACCAGTCGCAGCCCGACCCGATGGGCGCGCGCGTGGTGCAGGGCGTTGGTGACCAGCTCACTGACCATCAGTTCGGCCGTCTCCACCGCGTGCGGAAGCGACCAGCCGAGCAGCCGCTCGCGCACCATCCGTCTCGCTCTGCCCACCTCCCGTGGATCCACGGCGAGTTCGTACTCGGCCACATCACTGTCCGGGATGCCGTTCAGTCTGGCCATCAGCAGCGCCACATCGTCCTTGCGGCCACCACGGGTGTTCAGCGCGCGGATGATGGTGTCGCAGGCGTCGTCCATCGAGGCGGCGGGGTGCGCGGCGGACGCGCAGAGCGCGGCCAGGCCGTCCCCGATGTCCTCGCCGCGCACCTCGACCAGGCCGTCGGTGCACAGCACCAGCCGGTCGCCCGGCCCGACCCGTACGGTCACCGTCTCGAAGGCCACTCCGCCCACCCCTATGGGCGCTCCGGTCGGGATGCCGAGCACTTCGCCGCTGCCGTCCTCGGCGCGTACGAGCACGGGCGGGATATGACCGGCGTTGGCGATCTGGACCTCGGATCTGATCGGGTCGTACACCGCGTACAGACAGGTCGCCAGATACTGCTCGCCGAGCCGCTGCGCCAGGTCGTCCAGATTGCGGAGCAGCTGGGCGGGCGGCATCTCCATGGTCGCCATCGTCTGGACGGCGGTGCGCAACTGGCCCATCATCGCGGCGGAGTTGAGCCCATGGCCCATCACATCGCCGACGACCAGCGCGGTACGCGAGCCGGGCAGCTTGACGGCGTCGAACCAGTCACCGCCGATCCGGCCGAGCCGGGTGCCGGGCAGATACCGGGTGGCGATGTCACAGCCGGCCATCCGCGGCGGGACCTGTGGCAGCATGCTGTCCTGGAGTGTCTCCGCGACATTCTCCTGGTACGTGTACATCCGCGCGTTGTCGAGTACGAGCCCGGCCCGCGCGGCGAGTTCGGCGCCGGTCGTCCGGTCCATGTCGTCGAACGGCGCACGCTCCGGCCGCCGCATCAGCACCATGAAACCGAGCACCACGTCCCGTGCCTTCAGCGGTACGAGCAGCAGGGAGCGGTTGTTGATGAGCGGACGCAGATCCCGTTTCTCGAACTCGCCGGAGATACGGTTTCCCGCCTCCTCGCTCAGCCGGGGGATGAGCACGGGCTCTCCGGTGACCATGCACTGGAAGAACGGGGTGTGCTCCGGGAACGCGATGGCCTCGCCGACCGGCACGGTGTCGTCCCAGCGCCCCGGCTCGTCGTTGTGCTCGACCCACACCCGGTGCCAGATGGTGGTCACATCGGGCGGGCCGTCCGGGAATCCCTCACCGGCCAGGACCGCCGCCCGCAGATGCGTCCCCGCGAAGTCGGTGAAGCGGGGCACGGCGGCGCTGGTGACCTCACGGATCGTACGGGCCAGATCGAGCGACGAACCGATACGGCCGCTGATCTCGTTCAGAAACTCCAGCCGCTCGCGCACCGCCGCGTATTCGAGGTCGAGTTCGGGCCGGGGTGCCGCACCCCCTCCGGACCGTGCCGCTTCTCGTTCCGGCCACCCCGCCTCTCGTTCCGGCAGGGTCGGCCCCGGACCGGGCCCGGGGCCGCCGGGCCGTCCGGGAGCCCGTCTGGGCACACCCCAGTCGGGGGTGACCGGCACCCGGTCGTGGCGGCTGAACTCCAGCACCGGATAGCCCAGTTCGAGGACCTGCGCGATGATCCGGCTGGACTCGGCCGGGCCTATGTTCGGCAGGATGTCCGGCAGCCGCCGGGCCAGCGCGTCCGAGTCGGCGAACTCCGTGTGATGGGCGAAACCCGGGGCGATCCTGAGGAGGTCCGTGTCGCTCTCCCCGCGCTCGGGCCGCAACTGGCCCGCGTCCGCGGCGAGTACGAGATGGCGCCCCGGTCCCGGACCGATCAGCGGATAGGCCCACCAGAGGACATCGAGCCGGCCGCGCTCGGGATGGGAGACCTTCGCGCGACCGGCCGTCGGATACGAGCCACGGGCGTGCAGTCCTGGGCCCAGGTCGTCGTAGTCGTCGTACGTACCGTGCGCCACCCCGCACTCCTCCTCGGCGAGCGCTCCGGCGACCGGCATCAGATCACCGGCGGGCTGCCCGAGGGCCTCCTCCTTCGGATGGCCGAAAAGCCGCCGTGCGCCCGACGACCAGTGCGATACGAGGCCGTCACCGTCCACGACGACCACGGCGAGCGGAATCCGGCCGGCCGCGGCGAACTGCTGCGGCAGTCCCGGCGGAACACCACTGTCCATGGGTGGAAGGCTCCTTCCCTGCCGCCAAAATTCGCGGCTCCGCCCTCCACGGTACGGCCCCTCACAGGGGTTGCGCCGGGCAATGAACTAATAGGTCGCGCGCCCGCGCACAACCATCTATTGACTGAAATTCAGTCAATCTTCGTGGCCCAGTTGGAGATCGCGTTCGGTGCGTCCACCGCCCGCCACCTGGAGGACGGTGGCGACCGGCGGATACCCCGCCGCGATCACCGTGTACTCACCGGAGGAGAGATCCACGAACCGGAAGGTGCCGTCGGCCCCCGTGGTCAGGGTGTCCACCACATTGCCCGCGGCGTCGAGCAGGGTGACCCGCGCGTCCTCGACCGGGCGCCCGCCGCCCGCGCGTACCGTACCGCGCAGCACCGCGCCGCCGGCCAGCTCGATGTCCTGCCGGGTCTCGCGCGAGGCCTGCACACTGACCGGCAGCGCCGCGGGCCGGAAGGCCGGGGCGCTCGCGGCGAGGGTGTACTCCCCGGCGACCAGCTCCGAGATGACATAGGCGCCCTCGCGTCCGCTGCGGGTGGACGCCACGACCTCTCCCCGTACGTCGGTGAGGGTGACGGCGGCGTCGCGCACCGGGGTGCCGTCGGCGGTGAGCACGGCCCCGGCCAGCCGGCCCGCGCCGCCGAGGACCACGTCCAGTTCGACGGGCCGTTCGCCGACGGTCACCGTGACCGCCTGCGGCTGATGTCCGGAGGCCGCCGCGATCATCACATAGGAGCCCGCGCCCGGCACGCTCAGCGCGTACCGCCCGTCGCTCCCGCTCGCTCCGCGTCCGATCTGCTGTCCATGGACATCGATGAGGGTGAGTGCGGCACGGGGCACGGTGGAGCCGTCATGGTGCTGGACCGTGCCGCAGACGGCCACCCCCGAGACATACGGGGCAGGGGCCGGCGGGAGCGGGGCGGCCGGGGCGCCCGGAGCGGTGCGCGCGCCGGGGACGGTGACGGACTCGGCGGCCGAGGCGTTCTGGGACACCAGTGGTTTCTCCTTGAGGAAGAAGGCGATCAACAGGCCGAGGACGAGCACCGGCACGAGATAGAGGAAGATCCGCGGCATGGCGTCCGCGTACGCCTGGACATAGCCGTCGCGGACGGCGGGCGGCAGGGCGTGGACCGCCTGCGGGGTGATGGACTCGGCGTCGGGCAGGCCCGTCCCGGCGGGGACGCGGTCGCCGAGCGCGTCGGCGAGCCGGTTGGCGAAGAGGGTGCCGAAGACGGCGGCGCCCACGCTGCCGCCGATCTGCCGGAAGTAGTTGTTGGCGCTGGTGGCGGTGCCGAGGTCGGCGGGCGGTACGGCGTTCTGCACGGCGAGGATGAGCACCGGCATCACCAGGCCCATGCCCAGGCCCAGCACCGCCTGCGCGATACCGCACTCGGCCATGGACGTGTCGGTCTCCAGCCGCGACAGCAGCCACATGCCCGCCACCGAGAGCGCGCTGCCGAGCACCGGATAGATCCGGTAGCGGCCGGTACGGCTGATGAGCTGTCCGGAGACGAGGGAGGCGACGACGATGCCGCCCATCATGGGCAGCATCAGCAGCCCGGACTCGGTGGCGCTGGCTCCCTCGACCATCTGGAGGAAGGTCGGCAGATAACTGGCCGCGCCGAACAGCGCCACACCGACGACCGCGCCGACCAGACTGGTGATGTTGAAGACGGAGTCGCGGAACAGCCGCAGCGGGATGATCGGTTCGGTCGCGAAGTGCTCGACGACCAGGAACAGCAGGGTCGTTCCGACCGTGCCCGCCGCGAGACCGAGGATGACCCGGGAGTCCCAGGCGTACTCGGTCCCGCCCCAACTGGTCAGCAGGATCAGACAGGTGGACGCGGCGGTCAGCGTCAGCGCGCCGAGGAGATCGAGCCGCGCGGGCGCGGTGGGCTTGGGAAGTCTGAGCACCACGGTGACGACGGCGAGGGTGACCAGGCCGAAGGGCACATTGAAGTAGAAGCACCAGCGCCAGGAGACATGGTCCGTGAAGAAGCCGCCGAGCAGCGGTCCCGCCACGGAGGCCAGCCCGAACGCGGCGCCGATGAGGCCCATGAAACGGGCGCGCTCACGGGCGGGCACGATGTCGGCGATGATGGCCTGGACGCCGATCATGAGTCCGCCGGCGCCGATGCCCTGGATGGCGCGGAAGGCGATGAGCTGGTCCATGGTGCGGGACCAGCCGGCCAGCGCGGAGCCGATGACGAAGACGACGATCGCGAACTGGAAGACGCCCTTGCGGCCGAAGAGATCCCCGAGCTTGCCGTAGATCGGCAGCCCGATGGTGGCGGTGAGCAGATACGCGGTGATCGCCCAGGACATCCGGTCCAGGCCCTGGAGTTCACCGACGATCTTCGGCAGCGCCGTGGCCACGATCATCTGTTCCAGCGCGGCCAGCAGCAGGGCGAGCATCAGCCCGAGGAAGACCAGTCGCACCCGGCGGGGGCTGAGGGGCTCCCCGGGCGCCGTGCCGCCGACGGGCGGTGGTGGCGGTGGTCCGGCGGTGGCGGCCACGGCCGGCGCCATGGCCGGCGCGGCGCCGTGTTCGATGCCCTGCTCGCCGTCCTTGACCAGAGTGGTCCCGCCCACGTACTGCTCCCCTCGTCGCACCTGCGCGGCGTCATTCTTCACATTGCACGCCAAGCAGGAGCAAGCGGAAGACTTTCCCGCCGAACGGGGTGGTGACGGGGGCGGGTTGAGCGGCAGAGCCTGCGCCATGGCGCTCATCAGGGGCTTTCCCGCGACGTGTCACGCGGGGGGCGCGCAACGGCGCCGCGGGGAAAACCACTCGAAACGGTGACCTCGGCGGCAACACGCCGAGACCCGCCGAGACGAGTCGTGCTGACATCGGGATTCCGTCGCCGGGATCCGCGAGGACGGGTGAAGCGGACGGGCAGGACAGGCAGGCGGACGGAAAGCCGTGCGCTACTTCCCGGTGTCCGAGCCGTTCCCGGACTGCGACGCGGTCTCGGTCTCGGCGGCGAGCCGTTCGAGGATCACGCCGTAGATGCGCCCCAGGCCCTTGGGGGCGAAGGTCCGCTCGAAGAAACCGCCGATGCCGCCGGCGCCGTCCCAGACGGTGGTGACGACAGCCTTCGAACGGCCCTCTCCGGCCGGGGTGACGGTCCAGGTGGTGACCATCGAGGAATTGCGGTCCTTCTCCACGAGCCGCCCGTCGCTCGGCTCCGTCACCTCCAGCAGACAGTCACGTACACGCTTGCTCGTGGCCTGGAGCTTCCAGTGGACCAGGCTGCCCTCGCCGTCGCCGCCCTCCCGCACCTCGTACTCGCTGAACTGCTGGGGCAGCAGCTTCGCGCGGGTGTTCTCGTAGTCGGCCAGCGCATCGAACACTGTCTCCGGGTCCGCCGCGATGATTCGCTCCGTCGTGGCCTCGACCTGCGCCATGGCTCTTCCTCCAGCACTCGATTTTCGGTGGGGTGCGGCCACCCAACCACCCTCCGGTCCGCCCGCCCAAATCCGGGTCACATGCGATCAAGGGAACATGTGTTCTATTCTGAGACCAGTGCTACCGAGGAGGTACCCATGCGCTGGGACAATCTGGTCGAGAACACCTCAAGGCCGGGGGCGAACGGGGACATCGCGCTCTTCGGAACGGACGCGGTGACCACCCGGACCTTCGACACCCCCGAATTCCGCGGGATCACCTTTCACGAGGTCCGCGCCCGTTCGATCGTGAACAAGGTGCCGGGCGCGTCCCGGATGCCGTTCGAATGGACGGTGAATCCGTACCGGGGCTGTACACATGCCTGCGTCTACTGTTTCGCCCGCAAGACCCACAGCTATCTGGATCTCGACACCGGTCTGGACTTCGACTCCCAGATCGTCGTCAAGATCAACGCGCCGGAGCTGGTCCGCCGCCAGCTCGCCTCGCGCCGCTGGCAGGGGGCGCATATCGCGATGGGGACGAATGTCGACTGCTACCAGCGCGCGGAAGGGCGCTACCGGCTGATGCCCGGCATCATCACGGCGCTGCGCGACCGCGCCAACCCCTTCTCCATCCTCACCAAGGGCACGCTGATCCTCCGCGATCTGGAACTGCTGCGGGACGCGGCCTCCGTCACCGAGGTGGGGATCTCGGTCTCGGTCGGCTTCGTCGACCAGGAGCTGTGGCGCACGGTCGAACCCGGCACACCCTCGCCCGAGCGGCGGCTCGACGTGGTGCGCGCGATGGCCGCGAACGGCATCGGCTGCGGGGTGCTGATGGCGCCGGTCATCCCCTTCCTGGGGGACAGGCCCGACCAGCTGAGGGCGACGGTACGGGCGATAGCGGGTGCCGGGGCCACCTCCGTGACCCCGCTCGTGCTGCATCTGCGGCCGGGCGCGCGCGAGTGGTTCATGGCCTGGCTGGAGCGGCACCATCCGTATCTGGTGGCGCGGTACGAGCGGCTGTACGCGGACGGCGCGTACGCGCCCAAGTGGTACCAGCGGCGGATCACCCGGCAGGTGCACGAACTGGCCGACGAGTTCGGGATCGGACCGGCGGGCCGGGGCGAGGCCCGGCGTATCACTCCCACCGGGGACCCGGACCGGACCGACCAGCCCGACCAGCCCGACCAGTCCGACCAATCCGGCCGGCCCGATCTGCCCGTCCGGCCGGACGCCACCCAGCTCACGCTGCTGTGACCGCCCGGCGAAAACCTCTTGGCCGGCTGTCAGTGGCATGGGCGAGTATGGGCGCATGAGTGAACTGACCCATCTGCGCGCGCCGGACGGTGTCGCTCCCGGCCATGGTTACAGCCACGCCGTCTGGGGCACAGGCCGCTTTGTCGCCGTCTCCGGCCAGTGCGCGTTCGACGCGGACGGCAAGGTGGTGGGCGAGGGCGATCCGGCCGCCCAGGCCCGTCAGGTGTTCGAGAATCTGCGCCGCTGTCTCGGCGCGGCCGGGGCCTCCTTCGCCGATGTCGTCAAGCTGACGTACTTCGTCACCGATGTGGCGCATCTGCCCGCGGTACGGGAGGCACGGGACGCGGTGATCGACACCGCGCGCCCGCCCGCGAGTTCGGCGGTCCAGGTCGCCGCCCTGTTCCGGCCCGAACTGCTCGTGGAGATAGAGGCGTTCGCCCTGGTCCGGGAGACCGGCCCCGGGCAGGACGGCGACTCCGGCACCGGCCGGGGCTGAAGCCATGCCCCTCGGCACGACGACGACCGGCCCGGTCCGGATCCGTGAGATGACCGCCGACGACTGCGAAGCCGTCGCGAGGGTCCGGGTGCGCGGCTGGCAGTACGCGTACGCGGGACTGATACCGCGGGCGTATCTGGACGCGATGAGCGTCGAGGAGGAGACGGCCAAGCGCCGGGAGTATCTGACCAGGGGTGACGGCCGGGTGGCCGATCTCGTGGCGGAGCGTGCGGGCCAGGTGGTCGGCTGGGGCTGCTGCGGCCCGAGTCGCGACGAGGACGCGCCGGCCGGGTCGGCGGAGGTGTACGCGCTCTATGTGCTGCCCGAGCAGGTCTCCACCGGGGTCGGCAGGGCGCTGATGGACGCGCTGACCACCAGGGCCGTGTCGGAGGGCGCTTCGGTCCTGGTCCTGTGGGTCCTCACGGCCAATGAACGCGCGCGCCGCTTCTACGCGAAGGCGGGTTTCGCACCCGACGGCGCGGCGGAGGCGTTCGAGGTGGGCGGGGCCACGGTGTCCGAGGTGCGCTACGCGAGGGCGCTGAGCGCGTCCTCGGCGGCGGTGCCCAGCCGGGGATGATCCCGGGCGGCTTCCAGTACGGCACGGGCCCGGCCGTCGCCGAGGCGGCCAAGGCCCTCGACACAGGCGAGCGCCACCCGCCAGTGCGGCTCGTCGGGAGCCAGCAGCCGCTCCAGCGTGCTGATCAGCGCGGGCACGGACTCGGGGGCGCGCAACGCGGTCAGCAGCCGTACGGGATGCAGCGCGTAGGCCGTACGGAGACGGTTGGCGGCGAGCGCGGCGGCGGCCCTGGGGGTACGCGGATCACCGAGCCCGCCGAGGACGTGGGAGGCGGAGACACAGCGCTCGGGGTCGCGGTGGTTGAGCAGCAGCACCAGCGTCTCGAACGCCCGCCGGTCACCGGCGCGGCCCAGCCGGAACGCGGCGATCTCCCGTGCCCACAGGGGCCGTCCACGCTCGACGAGGACGGCGGCCAGCTCTTCCGGGTCCTCGGTGGCGATGAGCCGCTCGTACGCCTCGGAGCCGCCGGACTCGTCCCGCACCCGGTCCACGAGCGAGCGGAAGTCCTCATCCATACGGCCAGCGTATCGGCGCGTACGGGAGCCCCCCGCCTCGTCGGCGGGACCGCCTCCGCCGCCGCGCTTCGTGACGCAGCGCACAGCGGCCCAGCTATGGCGCGCTCGTTACCCGTCGGTTAATCTCAAATGAGCGGGCAACCCCCGCGGCTCCCGACGGCCTGGTGACGCAGCCGTCGAGAGCGCTGTCGGTTCAGCACCCTCGCGGTCCGGCCCGTCCGGACCGTCCGTACGGCGCGGCTCCGGAACAGAGCCCGCCGCCCACCGCCGCGATCCGCTTCAGCACGAGCGCGCCCGCCGCGCTCCGGCGCCGTCCTCCGCGCGCCTCCTCTTTCGCGCCTCTTCTCTCCGGCGCCTTCTCTCAGTCGTCACTCATCCTCTGGAGTCCCGTGATGGACATCCCTCTCTCCACCATCGCCGTCGTCGGTCTCGGCACCATGGGGACCGGTATCGCCGAGGTCCTCGCCCGCGCCGGCCGTGAGGTCGTCGGCATCGACATCAGTGACATGGCCGCCGCACGGGCCGTCGCCTCGCTCGAAGCGTCCACCGCGCGGGCCGTGGAGCGCGGGCGGCTCACCGAGGAGGAGCGGCGCACGGTCCTCGCGCGGTTCCGTACCTTCTCCGATCCGCACGCCGCCGCCGGCGCCGATCTGGTGATCGAGGTGGTCCCGGAGTCGTACGAGACGAAGCAGCGGGTCTTCCGCGCGCTGGACGGCATCGTCGGTCCCTCGACGATCCTCGCCACCGGCACCAACGCGCTGTCGGTGACCCGGCTGGCCGCCGACTCGGCGCACCCCGAGCGGGTGCTCGGTCTGCACTTCTTCAACCCGGCCCCGGCGATGAGGCTGGTCGAGGTGGTCTCCTCGGTCCTCACCGCGCCACGGGCCGTGGCGGCCGTCACCGCGCTCGCCCGGGAGCTGGGCAAGGAGCCGGTCGCGGTGGGTGACCGCCCCGGCTTCGTCGCGGACGGTCTGCTCTTCGGCTATCTCAACCAGGCCGCCGCGATGTACGAGGCCAAGTACGCCTCGCGCGAGGACATCGACGCGGCGATGAGGCTCGGCTGCGGGCTGCCGATGGGACCGCTCGCGCTGCTCGATCTGATCGGCGTCGACACCGCCCGTACGGTGCTGGACGCGATGTACGCGGCCTCGCGCGACCGGCTGCACGCCCCCGCGCCGGTCCTCAGACAGCTCAGCGAGGCGGGGCTGACCGGCCGCAAGTCAGGGCGCGGCTTCTATACGTACGAGGGCCCCGGCAGCGGCGCGACGGTGCCGGACGCGCTGACCCCGGCAGACGCGCGCACCCCAGCCGAAGCTCCCGACCCGACGGAAGCTCCCGACCCGACGCACGCCCGCACACCCGTGGACACGCCCGCCCAGCCGGACGCCGCCGGACGCGGCCCCGGCGCACGCGACCGGTCCGGAAGCGAGGCCCGGCCCGTCCGCTCGGTCGGTGTCGCGGGCTCCGGCACCATGGCGAGCGGGATCGCGGAGGTCTTCGCCAAGGCAGGTTTCGATGTGGTGCTCGCCGCCCGCACCCCCGAGAAGGCCGAGGGCGCCACGGCCCGGATCGCGAAGTCCCTGGCTCGCTCCGTGGACAAGGGAAGGCTGACCGCCGAGGCGCGTGACCAGGCCCTGGCGAGGATCACCCCGGCCGGCTCCCTGGACGCCCTCGCCGAGGTGGATCTCGCCGTCGAGGCCGTGGCCGAGGATCTGGAGATCAAGCGGCAGCTCTTCGCCACCCTCGACAAGGTCTGCCGGCCGGGCGCGGTCCTGGCCACCACGACCTCCTCGCTGCCGGTGGTCGCCTGCGCCAGGGCGACCTCGCGCCCGCAGGACGTGATCGGAATGCACTTCTTCAACCCGGCCCCGGCGATGAAGCTGGTCGAGGTGGTCCGTACGGTCCTGACCGCCGACGATGTCCACGCCACCGCGCGCGCGGTGGCAACGGCCGTCCGCAAGCATCCGGTGGACTGCGGCGACCGGGCCGGTTTCATCGTGAACGCGCTGCTCTTCCCGTATCTGAACAACGCGATCAAGATGGTCCAGGAGCACTACGCGTCGCTCGACGACATCGACGCCGCCATGAAGCTGGGCGGCGGCTATCCGATGGGCCCCTTCGAGCTGCTCGACGTGGTCGGCCTCGATGTCTCGCTGGCCATCGAGAGGGTGCTGCACCGCGAGTTCCGCGATCCGGGCCTGGCCCCGGCCCCGCTGCTCGAACATCTGGTGGCCGCGGGCTGCCTCGGCCGTAAGACAGGGCGCGGCTTCCGCGAATACGCCCGGCGCTGAGCGGGCTCCTCGATCCGCGTCCCGGCCCATGGACCGGGGTCAGGGACCGGTCCACCGGGCGTTACACCAGGTGGTGCGCCGGGTGGTGCGCCCGGCGCTCCGCCCCCATGGGCGCGCTCTCCCGCGCCGATGCAGTACGTTCACCTCATGTCCCAGCCCGCCAAGTCCTCCCGTACCAGCACCAGGTCCGACGTTCCGGAGAGTGCCGCAGGCACCCGCGCGGCCGCCCAGCGGCTGAAGATGCGCCGGGAGCTGGCGGCCGCGGCGATGGAACTGTTCGCGACCAAGGGGTACGAGGCGACGACCGTCGACGAGATCGCCGCCGCGGCCGGGGTCGCCCGCCGCACCTTCTTCCGGCACTTCCGCTCCAAGGAAGAGGCGATCTTCCCCGACCACGACGACACGCTCGTACGGGCGGAGGCGGTGCTCAACGCCGCGCCGGCGCACGAGCACCCGCTGGACACGGTCTGCCGGGGCATCAAGGAAGTCATGCGGATGTACGCGGCCTCCCCCGCGGTCTCCGTGGAGCGCTACCGCCTCACCCGCGAGGTGCCCACGCTCCGCGAGCGCGAGATCGCCTCGGTGGCCCGCTACGAGCGGCTGTTCACCCGCTATCTGCTGGGGCACTTCGACGAGCGCGACCACACCGACGGCAATGACGACCCGCTGCTGGCGGAGGTGGCCGCGTCCGCGGTCGTCACCGCGCACAACCATGTGCTGCGCCGCTGGCTGCGGGCCGGCGGCAAGGGTGATGTGGAGGCACAGCTCGACCACGCCTTCGCGATCGTGCGCGACACCTTCGGTTCCGGTATCGGCTCGGGCCGGACCATCGGCGGCAAGCCGCAGCACGCCGCCGCCACCGCCCGCACCAGCGGGGATGTCCTGGTGACGGTGGCGCGTACGGACGCCCCGCTGGACGAGGTCATGCGCACGATCAAGCAGGCACTCAGGGACGCGTAGCCTCCCCGTCCCCTCCCGAACACCTCACGCCCCCGGCCACCGCACGCTTCCCCGGCCGGCCCGGGTCCTGTCTCCGAGCGCGGGTCCCGTCTCCGGGCCCAGGTCCCGTCGCGTCGCCCGTTCGGCCCCGCGATCGCGCATCGGTACACCCTGCGCCCATATGGTCACATGAGGTGATACTCCCCGCCGAGGGAGCGGTAGACATTGCTCATGCGTGTCGCACCGATGACAGATGAGAGAGATTCCTGGCACTCAGTGCCTTGTCATGCGTCACGGCGTGCCATACCGTGAGGTTGTCCGGCTGTTCCCGCAAGCCGTCTCGTTTGTGGTCCGGACGCCTGCGTCACAGGCAACCTCCGCGCCCACCCGGCGCCGCCGATCAGCACGATCAGCTCCGCCCGTTGATCAGCCGCACTCGCCGAACCGACGGCACCCCTCCCCCGCACAGCAGCAAGCAGCCCCCTTGCATCTCGCTCCCCCAGCTTCGCCGGAGGCTCCACCGTGAAGGAAATCCTGGACGCGATCCAATCGCCGGACACCACGTCCGCCGACTTCGCCGCACTGCCCGTCCCCGCCTCGTACCGCGCGGTGACCGTGCACAAGGACGAGACGGAGATGTTCGCCGGTCTCCCCACCCATGAGAAGGACCCCCGCAAGTCGCTCCATCTCGACGAGGTGCCGGTGCCCGCGCTCGGCCCCGGCGAGGCCCTGGTGGCCGTCATGGCCAGCTCGGTCAACTACAACTCGGTCTGGACCTCGATCTTCGAACCGCTGCCGACCTTCGGTTTCCTGGAGCGGTACGGCAAGATCAGCGAACTCGCCAAGCGGCACGACCTGCCGTACCACGTCATCGGGTCCGACCTCTCCGGTGTCGTGCTGCGCACCGGCCCCGGTGTCAACGCCTGGCGGCCGGGCGACGAGGTCGTCGCGCACTGTCTCTCCGTCGAGCTGGAGTCGTCCGACGGCCACAACGACACGATGCTCGACCCCGAGCAGCGGATCTGGGGCTTCGAGACCAACTTCGGCGGTCTGGCGGAGCTGGCCCTGGTGAAGTCCAATCAGCTCATGCCCAAGCCCCAGCATCTGACCTGGGAGGAGGCGGCGGCACCCGGCCTGGTCAACTCGACCGCGTACCGCCAGCTCGTCTCCCGCAACGGCGCCGGGATGAAGCAGGGCGACAATGTGCTGATCTGGGGCGCGAGCGGCGGACTCGGCTCGTACGCCACGCAGTTCGCGCTCTCCGGCGGGGCGAACCCGGTCTGTGTGGTCTCCAGCGACCGGAAGGCGGAGCTGTGCCGGCGGATGGGCGCCGAGGCGATCATCGACCGTACCGCCGAGGGCTACCGGTTCTGGAAGGACGAACACCACCAGGACCCGCGTGAGTGGAAGCGCTTCGGCAAGCGCATCCGTGAGCTGACCGGCGGCGAGGACGTGGACATCGTCTTCGAGCACCCGGGGCGCGAGACCTTCGGCGCGAGTGTGTATGTCACCCGCAAGGGCGGCACGATCGTGACCTGCGCGTCGACCTCCGGCTACACCCATGAGTACGACAACCGCTATCTGTGGATGTCCCTCAAGCGGATCGTGGGCTCGCACTTCGCCAACTACCGTGAGGCGTGGGAGGCCAACCGGCTGGTGGCCAAGGGCAGGATCCACCCCACCCTGTCGAAGGTGTACGCCCTGGAGGACACAGGCCAGGCCGCGTACGACGTGCACGACAACCGCCACCAGGGCAAGGTCGGTGTGCTGGCGCTGGCGCCCCGCGAGGGCCTGGGCGTACGCGACGAGGAGCTGCGCGCGCGGCACATCGACGCCATCAACCTGTTCCGCGACACGCCCGCGGAGCGGCACGGACGCCCGCGCACCCACGGCCGCCCGCCCGCCGCCGTGACAACCGAGGCCTGAGGGCGGCGCCATGACGGACCGTCAGAAGGACAGGCCCTGGCTCATGCGGACCTACGCCGGTCATTCGACCGCCGAGGCGTCCAACGAGCTGTACCGGCGCAATCTCGCCAAGGGACAGACGGGGCTCTCCGTCGCGTTCGATCTTCCGACGCAGACCGGCTACGACCCCGATCATCTCCTCGCCCGCGGCGAGGTCGGCCGGGTCGGGGTCCCGGTCTCCCATCTCGGCGACATGCGGCGGCTGTTCCAGGACATCCCGCTGGAGCGTACGAACACCTCGATGACGATCAACGCCACCGCGATGTGGCTGCTGGCGCTCTACCAGGTGGTCGCGGAGGAGCAGGGCGCGGACATCTCCGCCCTGCGGGGGACGACCCAGAACGACATCGTCAAGGAGTACCTCTCGCGCGGGACCTATGTCTTCCCGCCGGCCCCGAGCCTGCGGCTGACCACCGACATGATCGCCTACACGGTGAACCACCTGCCCAGGTGGAACCCGATCAACATCTGCAGCTACCACCTCCAGGAGGCGGGGGCGACCCCGGTGCAGGAGATCGCGTACGCGATGTCCACCGCGATCGCCGTGCTCGACGCGGTGTTCGCGTCCGGGCGGATCCCCGAGGAGCGCAAGGGGGACGTGGTCGCCCGGATCTCGTTCTTCGTCAACGCCGGAGTGCGGTTCATCGAGGAGATGTGCAAGATGCGGGCGTTCTCCCGTATCTGGGACACGCTCACCCGTGAGCGGTACGGCATCGAGGACGCCGGGCAGCGCCGCTTCCGCTACGGCGTCCAGGTCAACTCCCTCGGGCTGACCGAGGCCCAGCCGGAGAACAACGTCCAGCGGATCGTCCTCGAAATGCTGGCGGTGACCCTCTCCAAGGACGCCCGCGCCCGTGCCGTACAGCTCCCGGCCTGGAACGAGGCGCTGGGGCTGCCCCGGCCGTGGGACCAGCAGTGGTCGCTGCGGATACAGCAGGTGCTCGCGCACGAGAGCGATCTGCTGGAGTACGAGGACATCTTCGAGGGCTCGCGGGTCGTCGAGGAGAAGGTGACGGCCCTGGTCACGGAGAGTCTGGAGGAGATCGACCGTATCGAGGCCATGGGCGGGGCGATGGCGGCCGTCGAGTCCGGCTATCTCAAGTCGCGGCTGGTCTCCTCGCACGCCGAGCGCCGGGCGCGGATCGAGTCGGGCGAGGAGAGGATCGTCGGGGTCAACTGCTACGAGTCCACCGAGCCCAGTCCGCTCACCGCCGATCTCGGCACCGCGATCATGACGGTCGATCCGGCGAACGAGGCACGGGTGGTGGCGGCCCTGCGTACCTGGCGGGACGACCGCGACGAGACCCGTGCCACCGAGGCGCTGGCCGCGCTGAAGAGGGCCGGGGCGGGCACCGCCGATCTGATGCCCGCCACCCTGGAGTGCGCGCGGGCCGGGGTGACGACCGGAGAGTGGTCCTGGGCGCTGCGGGACGTCTTCGGCGAGTTCCGCGCGCCGACCGGGGTGAGCGGCGCGCCGGTGGCGGTGAGCGCCGAGACGGGCACCGCGCTCGCCAGCGTACGGGAGAAGGTGTCCCGGACCGCGGCCGAACTGCGGTCGGGGCGGCTGCGGCTGCTGGTCGGCAAGCCCGGACTGGACGGGCACTCCAACGGCGCCGAGCAGATCGCCGTCCGCGCGCGCGACGCCGGCTTCGAGGTGGTCTACCAGGGCATCAGGCTGACCCCGGAGCAGATCGTCGGTGCCGCGCTCGCCGAGGACGTGCACTGTGTGGGTCTGTCGATCCTCTCCGGATCGCATGCCGCGCTGGTGCCCGACGTACTGGCGCGGCTGCGTGCGGCGGGCGCGGGCGACATCCCGGTGATCGTCGGCGGGATCATCCCGGACGGCGACGCCGAGGAGCTGCGCGCGGCCGGAGTGGCCGCCGTCTTCACTCCGAAGGACTTCGGAATCACCGGGATCGTCGGCCGTATCGTCGACGAGATCAGGAAAGCGAACAAGCTCGATCCCTTGGAGGTCTCCGCATGACCGCGCCTGCCACGCCCGTCCCGCCCACGGTGCCGGAGACGGCGGGAGCCGCCGCCAGCCGGCTGCGTCCGCGCCGCTCGTGTCTCGCCGTACCGGGCTCGAACCCGCGTTTTCTGGAGAAGGCCCAGGGGCTCCCGGCCGATCAGGTCTTCCTCGATCTGGAGGACGCCTGCGCGCCGCTCGCCAAGGAGGGCGCCCGGCACACCATCGTCGACGCGCTGAACAAGGGTGACTGGAGCGGCAAGACCCGGGTCGTCCGGGTCAACGACTGGACGACGCACTGGACGTACCGCGATGTGATCACGGTCGTGGAGGGCGCGGGCCACAACCTCGACTGTGTGATGCTGCCGAAGGTCCAGGACGCCCAGCAGATCATCGCCCTCGATCTGCTGCTCACCCAGATCGAGAAGACGATGGGTTTCGAGGTCGGCGGGATCGGGATCGAGGCGCAGATCGAGAACGCCAAGGGCCTGGTGAACGTGGACGAGATCGCCGGCGCGTCCCCGCGTCTGGAGACCATCGTCTTCGGTCCCGCCGATTTCATGGCCTCGATCAATATGAGGACCCTGGTGGTCGGGCAGCAGCCGCCCGGCTATGGCGCGGACGCCTACCACTACATCCTGATGCGCATTCTGATGGCGGCCCGTACGCACGGTCTCCAGGCGATCGACGGCCCGTATCTCCAGATCCGCGATGTGGACGGCTACCGCGAGGTGGCGGGCCGCGCGGCGGCGCTCGGCTACGACGGCAAGTGGGTCCTGCACCCGGGCCAGATCGAGGCGTCGAACGAGATCTTCTCGCCCTCCCAGGAGGACTACGACCACGCCGAGCTGATTCTCGACGCGTACGAGTACTACACGTCCGAGGCGGGCGGCAAGAAGGGTTCCGCGATGCTCGGCGACGAGATGATCGATGAGGCGAGCCGCAAGATGGCGCTGGTCGTCTCCGGCAAGGGCCGGGCCGCCGGGATGCGGCGCACCACCGCCTTCGAAGCCCCGGAGGTGTGAGCCATGCGGTTCGGGAGGACCTTCGAGGAGTTCGAGGTCGGGGCGGTCTACAAGCACTGGCCCGGCAAGACGGTCACGGAGTACGACGACCATCTGTTCTGCCTGCTCACCATGAACCACCACCCGCTGCACCTGGACAGCAACTACGCGGAGAAGACGACCGACTTCGGCAGGAACGTCGTCGTGGGCAACTACGTCTACTCACTCCTGCTGGGCATGTCGGTGCCGGACGTCTCCGGGAAGGCCATCGCCAATCTGGAGGTCGAGTCGCTCCGGCACATCGCCCCGACCTTCCACGGCGACACGATCTACGGCGAGACGACCGTGCTGGAGAAGACTCCGTCGAAGTCCAAGGACGACCGCGGAATCGTGTACGTCGAGACCAAGGGGTACAAGCAGGACTCCACGGTCGTCTGTGTGTTCCGCCGCAAGGTGATGGTCCCCACCGAGAAGTACGTCAAGGAGCGCGGCGGCGAGCAGCCCGGCCGCCCCGAGCCCCGGGAGAAGTGACAGAGCCATGAGCCGACTCGCCCAGACAGCCGGGCTGACCGACATCCAGCGGGAGATCCTGGCGACCGTCAGGGACTTCGTCGACAAGGAGATCCTCCCGGTCGCCACGGAGCTGGAGCACCGTGACGAGTATCCGGCGCGGATCGTCGAGGGCCTGAAGGAACTCGGGCTGTTCGGACTGATGATCCCCGAGGAGTACGGCGGTCTGGGCGAGTCGCTGCTGACCTACGCGCTCTGTGTGGAGGAGATCGCGCGGGGGTGGATGTCCGTCTCGGGCATCATCAACACCCACTTCATCGTGGCCTACATGCTCAGACAGCACGGCACCGAGGAGCAGAAGGACGCCTTCCTGCCCAGGATGGCGGCCGGCGAGGTGCGTGGCGCCTTCTCGATGTCCGAGCCCGCTCTCGGCTCGGATGTCTCCGCCATCACCTCCAAGGGGGTGCGGGACGGCGACACGTATGTACTGGACGGCCAGAAGATGTGGCTCACCAACGGCGGTACGTCCACCCTTGTGGCGGTGTTGTGCCGTACCGACGAAGGCCATCCCGAGGGCACGGCCCGGCACCGGTCGATGAGCACGTTCCTGGTCGAGAAGGAACCCGGCTTCGGTGAGGTGCGGCCCGGACTCACCATCCCCGGGAAAATCGACAAGATGGGGTACAAGGGCGTCGACACCACCGAGCTGGTCATGGACGGACTACGCATTCCGGCCAATCGGGTCCTCGGCGGTACCACCGGCCGAGGGTTTTACCAAATGATGGACGGGGTCGAGGTGGGGCGGGTCAATGTCGCCGCACGTGGCTGTGGAGTCGCACAGCGTGCTTTCGAGCTGGGTGTGGCATATGCCCAGCAACGTCATACCTTCGGCAAGCCCATCGCGCAGCATCAGGCGATCCAGTTCAAGCTGGCCGAAATGGCGACCAAGGTGGAAGCCGCCCATGCGATGATGGTGAACGCGGCACGCAAAAAGGACTCCGGGGAGCGAAACGACCTGGAGGCAGGGATGGCGAAGTACCTCGCCTCCGAGTACTGCAAGGAAGTCGTCGAGGACGCCTTCCGGATCCACGGCGGTTACGGCTTCTCCAAGGAGTACGAGATCGAGCGCCTCTACCGCGAGGCACCGATGCTGCTGATCGGCGAGGGTACCGCCGAGATCCAGAAAATGATCATTGGCCGCCGACTGCTGGAGGAGTACCGTTCGCAGGGCTGATTGTCGCTTTTGATCTTGTTTAGCCGCGAAGTAGATCACACTCCGCCGACGGGTGCCACCGGCTTCCAGCCGCTCGACTCGGCTGCTGGCTTGCTCAGTTGCTGCTCGCAACCGATACCATCGCTGGAAAGCCGCCGTCCCCCGTTACCCGCGCGGCATCATCCGCTACGAAGGTCATCCATGCCCCACAGCCAAACCTCTGCACCACGCGGCCGGGTCCGCCTCGCGCGCGGAGCATCGCCGTGGCTCCTGCCCACCGTCGCCACCGCGGCGATCGGGCTGGTCCGTGCGCGCCGTTCCCGGCGTGCCGCTGTCCTCGCTGTGCCCGCCACCGCGCTCGCGGCGGGCATGCTGTGGTTCTTCCGCGACCCCGAGCGCGAGATCACGCAGGGCCGGGTCATCTCGCCCGCCGACGGTGTGGTGCAGAGCATCATGCCGTGGAAGGACGGGCGCACCCGGGTCGCCATCTTCATGAGCCCGCTGAACGTCCACGTCAACCGCGCTCCCCTCGCGGGGACCGTGACCTCCGTCGAGCACATCCCCGGCGGATTCGTTCCGGCGTTCAACAAGGAGAGCGAGAACAACGAGCGCGTTGTCTGGCACTTCGACACCGAGCTGGGCGATATCGAGATGGTGCAGATCGCGGGTGCGGTGGCCCGCCGCATCGTCCCGTATCTGCCCCAGGGAACCAAGGTGGAACAGGGCGAGCGCATCGGCCTGATCCGTTTCGGCTCGCGTGTCGACATCTACCTTCCGGAAGGTGTCGATGTCGCTGTCGAGGTCGGTCAGACCACGACCGCAGGGGTGACTCGAATTGACCGTGATTGATCCTGATACGCAAGCCGGCTGGGCCACCGAGGCCGAGGCCGAAGCGGAGGACGACGCGGAGGACATGCCGCTGTCACTGAGGCTGTCGATAGCGGACACCCTCACACTCGGCAATGCCACCTGCGGCTTCATGGCCGTCTACTTCACCACGACCGGCATTCTCATCCCCCATCTCACGGGCAGCGACGAGAGCGGTATGGCGCGGCACTCCGCGGCGACGGCCGTGATCCTGATGCTGTGCGCGGCGATCTTCGATCTGTTCGACGGGCTCGTGGCACGCAAGCTGCGCAGCTCACCGATGGGCGCCGAGCTGGACAACCTCTCCGACCTGATCAGCTTCGGCCTCGCCCCGGCGTACTTCGTCCTGGTGTACGGGATGGTCGCGGACGACGCCCATCAGCGGGTCTCGGCGCTGGCGGCGGTGGTGGTGCTGCTGGCCGTCGTCCTGCGGCTGGCCAGATTCTCCTGTGTGACCCTGAAGGACGGCATGTTCCAGGGCATGCCGAGCCCCTTCGGCGCGCTGACGGTCATCTCGATCGTGCTGCTGGAGCTTCCCTTCGTACCGACGCTGCTCGCGATCGTCGGGGTCGCGTGGCTGATGGTCAGCCGGGTGGAGTATCCGAAGCCGCGGGGAATTCTCGCGGTGGCGATGCTGAGCTGGATCGTGGCGGCGATGGGGCTGCTGGCGGCCTGGGCGTTCGACGCGCCCGGTGGTCAGTTGCTGCTCCAGACGGGCTGTGCGCTCCAGGTCGTGACGGGCGCGGTCATTCCGCTCTTCGCCACGGCCCGGCGGGTGAACACCTTCCGCGACAACCGTCGCGAGGCACGGGCGGCGCAGCTTCCGTAGTACGTCCCGTTCCGACGCACGTCCTGAGTACGGCTTGACGGCTTGAGCGTGAGGGCCCGGGTGCATGGCGCACCCGGGCTCTCGTGCGTTGTCACGGTCCTGTCCCGGCTCGTTCCGACGGCCTGTCGGCGGTCGCCCGGCTCTGGAATGATCGTCGGTCATGACCGGGGGATCCATACATCAGTTGTTCGAAGATCAGGTCCGGCAGGCACCCGACCGGACCGCCGTGATCACCGAGAGCGCGCGGCTGACCTATCAGGAGCTGGACGGCTCGGCCAACCGGCTGGCGGCGTATCTCGTCGCGCGGGCCGGGGTGCCGGAGTCCGGTGCCACCGTGGCGATCTGTACGGAGCGTCCGCTCGACGCCCTGGTGGCGATGCTGGCCGCGCTCAAGTCGGGGTACGCGTACGCCGTTGTCGCGCCGGGGATTCCGCGCGAGGAGACACGCCGGCTGCTCGGGCTCACCCGGGCGGAGGTGGTCATCACCCATCGGAGGCTGCTGGCGCGGATCGATGACGGCCGCCGCCGTACGGAGATCTGCCTGGACGGCGACGGGGAGGCGATCGCCGCCCACTCCGACGCGGCGCCCGCGGAGGGCGGGGCGGGGAACCGGCGGGCCACCGTCCTCTTCACGGCGGGCACCACGGGTGAGCGGAGGGCGGTTGTCTCCGGGCACGGCCGATGGCTCGCCGCGTACGCCGCCTGGGCCGAGGTCTACGCGCTGACGGCGGACGACCGGCTGCTGGTGACGGCGGGCTCCGAGACCACCGAGTTCACCGGTGGCTGGATACGCGCCCTGTGCTCGGGCGGCACGCTGGTGCTGTCGGAACGGGCGGCCGGGTCGGAGGGTGTCACCGTCGCGGAGGTGGACCCGACGGCCGCGGCCCGGCTGGCGGAGCGCGAACCGTCCGCCCTGCGGCTGCTGGTGGTGGGCGGTGAACCGCTGCGGCTCGACGAACAGCTACGCCTCCAGGGGCTGCTGCCCGTGCCGGGGGCCCGGGTGCTGAGTGTGTACGGTCCGGCGGAGGTCGTCGGATGCGGTACCTGGTTCGAGCCCGAGCAGTTGCCGGGGCCCGTGGAGCACCCGGAGCGCGCCGCGTATCTCGGCCGTCCGTTCCCCGGCTGCGCGGTGGAGTTGCGCAAGGGGCGGATCTGGCTCACTCCGCCGGACGGCGGCGACGCGGTCCCCACCGGCGACGCGGGGCGGCGGCACGGCGGAGGGCCGCTGGAGTTCCGCGGCCGGATCGCCGACCGGGTCGAGATCGGCGGGAGGACGGTCGACACCTACCGGGTGGAGTCGGCGCTGGCCGGCCATCCGGATCTCCGGGAGGTCGTCGTCACCGGGGACCGCGGGCGTACCGGCGGCGCACTGATCGCCTATGTGGCACCGGGCCCCGACACCCCGTCAGGCAGGGCACCCGCCGCATCGGACGCCGAGGCCGCACCCGGCGCCACGCCGAGCGCCACGCCGAACACCTCTCCTGGCGCCGTGCCGGACGCCGCGTCCCTGCGGGCCCGGCTGACCGGTCTGGTGCCGGCCGCCGATATCCCCGGAACGGTCGTACGGGTCGCCTCGCTCCCGAGGAACGCGGCCGGGAAGGTGGACCGCGCTGCGCTGCCGCTGCCGCCGGTACCCGGAGCCGTGCGCCACGCGGGCAAGGGCGGGATGACCGGGGAGGAGAGGGCGGCGGCCGTCGGCGGCTGTGCGGTGCCGATCGCCGCGGGCATCCTGGCCGCCGCCCTCACCGACACCTTCTGGCCCGGCTCCACCGATCTGACCGGCGTGCCGAGCCCGTGGAACGGACTGTTCGGCGTCCTCTACGCCTTCGAGGTGGTCTCCTTCGCGGCCGGTGCCGGATTCCTGGTGGCCGGACGGAAACCGATGCTGCGGCGGGGCGGTCCGCGCGGTCTGGCCACCGCGGCCCATCTCGCGGTCGTCTGGCTGCTGGTGGCCTGGTGGCCGCAGGACAATCTCTACCGGCTGGCCGCCAGACAGGACTGGCCGCGACAGGCCGCGCTCGTCTACACGTTCAATGTGCCGCTGATGATCGCGGCGGGGATCGTGGTGGTCTGGGCGGTCATCGGCTCACCACCGGCGCGGCGGACCGAGTAGCCGGAGGCCGGCGGCCGGGGGCGAACAGCCGGCCGAGGTCCGCGCCCGCCGTTCGGACCAGTGCCTCGGCCGCGTCGAGACGTTCCGCCGTACGGGCGGCGAGCAGGACCCCGAGAAAGGGGGCGGGGTCGAAGGCCGCCGTGGGGATCGAGGGCACCAGCACCGCCCCGGTCCTCGCGCAGTCGGCCGTCAGTCCGGTGAGCCATGTGATGAGTTCGCCGTCCGGGAGCCGGGCGCCGAGCGGGACCCGGTCCAGCGAGCGTACGAGATGGTCGCCGCCCCGGGTCTCGTCCAGCCGTGCCTTCACGACGAAGGCGACCGAGGGGCCGGTCAGCCGCAGATTGATCTCGGTCGGTGCGAGCCGGACCGCTGCGAGCCGGGCCGGCGCGAGGCCGTCCGGCGGGGCGGACCGGGACGGTGCCGGCCGGTCGGCCGGGGCGGTCACGAAGTCGACGTCGTACCAGCCCCGGTAGCCGCTCGCGGCGAGCCGCAGACCGACATCGTGCCCGAAGCGCAGAGCAACGGCCGCCGCCCCGTCCGGGACGGCGCCGGGACCGACGCTCGCTCCCTGGTACGCCGTACCCGCCACATCCATCCGCGCGGCGCCGACATCGTGCACCTCGCCCGCCGTGTCCACCAGACCGTCGTAGGTGAGATCGCGCGGGACGGCGTCCGGGCCGGCGCTCAGGAACTCCTCGACGAGCAGCGGACCCCGGGGCAGCGCGCGCAGTACCGGCAGCAGACGCCATACGGAAGTGACCACATGGGTCCCGGAACCGCCCACCCCGTGCTCGGTCTTGACCACACTGCCCGCGCCGGAACGGGCCCGTGCCAGGATCCGCCGGGCCGCCGCGCGGCGCGTGGCCACCGGCCACTGGTCCGGCACGACGATCCCGGGATGCGCGGCGGCGAGCTCGTGGAAGAGGACACTGGCCGCACGCTTGGACTCGTAGCGCAGCGCCCCGGGCGGGAGCGGCTCCCCGGACAGCTCGCCCGTCGCACCCGTACGGCCCCACGGTACGAACGGCAGCCCGAGGCCGCGCAGATAGCGTACGAGGGCCGGGCGGTCCAGGATCTCGGCAGTGAGTCCCGCCGGGCCGGTGCCGAGACCGTCGTACAACTCCACTGATTCCCATGCGAGTTGGCGGGACAGCAACTCCAGCCAGCCCTCGGGGACGGTGCCGGGCAGGACCACCGCGGCGGGGTACGGGCTGCCCAGCGCGGCCAGACAGGAGTAGTGGGCGCTCGCCCGGCGGGAGGCCTCGGGCCAGTGGGAGACCTCGGGGCGGCGGAAGACCTCGGGCCGGCGGACGGTCTCCGGCCGTCCGGAGGGGGACATGAACTGCGCCTGGAACTCGGCGACATTGCCGAGCTGTACGGTGCGCCGACCGCCCGTCCACGCCCGTGCCCAGCTCGCGCGCGGGGGTACGTCCACCCGGAGCCGGGACAGCGGCTGCGCGCCGCCGGGGACGGGCCGCGCGCCCAGCGCCCGGTAGAAACCGACCGCGTGCGGATCGGAGTCGATCGTCAGCCGCTCGATGCCCTCGTCCCGGGCCGCGTCCAGGACATGGGCGTACAGGGTGCGGCCGATGCCCCGGCCGAAGGCGCGCGGTTCGACGAAGAGCAGTCCGAGCGTGCCGTCGGGGGCCTTCCCCTCCAGCGAGGCGACACCGAGGGCGGCGCCGGACCTCTCGTCCTCCGCGACCATCATCCGACGGGCCGTCATATCCGCCGCCGAGATCGCGAGTTCCGTGCGGCAGGCGGCCATGAAGGCCTCGTCGTAACCCCAGTGGGCCTTCGAGCGCAGCACAAGGCCGCTCAGTGCCCGCGCCTCGTCGGGGCGCGCGGCCCGTATCCGCACGGCCCCGACTCCAGGGTCTTCCGTCACACTGCCGTCCAGCTTCTGGTTCAGCGCCTGATGCGGTGTCCGGCTCGGGGTCCGGCTCGGGGTCCGGTTCAGCGCCGGGCCATATAGAGGTCGAGTGCCTTGTGCAGCAGTTTGTTGAGCGGATAGTCCCACTCGCCCAGATACTCGGCGGCCTCACCGCCGGTGCCCGCCTTGAAACGGAGCAGACCGAGGAGATGGTTGCTCTCGTCCAGGGTGTCGGTGATGCCCCGCAGGTCGTAGACACTGGCGCCGAGTTCATGGGCGTCGCACATCATCCGCCACTGGACGGCGTTGTTCGGCTGCACCTCACGTCTGCGGGCGGTGGAGGCACCGTACGAGTACCAGACGTGGTCGCCGACGGTGAGCATCGTGGCCGCGGACAGGACCTCACCATCGTGATGGGCGAGATAGAGCCGCATCCGGTCGGGGTCCTCGCTGGTCAGCGCGGTCCACATGCCCTGGAAGTAGGTCAGGGGGCGCGGCAGGAACTGGTCGCGCTCCGCGGTCTCCCGGTACAGCTCGTAGAAGGCCGGCAGATCCTCGTAGCCGCCCCGCTCCACCTTCACCCCGGCCTTCTCGGCCTTCTTGACGTTGCGCCGCCACTGCTGGTTGAAGCCGCGCTGGATCTCGTCCAACGACCTCCCCGCGAAGGGCACCTGGAAGACGTACCGGGGCTGTCCGGCGCTGAAGCCGTCGTCGGCGCCGTCGTCGTTGCACCGCCAGCCCATGCGCTGGAGCCGGTCGCTGACCGCGAGCGCGCGCGGGTCGGTCATGGTGGGCTCGACGTCCCGCAGCCGACGGACCTCCGGGTCCACGACGGCCGCCTTGACCATGTCCGCCGTCCAGCGACGGGCGACGACGGGCGGCCCCATCTTCACCGAGAACGCGCCCCGGGACTTGAGATGGGCCAGCATCGGCTGGAGCCACCGGGCCAGGTCAGGGGCGAACCAGTCGATGGCGGGGCCCTCGGGCAGATAGGCGAGATACCGCTTGATCTTCGGTACGGGCCGGTAGAGGACGAGCCCCGCGCCGATGATGCTCTCCCGCTCGTCGAACCATCCGATGCTCTCCGCCCGCCAGTCCGGCTTCACGTCCCCCCACGAGGGAACCTGCATGGGACTGATCGAGGGTCTGGCTCCGACGAAGGCCAGATGTTCCTTACGTTTGATCGTCTTCAGGCGGTAAGCCATGGGAGAGTGCTCCTTCGCTCGGCGCGCAGGCCTGTGGTCAGCAGTCCTCTAGTCATACGTGCCGTACGGGCGGGGGCGGGTCCGGACACGCGCGACGGCCGGAGAGGACACACGTGAGGGCGGGCGGGACAAGGGGGACAGCCCTGTCCCCCCGCCCCTTTCCCCGCCCTTGGTGGATGCCGGCCGGGTCAGGCCAGGAAATCCCGGGCGATGTTCGCCGCCACGCGCTCCAGCAGCGGTCCCGCCTCCGCCATACAGACCGCGGGGTCCGGCTCCAGATCGGTGAGGGCGTACGCGCGCCGGATCCCCGCGCGGCCCAAGGCCTCCGGCGGGAGGGCCAGCCGGCCGCAGACCGCGATGACCTCGATGTTCCGCGCGCGGGCCGCCGCCGCGACACCCGCGGGAGCCTTGCCGTGGAGCGTCTGCTCGTCCAGCGAGCCCTCACCGGTGATGACCAGGGTCGCCCGGGACAGGGCCGAGGCGAAGCCCAGTACGTCGAGCATCACCTCGATGCCGGGGCGGAAGCCCGCGCCGAGGCCGACCAGCGCGCCGTAGCCGATTCCGCCCGCCGCGCCCGCACCCGGCGAGAGCGCGAGATCGGCGGCCCGGGAGCCGAGGGCCGTCTCCAGGACCGTGGCGTAGTGGGCGAGCGCCGCGTCGAGCGTGACCACGTCCTCGGGGCTCGCGCCCTTCTGGGGGCCGTAGACGGCGGGGGCGCCCTTGGGCCCGGTCAGGGGGTTGTCCACATCGCTGGCGAGGACGATCTCCGTCGCGCCGAGACGGCCGTCCAGACCGGAGAGATCGGCGGTGGCGAGGTCCCGCAGGCCGCCGCCGCCCGGCCCGATCGGCCGACCGGCCGCGTCCAGGAAGCGCGCGCCGAGCGCGGCGAGCATCCCCGCGCCGCCGTCGGTGGTGGCACTGCCGCCGACTCCGAAGACGATGCTCCGGGCGCCCGCGTCGAGCGCGGCGCGCAGCAGTTCGCCGGATCCGTGGGTCGTCGCCGTCAGGGGCGCGAACACCCCCGCCGGAAGACGCTGGAGGCCGGAAGCCTCCGCCATCTCGA
Source organism: Streptomyces sp. NPDC055025 (assembly GCF_053608565.1). Classification (NCBI taxonomy): domain Bacteria; kingdom Bacillati; phylum Actinomycetota; class Actinomycetes; order Kitasatosporales; family Streptomycetaceae; genus Streptomyces; species Streptomyces sp. NPDC055025. The sequence continues at coordinate 48,426 of NZ_JBSGVS010000067.1, forward strand.
CGACGGCCATGCCGTCCCGCAGGGCGTAGGCGGCGGTCAGCTCGTCGCCGAGCGGCCCTGTGACCCGTACCTCGCGCCGTTCGAAACCGGCCGCGACGGCTGCCGCGACCGTGCCGTCGCCGCCGTCCGCGACGGGCAGGGTCTCGACCGCCACCTCGGGAGCGACCCGGTGCAGCCCGGCCGTCACACGCTCCGCGACCTGCACCGCTGTGAGCGAGCCCTTGAACTTGTCCGCCGCGATCAGTACGCGGGCGACCTCGGTTACCGCTCCGTCCGTCACTTCGAATCCTCTGCTCTCGAACAGGCAGTCGCGCCGCTTCGACCCTATCCGCCCGCCGTCCGTCTGCCCATGCCCGCCGTCACCGGGCCCTCCCCCACGGGCGGACCGCGCCGCCTTGACGACAAGCCCTAGGGTCTTTCGTTTGGATCTGGCTGGATGAGGGAGCGCCCGCCGCGGCAGCGGCTGGTGTCCGCGTGGTGCCGTGGATCGCAAGGCGGAGGAG
>NZ_JBSGVS010000068.1:0-3573 GCF_053608565.1 Streptomyces sp. NPDC055025
CGTCCCGCCCGTCCTCACCGCCCCGCCCGATGCCTGCCCGACGGCATCTCACACCTCGTACACGAAGCCCCACGTCACCGAAGCCCCACGTCCTGGCCCCACATCACCGAAGCCCCACATCACCGAAGTCTTCTCACCGCTGAAGAAACGGCCCCGATCGGACACCCCGACATGACCACCACCCTCCAGGCCCGTGGCCCCCAGGCCCGCACCCTCGTCACCGCGCTGCTCGCGTGCCTTCTCGCCTGCCTGCTCGCCCTCACCGCGGCCCCCGGCGCCCACGCGTCCGCCCCGGCCAAGGACGACAAGGGCCGTACCACCTTCGGTGTGCAGCCCTCGGGCCCCAAGAAGCCGGACCGGCGCAGCGGTTTCTCGTACAGCGCCACGCCCGGCGCCGCGGTCGGGGACCATCTCGCCGTCCTCAACCACAGCACCAGAGCGCTGAAGCTGAAGGTCTACGCGAGCGACGCCTTCAACACCGCCGACGGAGGATTCGACCTGCTGGCCGCGGGACGCCCGTCGAAGGACGCCGGCACCTGGGTCGCGGTCAAGAAGAGCACGGTGGTCATCCCCGCCAGGTCCCGCGTCATCGTGCCCTTCACGCTGACCGTCCCGCGCGGCGCGAGTCCGGGTGATCACGCCGCGGGCATCGTCGCCGCGCTCACCTCGACGGGGTCGGGCGCCGAGGGCGACCGGGTCGCCGTGGAACAGCGCGTCGGCGCGCGGATCCACATCAGGGTGGCCGGGGAACTCAAGCCGCGGCTCACCGTGGAGAACCTCCGGGCGAGCTACCGGGGAACGGCGAATCCGTTCGGCGGCGGCTCGGCCACGGTCACGTACACGGTGCGCAACACCGGGAACGTACGGATCGGGGCGCGGCAGACCGTACGGGTCCGCAACGCGGTCACCGGACCGGTGCGCGCCCCCGGGGTCCATGACATCAAGGAACTGCTGCCGGGCAACGCCGTCACCGTGACCGCCTCCGTGCGTGATCTGTTCCCCGCCCTGCGGTCGACGGCGACGGTGACCGTCGACCCGGTCGCGGTGAGCGGTGACATCAATCCCGCGCTGCCCGGCACCACCCTCTCGGCCGGTTTCTGGACCGTGCCCTGGGCGCTCCTCGCCCTGCTGCTGGTCCTCGCGGCGGGCGTCGCGGTGTGGTTCTCGCCGCGCCGCCGGCGCGGGCGTCCCACGCGGCCCGCCGCTTCCGAATCCCTCCCTTCCGTGCCTGACTCCGTGCCCGCTTCCGGGTCGGCCTCCGTGTCCCACTCCGTGTCCAAGAAAGTGAAGACCTCCATGCTGACCAAACGTTTCTCCAGGCAGGCCGCCGTCGGCGCCGCCACCCTGCTGACCGCCGCGGGCGGTGCGCTGCTGCTCGGCGCGCCCGCCGCGCAGGCCGCCGACCCGCTGGGCACGCTCAAGGTGGCCCCGGCCACCGGCACCGACACCTCGGGCGTGAGCCTGACGACCTCCGCCGCCTGCCCGGCGGAGGCCGACTACGTGATCGTGAAGGTCGCCGGCAAGGGCTTCCCGGCCGAGGGCCAGAACGTCGTCGGCAACTCACCGATCAGCATCTACCAGGTCGTGGGTGACGGGTACGAGGTGCCGCTCACCGAGACCATGCGGGACTACGCCAACACGGCGGGCTTCAAGACGCTGGAAGGCCGCTACGAGTTCACCGTCACCTGCCGCAAGGCCTTCGGCGAGACGACGTACGGCGACTTCACGGGCTCCATCTGGTTTACCTCGAACACCGCCTACCGCGACACCGACCCGGACGGGCCCTCGGACCCGCCCACCAGCACCTCGCCCAGCCCTTCGCAGAGCACCGACCCCAGCACGACGCCGAGCGACCCGTCCGAGCCCTCCGACGGCCCGGAGCCGAGCGACTCGGCCGATCCGTCCGACACCGGTCTGCCCCCCGGCAGCGACGACCCGGGCACCGACGACCCGGGCACCGCGGACGGCGGCACGACGGACGGCGGTTCCTCGGACGGCGGCGCCTCCGACGGCGGTTCCACGGGCGGCGGCTCCACCGATGTCTCCACCGAGGTCGGCTCCGGCGGCACGGGCGGCGCCCTCGCCAGCACCGGCGCCCAGGCCGGACTCCTCGGCCTCGGCTCTGCCGCACTGATCGCCCTCGGCACCGCCGCCGTGTTCTGGGCCCGCCGCCGCGGACTGCTCACTTTCGCGAACGGCGGCAACAGGTGACCCCCCGTAAGACCCTCGCCGCGCTGCTCACCGGCGCCGTCGGTGTGCTCAGCGGGCTCGTGCTGCTCGGCGCCCCCGCCGCGCAGGCCGACACCCTGGGCACCCTCAGGCCGTCCCCGGCCACCGGCTCGGACGTCTCGCCGATGTCCCTGACGACCTCGGGCAGCTGCCCCGAGCCGGCGGACCACATCCTGGTCTCGGTGACCGGCGCGGGCTTCCCGGCCGAGGGCCAGAACGTCGTGGGCAACTCGGAGATCGGCATCTATCCGGTCGTGGGTGACGGGTACGAGGTGCCGCTCACCGAGACCATGCGGGACTACGCCAGCACGGCGGGCTTCAAGACGCTGGAAGGCCGCTACGAGTTCACCGTCACCTGCCGCAAGGCCTTCGGCACCGCGACCTACGGTGACTTCAAGGGCTCCATCTGGTTCACCTCGGACACGGCGTACCAGAGCACCGCCCCCACGCAGGCGACGACGACGTCCCTCACGGTGGCTCCGGCGGGCCCCGTCACCCAGGGCACCTCGGTCAAGCTCACCGCGAAGGTGACGCCCTCGACCGCCCCGGGCACTGTGGGGTTCCTCGACGGAATGACCCTGTTGGGCTCGCCCGTCACCGTCTCGAACGGCACGGTGTCCCTCTCCACCACCACCCTCGCGGTCGGCACCCACTTGCTGAGGGCGCAGTTCACGCCCGCGAATCCGGCGAACCACACCGGCTCGGTGTCCGCCGCGGTCCCGCTGACCGTCAAGGTCCGCGCGCCCTCGGTCACCACCGCGCCGAAGGTCACCGGTACGGCGAAGGTCGGCTCCAAGGTCACCTGCGCCGTGAAGTTCAGCGGCGCCACCACCGTGCGCCACCAGTGGCTGCGCGACGGCAAGGTGATCACCGGCGCGACCGCGTCGACCCGCACCCTGGACTCCACCGACCGTACGCACAAGGTCTCCTGCCGGCCCAGCGGGGTCAACACCGGCGGCACCACCACGGTCACCAGCCCCGCCGTCACCGTCGCCACCGGCCCCGCGCTCAAGGTGAAGACGGCACCGGCCATCAGCGGCACGGCCAAGGTCGGCAAGAAGCTCACCGCCAAGGCCGGCACCTGGACCCCCGCGGCCCAGTCGTACACCTATGTGTGGAAGCGGGCCGGCAAGGCGATCAGCGGCGCCACCAAGTCCACCTACACGGCGGTCAAGGCCGACAAGGGCCACACGCTCACGGTCACGGTCACCGCCAAGCGCTCCGGGTACGCCAACGGCGCCGCCACCACGAAGTCAGTGAAGGTGACCTGACGGTGACACAGGACACCCTGGAGCGCCCGCCGAGCGCCCCACCGGCGGGCCGGGCGCGCGACCAGCGCCCGGC
>NZ_JBSGVS010000068.1:3583-48217 GCF_053608565.1 Streptomyces sp. NPDC055025
CGGGCGCCCCCACCCCTCCTCCTGGGCTGGTGCGCGGCGGGTCACCCCGCCCCCCGTGGCGCCCCCGCCGCCCCCCCCCCGGGCGGGCGGGGCGCGCGACCAGCGCCGGGCCGGCCCGGCGCTGCGCGCCACCGGTGCCGCGCTGAGCATCCTCGCCGTACTGCTCCTCGCGTTCGTCGCGAATCTGGGGCCGCTCGGCGATCTGCGCCACGGCAGGGACCAGCAGGTGGCGAACTCCGCCCTGCGCGGGGAACTCGCCAACGCCACGGCGCCGGTCGGGCCGCGCGCCCAGAACGGCGAGCCGCTGGCCCTCGGCACCTCGGTCGCGCTGCTGGACATCCCGCAGCTCGGACTGCGGACGGTCATCGGGGAGGGCACCACCGCACAGGTGCTCGCCACCGGGCCCGGACACCGCAGGGACAGCGTGCTGCCCGGCCAGCCCGGCGTCAGCGTCGTGATGGGCCGTCAGGCCGCCTACGGGGGCCCGTTCGCGCATCTCGAACAGCTCAGGGCCGGTGAGACCTTCACCGTCAGCACCGGCCAGGGCAAGCACACCTACCGGGTGCTGGGCGTGCGCAGGGAGGGCGACCCGCAGCCGTCCGTCCTCGAAGCGGGCAAGGGCAGGCTCACGCTGATCACCGGCGACGGGCACGCCTTCCTGCCCGGCGGACTGCTGCGGGTGGACGCGGATCTCGTCTCCGCCGTCCAGCCCGGCGCAGCGCCGCTGTACACGGCCGGTTCACTGCCCGCCGACGAGAGGCCGATGGCCGTCCAGGCGTCCGCCTGGATGCCGCTGGTGCTCTGGGGCCAGGCCCTGCTGCTCGCCGCCGCGGCCCTGACCTGGATACGGGCCCGCTCGGGCCGCCGCGAGGCCTGGGTCGTCGGCGTCCCCGTACTCGGCGCGCTCGGCTTCGTCGTCGCGGACCAGGCCGCGCTGCTGCTGCCCAACCTCCTCTGACCGCCGGGCCTCCGGCCGCCGTATCCCCGGCCGCCCGGGACCCCGACCCCCCGCAACCCCCGCGACCTCGAAGGACATGACGTGACCGCCTCCACCTCCGACACCATCCCCCTTCCGTCGGCGGGGATCCCCGCCCCGGGCACCGCCGCCGAGCTGGAGGCGCGCCGCGTCTCGGCCTGGTTCGGTGACCACAAGGTGCTGGACCGGGTGTCGCTGACCATGCCGGCCGGAGAGGTCATGGCGCTGATCGGTCCCTCCGGCTGCGGCAAGTCCACCTTCCTCCGGATCCTCAACCGGATGCACGAGCTGATCCCGTCGGCCGCGCTCGCCGGCGAGGTGCTGCTCGGCGGGCAGGACATCTACGCGCCGGAGCGGCGGCTGACCGACGCCAGGAAGCGGATCGGCATGGTCTTCCAGAAGCCGAACCCCTTCCCGGCCATGTCCGTGTACGAGAACGTCACCGCCGGTCTGAAGCTCACCGGCGTCCGGCTCGGCCGGGACGCCAGGGACGAGCTGGTCGAGCACTGCCTGACCAAGGCGGGGCTGTGGAACGAGGTACGTGACCGGCTGCGCCAGCCGGGCGGCGCGCTCTCCGGCGGCCAGCAGCAGCGGCTCTGCATCGCCCGCTCGCTGGCGGTCAGACCGCGGGTGCTGCTGATGGACGAGCCCTGCTCGGCGCTCGACCCGACCTCCACCCGGCGGGTGGAGGAGACGATCAAGGAACTGGCCGGCGAGGTCACCGTCGTCATCGTCACCCACAACATGCAGCAGGCGGCCCGGGTCTCCGACCGGTGCGCCTTCTTCCTCGCCGAACAGGGCACGCCCGGCGGCATCGTCGAGCACGGCGACACCACCGCGATGTTCCACAGCCCGGCCGACCCCCGTACCGCCGACTACGTCAACGGCCGCTTCGGCTAGGTCGTACAGGTCCCCCGGGGACCCCTTGAACCGAACGCCCGTCGGGGTGCGTTCGAACGCGCGTCGCGCCAGGTGCCCTGCCTGGTGCGACGCGCGTAGTTCGTTGCGATGGAACGCGGTTTCCCACGATTGTTCTCGGTGTCTGTTGGTGACCTTGCCGTAACCAAGGGGCAACTTCCTGGCGAATCATCTCGTCAGGTAGTCGGTTGAATCCCACGTGTCACGAACGTCTCACTAGGTTGCACCTGCTGCTCCAAGGGCCGTAACCGCGGCCCGACTGGGACGAGTGGCAGGGGTGGGGACATGGGATCGCCCGATGAGACCGGGAGATTACGGAGCGCCGCCGGCGTGCGCTGTCAGACCGACATCGACGCCGACGGCCGCTACGGATGGCGCGTCGTCGCACAGAACGGGCGGGTGGTGGCCGTTTCGGCCATCGCTTTCGCCACGTACGAGCGGTGCCGCGCTTCTTTCGAGGAGGTCTGCCGACAACACGCGGTCCTCACCGGAGGTGTCCAGCACACGCAGGAGAACAACGGCTGGATGTGGATCGTCAGGGACCAGGGCGGACAGCGCACGATCGTGTCCGCCCGTTCGTACGAGCGGTACTCGACCTGCCGGGCGGCGTACGCCCGGTTCCGTGACCTGTTACGGGAGTTGGGCGACAGCGGCGACTTCCCGTGGAGCGGCCGTTGAAACGGATTTCGATCCTCATGCGCACAGGAGTCTGGCGCCGCGCATGGTTCTCCGCACGCCACTTGCACACGTTCGTAACCCGAAGTTGCCTCTAGGGCGCCCCTCGTTCACGTGAAGGTGCCCACGTGTCAACCGCGCCCCGTGAGCGTCTTGGTTGTGCTGAGACGAACAAGGGAGCGAACTGTGGCCGCCGGGGTGACCGGCCGGCCGTTCGGCGGTGATTCCGGCGAGGCGCCGGCCGTCGACAGTTCACGCGTGCTGTACGCCGACCCCGGGCTGCCCGACCGGATCTTCCGAGGGGTGGCCCGAGGCGGCGGTGGCCTGGTCCTCGCCGTCATGCTGCTGGTCGGCGGTTTTCTGCTGTACCGGGCGTGGCCGGCGCTCGACCGGGCCCGCTGGTCCTTCCTGACCACCGAGGCCTGGGAGCCGGACGCGGGCAATTTCGGTATCGCGGCCGTGATGGTCGGTACCGTGCTGATCGCCCTGGTGGCGATCGTGGTGGCGGTGCCGCTCGCGGTCTGCGCGGCGCTCTACATCTCCGAGTACGCGCGGCCCGGGATCCGCTCCACGCTGATCAGCGTCGTCGACCTGATGGCGGCGGTGCCCAGCGTGGTCTACGGACTCTGGGGGCTGTTCTTCTTCGAGGGCGCCATCCTGCCCACCGCCCGCTGGATCGCCACCTATCTGGGCTGGTTCCCGCCGTTCAGTGTGGTCGGCACCGACCCGAACGACCCGCTCTCCACCGCGACCGTCTACACCTCCTCGACCCTGATCGCGGGCATCGTGGTGGGCTTCATGGTCGCGCCCGTCATCTGCTCGGTGATGCGTGAGGTCTTCACCCAGGCCCCGGCCGGTGAGCGCGAGGGCGCCTACGCGCTGGGCGCCACCCGCTGGGGGATGATCCGCAGCGTCGTCCTGCCCTTCGGCAAGGGCGGCATGATCGGCGGCACCATGCTCGGCCTCGGCCGGGCCCTGGGCGAGACCATCGCCGTCTACCTGATCATCTCGCCGGTCTTCGTGATCCAGTGGCACATCATCCAGAGCGGGACCAGCTCGGTCTCCTCACTGATCGCGCTGCGGTACGGAGAGGCCAGCCCCTTCGCCATGTCCGCGCTGATGGCGGCGGGCCTCGCGCTCTTCGTGATGACCCTGATCGTCAACTTCGCCGCCTCGTCGATCGTCGCCCGCAGCCGCTCCGGCGCGGCGAGCGACGCGTAGCGCCATGAGCGGCTGTCCGCCGGACCTGTCCGGCCACCGGTTCCTCCGTCACCGCGGGACGGGCGCCCGCGCCCGGTCCGCCGCCGCCGGGGCGGGCTCACGCGCCCTGTACCCAACCGCCGCACGGGCCGGCGTCACCGGCCCACCGCAAGCCGTCTCTAAGGGGATTCACCCGCTATGACCCTCGCACCCGAGACGCCGCCGGCCGTCACGGCGGAACGGCGCACCGTGCTGCCCGCGAGCCGGCCGCGGCCCGCCGAGCCGGGCGGGGAGCGGCGGCGTTCCCTGGGGCTGGGCCGGGCCACGGACATCTACGCGCTGCTGGGCGCGGGCGCCGCGGCCACCGGCCTGACCGCGCTGCTCTTCGTATGGCTGCTGCCGTTCAACGGGGTGGTCGGATTCGTCTGCGTCGGGTACGCGATCTTCCTCGCCCTGTACGCGCTGCTGGTCTCCTTCGACGAGGACGCGGCGACCGTACGGGACCGGCTCGCCGGGGTCTTCGTCCGCAGCATGGGCCTGGTCCTGCTCACCGCCCTGGTCTTCGTGATCGTCTTCACGCTGTGGGAGGGCCGCAAGGCGCTGCCCCACCTCAACTTCTTCACCGAGGACATGAAGCTCTCGGGCCCGCTCGAACCGCTGAGCGTGGGCGGCATCCTGCACGCCGTCGTCGGCACGCTGGAGCAGATCGGTATCGCGCTGGTGCTCACCGTGCCGGCCGGGCTGCTCTGCGCGGTCTTCCTCAACGAGGTGCCGGGACGGTTCGCGCGGTTCGTCCGCACCGTCGTCGAGGCCATGACCGCGCTGCCGTCCATCGTCGCGGGTCTGTTCATCTACGCGACCGTGATCCTCACCCTGGGCACCGGCAGGTCGGGCCTCGCCGCCTCCCTCGCCCTGGCGGTGATGATGCTGCCCATCATCATCCGCGCCTCCGACGTGGTGATCAGGCTGGTGCCCGGCACGCTGCGCGAGGCGTCGTACGCGCTGGGCACCTCCCGCTGGCGCACCGCCTGGCACGTGGTGCTGCCCACCGCCCGCTCCGGTCTGACCACCTCGGTGATCCTCGGCACCGCGCGCGGAGTCGGCGAGACCTCTCCGGTGCTGCTCACCGCGGGCTTCAGCGCCGAGATGAACGCCGATCCGTTCGACGGGTCGCAGGTGTCCCTGCCGCTCGCCACCTTCGAGTTCGTCAAGTCGCCCGAACCGAACATGATCGCCCGCGGCTTCGGCACCGCGGCGACGCTGATGGCCCTGGTGCTGCTGCTGTTCATCATCGCCCGGATCATCGGCGGGCGCGCGCCGGGTCAGTTGACGCGCCGTCAGACCCATCGGCGGGTGCTCGCCTCACGCCGTGACGCCGAGCGCTTCGCCACCCGTACCCGCACCGGTACGGACGGCCACAAGCCGGCCGTACCCTCCGCCACACCCTTCAGGAGTTCCCCGTGAGACCCGCGACCGTCTCCCGTCTGGCCATGGGGCTGGCCGCGCTGCTCTGTGCGCTGCTGGCCATCGGGCCGCCGCCCGCCTGGGCGGCGACCTATCCGAAGATCAACGGCGCGGGCTCCACCTGGAGTGCCAACGCGCTGGACCAGTGGCGCCGCAATGTCGCCTCCAACTTCGGTATGACCGTCAACTTCGCCGCGACCGGATCGTCCAACGGGCGTGAGCAGTTCAGAAACGGCTCGGTCGACTTCGGTGTCTCCGAGATCCCGTACGGGCTCAAGGAGGGCGGCGTCACCGACACCCCGCCCACGCGCGGTTTCGCCTATATGCCGATCGTGGCCGGCGGTACCGCCTTCATGTACAACCTGAAGATCGGCGGCAAGCGGGTCACCAATCTGCGGCTGTCCGGCGATGTCCTCGCGAAGATCTTCACCTCGAAGGTCACCATGTGGAACGCGCCCGAGATCCGGGCCGACAATCCGGGACTTACCCTCCCCGCCCGCCGGATCGTGCCGGTCGTACGCTCCGACGGCTCCGGTACGACGGCGCAGCTCACCGCCTGGCTGGCCAAGGAGCACGGCCCGACGTGGAACGACTACTGCGGACGCGCCGGACGCGCCTCGCCGTGCGGTCTGACCTCGTACTTCCCGGTCGTGCCCGGCACCTCGACCATCGCCAAGTCCGGTTCGCTCGGGGTCTCCAGCTATGTGAAGCAGAACCAGGCCGAGGGCGCGATCACCTATGTCGAGTACTCGTACGCCATCTCGACCGGCTTCCCGGTCGCCAAGGTGCTCAACGACTCCGACTACTACGTGGAGCCGACCGCGTCCAGCGTCGCCGTGGCCCTGCTCGACGCCAAGATCAACCCGGACAAGAACTCGACCAACTATCTGACGCAGATCCTCGACGGCGTCTACGGGTCGAAGGACAGCAGGTCCTATCCGCTCTCCAGCTACAGCTACATGATCATTCCCACCTCGCTGGCCGGTGACCAGAATCCGATGACCGAGGCCAAGGGCCTCTCGCTGGGCACCTTCGCCAACTACTTCCTCTGCGACGGTCAGCAGATGGCCGAGGAACTGGGCTACTCGCCGCTGCCGAAGAACCTGGTCCTGGCGGGCTTCGAGCAGGTCAGGCGGATCCCGGGCGCGCCCAAGGACAAGATCAACATCGAATCCTGCCGGAACCCCACCTTCTCCTCCAACGGGACCAACACGCTCGCCAACAACGCCCCGCGGCCGAAGGCCTGTGACAAGAGGGGCACGACCCAGTGCTCGACCGGCACCGCGGGTGCCAAGGGCACGCAGACCCCGGTGAAGCCGTCGGCGCAGGGCTCGAACGGCGGCTCGGGCAGCGGCGGTTCGGGCGGCAGCACGGGCGGCAGCGGCGGTACGGGAGCGACCGGCGGTACGGGCGGCACCTCGGCCGGCACCGGGGGAGCGGGCACCACGGGCGGCGCCTCCGGCTCCCAGGACCCGTCCGCCGCGGCGTCCGGCACGTCCGGCGGAACGATCGACCCCGACACCGGCGAGCTGATCACCGAGGACGGCGCCTCCGGCGGCGACTCCTCGGTCGTCGCGAACCCGGTCACCCTCGCCTCGGGCGAGTCGTCGGCGCTGCGCGGCGCGCTGATGGGGCTCTCCGCCCTGCTGCTCGTCGGCGTCGTCATCGGCCCGCCGCTGACCGCACGCGCCCTGTCCGCCCGCTCCCGCCGCAGGGAGGGATCGGGATGAGCGTGCGCGAGATGACGGTGTCCCGGCGGGTCAAGGCCGGTCTCGGCGCGCTGGCCGGCGCCCTGCTGCTGGCCCTCGTACCGCTGCCGTCAGGACCGGTCCAGGCGGCGGAGGCGCCGCTGGCGGACGTCACCGCCGAGGACTCCGCGGTGACGAAGACCGGCAAGAAGGGCCCGCACGACGACTTCTCCGGTCTCAAGGTGACGGTCCATCAGACCAGGAATCTACGCGCGCAGGGCGTCGAGGTGAGCTGGACGGGCCAGGAGACGTCGGCCGCGAAATATATGAACTTCCTCCAGATCATGCAGTGCTGGGGGGACGACCCGGCGGGCCCCGAACGCGAGCAGTGCGAGTTCGGCGCGAACAACGCGGGCGAGCGCTTCATGGGTCTGCGGGCGCTGCCCAGGGGCCTGGACCCGGGGGAGACGGAGTACACCGAGGCCCCCGGCGGCGGCAACCCGTTCGTCCCGTTCCGGCCGGTGGTCGGGGAACAGACCGATACGGGCACCGACTGGACGTACTTCACCAACAACGACACCAACACCCAGCCCTGGCTGCGCACGAGGCAGGACGGCACCGGCGAAGCGATCTTCGAGGTGAAGACGGCGCTCGAAGCACCTCATCTGGGATGCGGCGAGGTCGACCCGGCAGCCGGGCGGACGACGCCCCGGCGGTGCTGGCTGGTCGTCGTCCCCCGTGGCACACACGATCCCGACGGTTCCTCCGACATCGGTATGGGACTGAAGACCTCCGGCCTGAGCCAGTCCAACTGGGACCAGCGGATCGTCTTCCCGATGGACTTCGGTCCGGTGGGCAACACCTGTGACGCCGACAAGGCCGAGCGCCGCGTCATCGGCTCCGAGCTGTTGACCGACGCCATCACGTCCTGGCAGACGCGGCTGTGCTCGGGCGCCGACGCGCGGTTCACCTTCAGCCAGGCGGGCGAGGAGTACACGCGCGGGCTCATCTCGAATCCCACGCCGAGTTCGCCCGGACTGGGCATCACCGTGGCGCCGGTCGAGGGCGGGGCGGAGGTCGTGCACGCTCCCGTGGCCGTCAGCGCCCTGACCGTCGGCTTCTTCTGGGAGGACGGGGACGCCGGGCAGGTGCACGATCTCAAGCTCAGTCCACGGCTGCTGGCCAAGCTGATGACCGGTTCGTACCCGTACGACGTACGGCAGATCACCTTCCAGAGTCCGGTTCCGAAGCATCTCGAAGGAAACGCGCTCTCCATCATCGTCGATCCGGAATTCAGAGAACTGAACCCGTACTTCGAGCGTCCTACGGCTCCTCAGCTCGGGCCCGACGGAATATTGCTTCAGGCCGGTAATTCGGATGTCAATTCCCTTGTCTGGCGCTATCTCCAGTCGGACACCGACGCCCGGGAATTCCTACAGGGAAAGCCTGACCCCTGGGGCATGAAGGTGAATCCCTCCTACCAGGGACTGGGTCTCGACAAGGACGCCCCTTTCGATTTCCCGAAGGCGGACCCGACCGAGACCGAGGTGTCGCTGGCACTCGGCGATGACCAGACGGGGAAGATCTCGTACGGACAGCAGGAGAAGTCGCCCTACTCCAACGACCTGCACAACGGAGCGCTGCGGATCCGGCGAGGGGCCAGCGGGGCGACCTTCGTCCCCGCCCAGGACCCCAACTCCCCCGGCGGTGTCAAGCTGGTGACCTCGGACGCCATCCCGGGCGACCGCAGGACGTACGGCATCGTCGACGCCGCGTCCGCGTCCCGCTACGAGCTGGACGTCGCCGCGCTTCCGAACGCCGACGGCGAGTACGTCAAGCCGACCGCCGACGCCCTGCTCAAGGCCGTCGACCGGATGCCCGACTCGGCCGTCAAGGGTGTGAAGGCACCCACCCCGGCCACCGCGAAGGGCGGTGCCTATCCGCTGGCGGCGGTCGCCTACGCCGTCGCTCCGCTGGACCAGCCCGCGAAGGTGCGCCAGGACTACGCGCGGCTGATCCGGTACGCGGCGGGCGCCGGGCAGACACCGGGCCTGGCACCCGGTGAGCTGCCGCCCGGATACGCGCCGCTGCCCGAGGCCCTGCGCGACCAGGCGTCGGCCGCCGCCGACGAGCTCGAACGCGGCAAGCCGGCCACCCCCGGCGGTGACGAGAGCGCTTCGAACGGTTCCGGCGGCTCCGGTGGCGGCGGTGCCGCCGGCGGCGGGTCCGCGGGCGGCGCCGGTGACGGTACGGCGGCGGCCGGCGGCACCGCGGACGAGGAGGCGGCGGCCGGCGGTTCCGCTACGGACGCGCCCAGCGCCTCCGCCACTCCGGGCGCCGCGGCGGGCGGCGGTCCGGGCCCCGCCAAGAGCGTCGCGGCCTCGGCCGGCGGACTGACCCCCGGCGAGGTCCTGGGCATCGTCCGCTGGGTGCTGCTCGGGGTCCTGGTCGCGGGCGGTGTCGCCGCGCTGGCCGGCCCCGTACTCCTGCGGCTCTCCGTACGACGGGCGGCGACGGGCGGCTCCGGATGATCTGACGGGACCGTGGCCCTGGAATTCCCGGAGTGGCGTTCCGCCCTCCGGGAATTCCGTGCAACCACCGGTGAATTCCCTAGGAGTCACCTAGGAAATGCCCTCGTAACCTTTTCCTTCAATGGAGTTGGTGGATCTCCGGCGGGAGAATGAGGAACTGTTCACGGTGTCGGCCGACGGGTCGGCAGCAACGAAATCCGGATTCCTCTTGACCGTCCATTCCTCGCAATCCGTTTTTCACGGAGGAGAACAGAAGTGAACGTCAAGTCCCGTATTCGCATGGCCGCCGCCGCCGGTGCCGTCGCCATGGGCCTCAGCCTCTTCGCGACCCCCGCGTCCGCCGACTCCGAGACCCGCCAGATCGTCGGCGTGGGCTCCGACACCACGCAGGACGTCGTCAACGGTCTGGGCAACGTCATCCTCGACCCGAACAACATCCCGGACAACCAGCTCATCCAGTCGTACAACGCGACGGGCACCGGATCGGTCACCTGCCGTGTCGGCCTCCCGATCAACCGGCCCAACGGCTCCTCGGCCGGCATCGACGCGCTGCGCAACGACCTCACCAACACCGCGATCGACTGTGTCGACTTCGCCCGCTCCTCCCGGGGCCCGGTCGACTTCAGCACGACCCGGCTGACCTGGATCCCGTTCGCCAAGGACGCGGTGACCGTCGCGGTCCGTTCGAACAGCGCCCTCAACGACAACGTCGGCTTCACCACCGCCGAGCTGCGCGCCATCTACACCTGCACCAAGATCACGCACAACAGCGTGGCGCTCAAGCCGCTGCTGCCGCAGTCGGGCTCCGGTACCCGCACCTTCTTCCTGGAGAAGATCGGCGTCACCGAGGCTCAGCTCGGCTCCTGCGTCAACGGCACCGTCCAGGAGCACGACGGCACCGCCCTGACGGACGTCGGCAACGTCGCCCCGTACTCCATCGCCCAGTACATCGCCCAGACCGGTGGTGTGGTGACGGACCGTCACGGCGCCACGGTCCTGGCCAAGGTGGACACCATCCAGCCCCGCATCGCCGGCAAGCTGAACACCGCCTTCCCGTACAACCGTGACGTCTACAACGTCGTCCCGACCGCCAAGCTGAACGGTGGCACCGCTCCCGACGCCGACCTGATCAGGGCCTTCGAGAGCATCCCGAACGCGAACCCGGCCCTGGCCACCACCGCCGAGATCTGCGCCCAGACGGCCGTCATCGAGAACTACGGCTTCGGCACGATCACCAACTGCGGCAACACCAGCGTCAAGGCCGAGCGCTGATGACCCGGGGCGGGCACTGACCACGGTCTCCGCCCCGGTTCTTCTCCCAGTACTCGCCGCACCACCAGTACTCACCGCACCACACGCCCCACCGCACCACACGCCCCACCGCACCACACGCCCCACCGCACCACGGCCGGGCACCCTCCACGGGTGCCCGGCCCCCGGTCCCCGCACCCGCGGCCGGCCGACGGCTCCAGGTACCGCGATCACGGAGGAGAGGCACAGCGTGAACATCACATCCGCCATCCGGTCGGCGGCCGTCGCCGTCACCGCCGCTCTCGCCGTGAGCTTCCTCGCCCCCGCGGCCGTCGCCGACCCTCCCCAGTACCGCCGGCTCGTCGGCGTGGGCTCCGACACCACGCAGGACGTGCTCAGCGGTCTGGGCTCCGTCGTCGCCGACCCCGACGGTGTTCCGCACAGCCTTCTGATCGGTTCGTACGACGCGACGGGCTCCTCGCCCATCAAGACCCGTCCCGTCGGCTGCCAGATCCCCCGGCCCAACGGGTCGCACGCCGGTATCGACGCGTTGCGCGTCGACATCGCCGCCGGTACGCACTGCGTCGACTTCGCCCGCTCCTCCGTCGGTCCGGAGGACATCGTGGAGACCCGGAGCAACCGGCTGACGTTCATTCCGTTCGCCAAGGACGCGGTGACCGTCGCGGTCCGTTCGAACAGCGCCCTCAACGACGGCGTGGGCTTCACGACCGAGCAGCTCCGTGACATCTACACCTGCGCGCTGACCACGCACGGCGGTGTCGCCCTGACCCCGCTGCTGCCGCAGCCGGGTTCCGGCACGCGGAGCTTCTTCCTGCGCCGGATCGGTGTCACCGAGCCGCAGCTCGGCTCCTGTGTCGACGACACCGTCCAGGAGCACGACGGCACGGCCCTGGACACGGCCGGCGACATCGCCCCGTACTCGATCGCGCGGTACATCGCCCAGACGGGCGGTGTGGTGGCGGACCGTCACGGTGTGACGGTCCTCAGCCGGGTGGAGGGCGTCGCGCCGCGCGTCAGCGGCAGGCTGAACACCGCCTTCCCCTTCACCCGTGCCGTCTACAACGTCGTCCGGACCGCCGAGCTGACCGGTGGCCCCACCCCGGACCCCGACCTCATCAGCGCCTTCGCCGGCCCCACTTCCACGGTCTGCGCCCAGGCCAATCTGATCCAGGTGTACGGCTTCGCCACACTCGGCTCCGCCTGCGGCAGCACATTGTGACGGGGGTGCGCTGATCAATATCCCTTCTCTCCCACGCAGGCCGGACACCCCTCCAGGTGCCCGGCCCGGCGGCGTATCCGGATCCGACCGGCAGCGGCGCCCGACACCGCACCTCGTGCCTGACCTACACCTACTAGGAGTAACGACCATGACACGCCTCGCGCGAGCGAGAACATTTCCGGCGCTGCTGATGTGCTGCGCCCTGATCCTGGGCGCCGCCGCCGCCGTGCTCGGCGCCGCGGCCACCGCGAGGGCGGCGGACCGGCTGGGTGATCTGACCCTCAGCCGGACCTCCGGGAACATCACCGACAACCCCCTGGTCCCGCATGTGACCACGGACGCGCCGTGCCCGGCGGGCCAGGGCGACGCCCTCCAGCTCCGGGTGGTCCACCCGACGACCGGACTGCGTCCGAGTCTCGGCCAGCTGAGCGCCGGCGGCTATGACGCCGCGCCCGTGGACGTCGACCTGCCGGTGTGGGGCACCTCCTTCGCCAACATCCTCGACGGCTGGTTCGGCGCCGAGTCCCATGACGGCACCTACACACTGCAGTTGGAGTGCCCCAACTGGGACGACACGAACGCGTTCGCGTTCTTCTCCACGAACATCGAGGTCACCGGCGACACCTGGACACTGCCGCAGGCGGAGGCCACCAGCGTCGAGCTGACGGCGGTCCCGGAGATCGAGTCCAGCCTGGGCGACACGGTGACCATCACGGCGAAGGTGACCCCCGCCGTGGCCGGTGACTTCACCCTGACCGCGAAGCAGCTCAACGCCGAGCCGGTCGAGCTGGGCAGCAAGGCGGCCGACAACGGCACCGCCGTGTTCACCACCACGGCCCTGCCCCTGGGCGTGATGAGCCTCGGGGCGCAGTTCACCCCCGCCGACCCGGACGCCTACACCGGTTCTGTGGGGTCCATCGCCGACTACACGGTCAAGCCGGCCACGAGCCCGTCCGGTTCCCCGTCGCCCAGCGGCTCCCAGAGCCCCGAGGAGCCCGCCGACCTCGAAGTCGTCGACGCGGACGGCAACCCGCTGGGTGAGAACCCCAATCTGGAGGCCGGTCAGAAGGTCGCCGTCACCGCCCGCGGCTACTCCCCGAGCGCTGTGGTGAAGGTCTCCCTCTCCGACAGCGAGACGGCCTTCGCCGACGCCACGGCGGACGCCGAAGGCATCGTGCAGGGCTACGACTTCACCGTCCCGGACGAGATCGCCGACGGCGACCACACGCTGACCCTCGCCGAGGACAAGGCGGACGGCCACAGCGTCGCGTTCGCCTTCACCACCGGCGAGGCGGCCGACCCGGACCCCAGCCCCGAGCCCAGTGACAGCACCGGCGAGGACGGCGGTACGACGGACGGCGCGACCGGTGGCGACACCGGCGGGTCGGACACCGGCGGTACGGGCGGCTCGGACGGCGGCAGCGGCAGCGCCGGCGGCAGCGGTGGCGGGGGCGGTTCGCTCGCCTCGACCGGCACCGGTGTCGCGGCGATCGGCCTCGGCTCGCTGGCACTGCTCTTCGTGGGCGCGGCCTTCGTGGTCGGCGCGCGCCGCAGGGGCATGCTCACGTTCGCCGCACCGGCCGGCCCGCCGGTCGACTGACGCGCGACGGACGGCGGAACGGGAGAGTGAGGGCTTCCGGGGGCAGACCGTATGTCTGCCCCCGGGCCCGCGCTCGTATCCGTACCCGTACCGCCGGCCACCCGCTCACCCCCCTCCACCCCTTCACTTCCCGCCCCACCACCACCCCTCCACCCCGAGAGCGAGGAGCGCAGCCACCGTGGCCGTTCTGATATCGCCGCCCTCCGCCCCCGCGCCGCAGGCCGGGGCCCGCCGGCCCGCCGGGCGCGGCGGAGGCGCCCCGACCGCCGCCCGTCCCGGGCTGGCGCTGGCCGGGGCCGCGCTGTGCGTGCTCGCCGCCGTGCTGCTCGGCTTCGCCGCCAATCTCACCGTCGTCGGGCATCTCAAGCACGAGCGTGACCAGCAGGTCTCGTACGACGAACTGCGCAAGCAGCTCGCCGAGGGCACCGCCCCGGTGGGCGGGCGCGATGTCGAGGGCAAGCCCCTCGCGCTCGGCGCGCCCGTGGCGCTGCTGGACATCCCGGAGCTCGGTGTCCACGAGGTGGTCGGCGAGGGCACCACCTCGGGTGTGCTGATGTCCGGCCCCGGACACCGCCGTGACACCCCGCTGCCGGGACAGGCGGGCACCGCCGTGATCATGGGCAGGCTGTGGGGGTACGGCAGTCCCTTCGCCAACCTCGACCGGCTCCCGGTTAACGCCACCTTCACGGTGATGACCGGTCAGGGCAAGGCGGAGTACCGGGTCACCGGCAGCAGGCGGGCCGGTGACGCCCTGCCCTCGGCCGCCGACCCCACCAAGGGCAGGCTCACCCTGATCACCGCCACCGGCCCCGCGTACACCCCCTCGGGGGTGCTGCGGGTGGACGCCGAGCTGACCGGTCCCGTACAGCCCAGCCCGCCGCGCGACCGGCGCTCCGGCTGGATCGGTACGGCGGAGGAGGCGCTCAAGGGCGACAGCGGAGCCTGGCTCGCGGTCTTCCTCTGGACCCAGGCACTCTTCCTCGCCGCGCTGCTCGCGGCCTGGGCACAGCGCGTCTGGGGCCGCTGGCAGACCTGGATCTGCGCCGTGCCCGTACTGGCCGCCCTGGGCCTGGCCTGCGCCGGCGCCATCACCCGCCTTCTGCCCAACCTGCTCTGAACCACCGGGAGTTGATCCATCATGACCGCCACCACCTCGCATGACCTCGCCGACACCCTGGGCCTGCCCGCGGTGGGCCGTGACACCGCCGCCTCGCTGGAGGCCGAGAGCGTCTCCGCGTGGTTCGGCGACCACAAGGTGCTCGACCGCGTCTCGCTCACCATGCCCGCGCACGAGGTCACGGCGCTGATCGGCCCGTCGGGCTGCGGCAAGTCGACCTTCCTGCGCATCCTCAACCGTATGCACGAGCTGATCCCGTCCGCCGGTCTCGCCGGACGCGTGCTGCTCGACGGCGGGGACATCTACGACCGGGGGCGCCGTATCACCCACGCCCGGCGCCAGATCGGCATGGTCTTCCAGAAGCCCAACCCGTTCCCCGCCATGTCCCTGTACGACAACGTCGTGGCCGGTCTCAAGCTCAACGGCATGAAGGCCCACCGCGGCGGCAAGGACGACCTCGTGGAGGAGTGCCTCACCAAGGCGGGCCTCTGGCGCGAGGTCAAGGACCGCCTCCGCCAGCCGGGCGGCGCCCTCTCCGGCGGCCAGCAGCAGCGCCTCTGCATCGCCCGCTCCCTGGCCGTACGACCCAGGGTCCTGCTGATGGACGAGCCCTGCTCGGCCCTCGACCCCACCTCGACCCGCCGGATCGAGGAGACCATCGCCGAACTCAAGTCGGAGGTGACGATCGTCATCGTCACCCACAACATGCAGCAGGCCGCCCGCGTCTCCGACTCCTGCGCCTTCTTCCTCGCGGAACAGGGCACCCCCGGAGTCATCGTCGAACACGGCGACACGGACGCGATGTTCAACACTCCCCAGGATTCGAGGACGGCCGACTACGTCAACGGCCGCTTCGGATAAGGGCTCCTGGCCTTCCAACGGCTCCGCCCTCCCCGGAGCCACGGACCTTGGACCGGTACGAGCGGCGGGCGCGGCGCGGGGGCGGGCCGTGCTTCGTCCGCGAGCGTACGTATCCGCTCCGGGCGGGCGGCCCGGCCCGAGGCCGGGCCCCCGGGCCTCAGCGCGCCGGGAAGGCGTGGCGGCGCGCGGCCGTGACCGTCGCCAGGGCCACGGCGATCAGTGGCAGCGTGGTCCAGGGCAGCGCGCCCGCGCCGGTCCCCGCGCTCTCCAGGACGACACCGCCCGCCAGGGACCCCGCCGCGATGCCCGCGTTGTAGACCGTCGTCTGCATCGACGTCGCCACATCCGCCCTCCCGGGCCCCGAGATACGCACCAGCGCGGTCTGCAACAGCGTCGGCGCTCCGCCGAAAGCGACGCCCCACGCCGCGACGGCGGCCAGCAGGACGGCCGGGTTCCGCCCGAAGAGCCCCAGCGCGAGCATCGCCGCCGCGATCAGGGCCAGGGCGCCCAGCAGCGTCGGCCGCGGGTGACGGTCGATCAGTACGCCGACGAGCCAGATCCCGCCCACCGCGGCGAGCCCGAAGACGAACAGGACCAGGCCGGCCCGGCCGGAGCCGAGGCCCGAGCGCTCGGTGAACGGCGCCATGTACGTGTACATCGCCTGGTGCCCCAGCAGCAGGAGCAGCGTGATGGTCAGCACCGTCCGGATGCCGGGCATGGCGGCGATACGCCACAACGGAACGCGCTCCGAGGCCGGTTCACCGGGAAAGTCGGGGACGCGCCACGCCACCCAGGCCACCAGCACCGCCGCCAGTACGGCCACCGTCGCGAAGGCGGCCCGCCAGCCCAGCGGTTGGGCCAGGGCCGTGCCCGCGGGGATGCCGAAGGAGAGCGCGACCGTGATCCCGGCCAGCACGATCGCGATGGCGCGGCCCCGGCGCTCGGCCGGGACCATACGGGCCGCGTATCCCGCGAGCATCGCCCACAGCGTGCCGCCCATGACACCGGCCGTCAGCCGGGCCCCGAAGGTCAGGGCGTAGTCGGAGGAGAGCGCCGTGACGGCGTTGCAGAGCGCGAAGCCGGCCAGTGTGCCGATGAGCACCGGACGTCTGCGCAGACCGCGCAGCACGGCCGTGAGCGGGATGGCCGCGAGGAAGGAGGCGGCGGCGTAACCGGTCACCAGGAACCCCACCCGGCTCTCGGACACCCCCAGACTCCGGCTCATGTCCGGCAGCAGCCCGGCGGGCAGCAGTTCGGTCATCACGGCCGTGAACGCCGCCGTGAACAGGGCGAGCAGCCCCAGGAGCGGCAGCCCGGGGTGCCCGGACCCCGCCTCGGTGCCGGAGCCGTCTCTCGATGCGATGGACATGCGAGCATGGTGAAACCTTCACACCAGTGTGAAGGCAAGCCCGCCCCTTGAGCCCGTCGCTTGGGGCCCGACCCCCGCACGGAGCGCCATGAAGATCGGTGAACTCTCCCGGCGCACCGGCGTCCCCACCCGGATGCTGCGCTACTACGAGGAGCAGGAACTGCTCCCTCCCGAGCGCGCCGACAACGGCTACCGCTCCCCCTCGTACGCCGCGTCCCCCTACGCCGCCTCCCCCTACACCGCGTCGTTCGGACGGGACATCCGGAGGGCCAGTTCCCGCAGAAGCGCCTCCGACGTGATGTCCGTACGGCCGCTGTCATGGACCTCGGCCAGCTCGGAGTAGACGAAGCTGAACGCCCCGATCAGCTGCATGATGGCGGGCAGCGCCGCCTCGGTCACCGCGTGCGCCGCCTCCAGCGGGGTGGCCTCGGAGGAGACCGTGAACGAGGGGAAGACCTCGGCGAGCAACGACCCGATCTGGCCCGCGCCCTGACCCGCCCCCGACTCGGCGCCGGCGGCCGGATTCCGGTCGGCGCTGCGGATCCACTCCGCGGACTGGGTCAGAATGCCGATGGCCCTGAGAACGACTTCGCTCTGTTCCATGAGCAGAGCCTAGGGTCTTTCGTTTGGATCAGGCTGGGTGAGGGAGCGGGGTCTGGTGCCGTGGATCGCAAGGCGGAGGAGGGAGCCCACGCGGAGCGTAGGCGACCGACGACAACGCGGCGAGGCGCGGTGCCAGGGCACGCGAGCCCAGCAAGATCCAAACGAGAGGCCCTTTAGGCGGCCCGCCCCGCTCCGCCCGGAGCGGAAGTCGGTAAAACCCGGACGCGGCCACGGAGTCCGACCTACTCTCGACATGTGTCAGGCGCGTCCGGTCGGGTGCTTGTCGTGGACGACAACAGGGTCATCCGGCAGTTGATCAGGGTCAATCTCGAACTGGAGGGTTTCGAGGTCGTGACCGCGGCCGATGGTGCCGAGTGCCTGGACGTGGTGCACGAGGTCATGCCCGATGTCGTCACCCTCGATGTGGTGATGCCGCGCCTGGACGGGCCACGCACCGCCGCGCGGCTGCGCGCGGACCCGAGGACGAGCCGGCTGCCGATAGCGATCATCAGCGCCTGTACGCAGTACGAGGTGGAGTCCGGGATCGCCGCCGGGGTGGACGCCTTTCTGGCCAAGCCCTTCGAACCGTCCGAGCTGGTCCGTCTCGTACGGCGGCTGACCCGCCGGGACGCCCCGCCCCCGCCCCCGCTCGACCTCGACGGCAGACACGGCGCGGGCCACGCGGGAAGCGCCCGGGGCTGACGGCGACGGACAGGCCGACCCCCGGTGAGCGCCCCCGGTGCCCGCATCGCGAAACCGGTTCGCGAAGTGGCCCCCCTCCTCCCCTACGCTGGTGCCGTGACCCCCGCAGAACTCTCCCGGACCGTGCGGCACGCCGTGTGCCGCGCGGTCGAGGACGACGTCCTGCCGGGGCCCGTACCCGAACAGGTCACCGTCGAGCGCTCCCGCCCCGGTGGCCGGGGGGACTACGCCTCCAATGTCGCGCTGCGGCTCGCGGGCCCGGCCGGCCGGCCGCCCCGTGAGATCGCCGAGATCCTGCGCGGCCGCGTCGACACCACCCGGGGCATCGCACGGGTCGAGATCACCGGACCCGGCTTTCTGAACTTCACACTCGGCCGGGACAGCCGGGCCGAACTGATCCGTACGATCCTCCGCGACCCCGCCCGGTACGGATACGGCGAGGCGCTCGCCGGTACGGCCGTGGCCTTCGCGCCCCCGCCCGCCGCCGACGTCCGCGCCCGGGTCTGGACCGACACCGTCGTACGGCTGCTCCGCGGCCAGGGCGCCGAGGCGGCCGTCGTACCGGGCGCCGTGGAGCGACCGGCGCTCGTACCCGCCGACCTCGGCCCCGGCCCCGGCCCCCACGCGGACACCGGCCCCGACGCTCTCTTCGTCCGGCTCGGGCGCGACGCCGCCCACTGGGCGCTGCTGCGGCCCGCCGCCCACGACCGTCCGTACACGGGCCCGGACCTCCTCGTGCAGCGCGAGAGCAACGCCCTGTTCCGGGTGCGGTACGCCCACGCCCGTACCCGCGCGGTCGTCCGCAACGCCGCCCAGCTCGGTGTGACGCCCGCCCCGGACCGGTACACCGAGGACACCCCGGGAATCCCGCCGGCCGAGCCCCCCGCCCGGACGACCCCCGCCCAGGCCACCGCCACCTCCGCCCTGTTCACCGCCCTCGGCGACCACCCCGCCGTCCTCGAAGCCGCCGCCCGGCTGCGCGCGCCCGACCGGCTCGCCCGCCATCTCGAACTCACCGCGGAAGCGTTCCTGTGCTTCCAGGAGAGCTGTCGTCCGCTGCCGATCGGCGACGAGAAACCCTCGGCCGCCCACCGCTCCAGGACCGCGCTCGCCGAAGCCGCTGGGGCCGTGCTGGCCGGCGGCCTGTCCCTGCTCGGCATCGATGCGCCAGAACACCTCTGACCGCCTGTCCGGGGCCCGCCCTCTGTCCGGGGCCCGCCTTCGTACGGCGCGGCTTCGTACGGCACGGCCGCGCCGCACACACCGAATCCCCCGAACAGCGCGTACGAACACCGCACACACACGAACACCGCACACGAACACCTCTGAGAGAGCCAAGAGAGCCACGAGATGAGCCGTTCCGCACACCCCGCAGGCCCCCGCCACGCGGATGTACTCCCCGAAGGGCACTACACCGCCCCGGCCGCCGATCTGAACGTTCTCGACGAGAAGGTCTGGTCGCGTACGGTCCGCAGGAACGAGGACGGCGTCGCCACCGTCGCGGGCATCGAGGTGACCCGGCTGGCCGAGGAGTTCGGCACCCCGGCGTACATCCTCGACGAGGCCGACTTCCGCGCCCGCTGCCGCGCCTGGTCCGACGCCTTCGGCGGTGACGCGGACGTGTTCTACGCGGGCAAGGCGTTCCTGTCCCGGGCCGTGGTCCGCTGGCTGAACGAGGAGGGGCTCAATCTCGACGTGTGCTCCGGCGGTGAACTCGCCACCGCGCTCGCCGCCGGAATGCCTGCCGAGCGCATCGCCTTCCACGGCAACAACAAGTCCCTCCAGGAGATCGAGCGCGCCGTCTCGGCCGGTGTCGGCCGTATCGTCCTCGACTCCTTCCAGGAGATCGTCCAGGTCGCGCACGCTGCCCAGCGCCTCGGTACCCGCCAGCGGGTGCAGATCCGGGTCACCGTGGGCGTCGAGGCCCATACGCACGAGTTCATCGCCACCGCCCACGAGGACCAGAAGTTCGGTATCGCGCTGGCCGGCGGGCAGGCCGCCGAGGCCGTCAGAAGGGCGCTCACGCTCGACGGTCTCGAACTGATCGGTATCCACTCGCACATCGGCTCGCAGATCTTCGACATGGCGGGCTTCGAGGTCTCCGCCCGCCGTGTGGTGCAGCTGCTCGCCCAGGTGCGCGACGAGCACGGGGTGGAACTGCCCGAGATCGACCTCGGCGGCGGCCTCGGCATCGCGTACACCTCCGAGGACGATCCGCGCGAGCCGCACGAGATCGCCAAGGCGCTCAGCGACATCGTCACCCGGGAGTGTGAGTCCGCCGGGCTCCGCACCCCGCGTATCTCCGTCGAGCCGGGCCGCGCGATCGTCGGGCCCACGGCCTTCACGCTCTACGAGGTCGGCACCATCAAGCCGCTCGAAGGACTGCGCACCTATGTCAGTGTGGACGGCGGCATGTCCGACAACATCCGTACCGCCCTCTACGACGCCGAGTACAGCGTGGCGCTCGTCTCGCGCCGCTCCGACGCCGAGGCGATGCTGACACGCGTGGTCGGCAAGCACTGCGAGAGCGGCGACATCGTCGTACGGGACGCGTTCCTGCCCGCCGACCTGGCGCCCGGGGACCTGATCGCCGTGCCCGCCACCGGCGCGTACTGCCGCTCGATGGCGAGCAACTACAACCACGCGCTCCGGCCGCCCGTGGTCGCCGTCAAGGACGGCGGGGCCCGGGTGATCGTCCGGCGTGAGACGGAGGAAGATCTTCTGCGTCTCGACATCGGAGAGTGAAATACATGTCTCGCAATCTGGACGGGGGACAGAAACCCCCGTCCAGTGAGTGAGACTGGTTCGGGTTCCCGCTTGAAAAAGCCGTGATGGATGAAAGGCGTAGGTGGATGATGCGTACGCGTCCGCTGAAGGTGGCACTGCTGGGCTGTGGCGTGGTCGGCTCAGAGGTGGCGCGCATCATGACGACGCACGCCGACGACCTCACGGCCCGGATCGGCGCCCCGGTGGAGCTGGCCGGAGTCGCCGTCCGGCGGCCCTCCAAGGTCCGTCAGGGCATCGACCCCGCCCTGATCACCACCGATGCCACCGCCCTGGTCAAGCGCGGTGACATAGACGTGGTGGTGGAGGTCATCGGCGGGATCGAGCCCGCCCGTACGCTGATCACCACCGCGTTCGAGCACGGCGCCTCCGTCGTCTCCGCCAACAAGGCGCTGCTGGCCGAGGACGGTACGACCCTCTACGAGGCCGCCGAGCGGCACGGCAGGGACCTGTACTTCGAGGCGGCCGTCGCCGGTGCCATACCGCTGATCCGGCCGCTGCGCGAGTCCCTCGCCGGGGACAAGGTCAACCGCGTCCTCGGCATCGTCAACGGCACGACCAACTTCATCCTGGACCGGATGGACACCGCGGGCTCCGGCTACTCGGAGGCGCTGGACGAGGCCACCGCGCTCGGTTACGCCGAGGCCGACCCGACCGCGGACGTCGAGGGCTTCGACGCCGCCGCCAAGGCCGCCATCCTCGCCGGGATCGCCTTCCACACCCGGGTC
Organism: Streptomyces sp. NPDC055025; assembly: GCF_053608565.1. Lineage (NCBI taxonomy): Bacteria > Bacillati > Actinomycetota > Actinomycetes > Kitasatosporales > Streptomycetaceae > Streptomyces > Streptomyces sp. NPDC055025. The sequence continues at coordinate 25,291 of NZ_JBSGVS010000068.1, forward strand.
CGGCTGGACGACGTGCACCGCGAGGGGATCACCGAGGTCACCTCCGCCGATCTCGCCTCCGCGAAACAGATGGGCTGTACGGTCAAACTCCTCGCCATCTGCGAGCGCGCCGCCGACGGCCGGTCCGTCACCGCCCGTGTCCACCCGGCGATGATCCCGCTCAGCCATCCGCTGGCCTCCGTGCGCGAGGCGTACAACGCGGTCTTCGTCGAGGCCGACGCGGCCGGGCAGCTCATGTTCTACGGCCCCGGCGCCGGCGGCTCACCGACCGCCTCCGCCGTACTGGGCGATCTGGTCGCCGTCTGCCGCAACCGGCTGAGCGGCGCCACGGGCCCGGGGGAGTCCGCGTACACCCGGCTTCCCGTGAGCGGTATGGGCGAGGTCGTGACGCGCTACCACATCAGCCTCGACGTGGCCGACAAACCGGGTGTACTCGCCCAGGTCGCCACGGTCTTCGCCGAGCACGGCGTATCGATCGACACCGTGCGCCAGAAAGGCCGACAGGACGGCGACGGCGAGGCCTCCCTCGTCGTCGTCACCCACCGCGCGCCCGACGCCGCCCTCTCCGGGACCGTCGAGGCGCTGCGCAAGCTCGACACCGTGCGCGGTGTCGCCAGCATCATGCGTGTTGAAGGGGAGTAAGGGACCCATGACCAGCATCGGCACCCAGCGCGGCACCCACCAGTGGCGCGGCATCATCGAGGAGTACCGGGACCGCCTCCCGGTGACGGACACGACGCGGGTCATCACACTCCGTGAGGGGGGCACGCCGCTCGTCCCGGCGCAGGTGCTGTCCGAGCGGACGGGGTGTGACGTTCATCTCAAGGTCGAGGGTGCCAACCCCACCGGATCCTTCAAGGACCGTGGCATGACCATGGCCATCACCCGGGCCAAGGAGGAGGGCGCCCAGGCGGTCATCTGCGCCTCCACCGGAAACACCTCGGCCTCGGCCGCCGCCTACGCGGTACGGGCCGGCATGGTCTGCGCCGTACTGGTGCCCCGGGGCAAGATCGCCCTCGGCAAGATGGGCCAGGCGCTGGTCCACGGTGCGAAGATCCTCCAGGTCGACGGCAACTTCGACGACTGTCTGACGCTGGCGCGCTCGCTCTCCGACAACTACCCGGTGGCACTGGTCAATTCGGTCAATCCGGTACGGATCGAGGGCCAGAAGACCGCCGCGTTCGAGATCGTGGACGCGCTCGGCGACGCCCCGGACATCCATGTGCTGCCCGTCGGCAACGCCGGCAACATCACGGCGTACTGGAAGGGCTACACCGAGTACGCCGCCGACGGCATGGCGGCCCGTACCCCGCGTATGTGGGGCTTCCAGGCCTCCGGCTCCGCGCCCATCGTGCGCGGTGAGGTCGTCAAGGACCCGCACACCGTCGCCACCGCGATCCGGATCGGCAACCCCGCGTCCTGGCGGTACGCGCTGGCCGCGCGCGACGAGTCCGGCGGCTTCATCGACGAGGTGACGGACCGGCAGATCCTGTCCGCCTACCGGCTGTTGGCCGCCCAGGAGGGCGTCTTCGTGGAGCCCGCCTCGGCCGCCTCCGTGGCCGGTCTGCTCAAGGCCGCCGAGGAGGGCAAGGTCGACCCCGGGCAGCGCGTCGTCTGCACCGTCACGGGCAACGGCCTCAAGGACCCGGACTGGGCGGTCGCGGGAGCGCCCCAGCCGGTGACCGTGCCGGTCGACGCGACCGTCGCCGCACAGCGCCTCGGCCTGAACTGACACGGGAATCACACCGGGACCGCGCGCCGGGACCACGCCCCGGACACGCCCCGGTCGCCGCCCAAGGACGGCAAGACCGACAAAGGCGCACAGGAGAGACGCGACACGCATCGTGCGCCTCCTGTGCGCCCTATGTCGCCATACAACCTTCCTTCGATACGCTGTACCCCACCCGCCCCGCCGCATATGCCGCGGTGTTGTCGCCCCCGTGGCCCCCGGGCGTTCCGCATGTCCTCGAACATCTCGCAGTCGCCCCACACCACCGTCATAGTCAGCACAGTCCCCAGCACGCAGTCACGCCGTCACAAGGAGAGTCGTCAGAGCGATGGCCGGTCCCGCGTTCCGCGCCGCCGCCGTACGGGTGCGCACCCCCGCCACCAGCGCCAATCTCGGTCCGGGCTTCGACGCCCTGGGTCTGTCGCTGGGGCTCTACGACGACGTGGTCGTCCGCGTCGCCGACTCCGGCCTCCATGTCGACATCGCGGGTGAGGGCGCCGAAACGCTGCCCAGGGACGAGAACCACCTGCTCGTACGCTCCCTGCGCACGGCCTTCGACCTGCTCGGCGGGCAGCCGCGCGGACTGGAGGTCGTCTGCGCCAACCGCATCCCGCACGGCCGGGGTCTGGGCTCCTCCTCGGCGGCGATCTGCGCCGGGATCGTGGCCGCCCGCGCCGTGACCATAGGCGGGGACGCCAGATTCGACGACGCGGCGCTGCTGGAGCTGGCCACCGAGATCGAGGGCCACCCCGACAATGTCGCGGCCTGTCTGTACGGCGGATTCACGCTGGCCTGGATGGACGGGGGAGCGGCGCGCGCCATCAGGATGGATCCCGCCGGTTCCATCGTTCCGGTGGTTTTCGTCCCCGACAGTCCGGTGCTCACGGAGACCGCCCGCGGCCTGCTGCCGCGTACGGTTCCCCATGTGGACGCCGCCGTCAACGCCGGCCGCGCGGCCCTGCTCGTCGAGGCGCTGACCAGGCGCCCCGAGCTGCTGTTCCCGGCCACCGAGGACCGGCTCCACCAGGACTACCGGACCCCGGCGATGCCGCAGAGCATCGCCCTGGTCAACCGACTGCGCGCGGACGGCGTCCCCGCGGTCATCTCCGGCGCGGGCCCCACGGTGCTCGCGCTGGTCGAGGACGGTGCGGCCGACAAGGTCGCACGGCTGGCGGGCGAGGGGTGGGCGGCCAACCGGCTCTCCCTCGACGCCGGGGGCGCGAGCGTACTGCCGCTCGGCTCTTAGTCGCACAAGATTGCCGGTGAGTGAGAGGGGGAATGTTTGTTGGAGCCGGTAGTGTTAACCTCAAGTCTGCAACCGACGTCTTTGCGGCGCGGTGCTTCGTGTCCCGTTTCGGGGCCAACCTTCTTCCGGGAGCCTCCCCAACTGCCTGAGCAGCCTGCCTGAGCAGTTTTGAGCACGCACCGGAACCGGCACGACACCCCCCGTTTTTCCTAGCGGAGGGCCAGCAGGGGGACCTCGGGCCGGACCCATTTGCACGTATGCGTATTTCTCCGCCGTACCCGGCGGGACCACCGCCCCGGCACGGTCCACAGGATGGGACCGCCGTCGGACAGCACAACCGGTCGCCGAGCCAGAAGGCCGACGTCCGCTCCAGGGAAGGACCCTTCGTGAGCGACACCACCGATCTGATGGGCGTGACTGCCGACAACAGTGTCGACGCCACCGCGCCCGCCGCAGGTGCTGCCACTGGCACCACCGCACGGCGCCGCCGCTCCGGCACCGGCCTTGAGGGCATGGTCCTGGCCGAGCTGCAGCAGGTCGCGTCCGGCCTCGGTATCAGGGGCACCGCGCGGATGCGTAAGAGCCAGCTGATCGAGGTCATCAAGGAGGCGCAGGCCGGCGGCCCGTCCGCGCCCAAGACCGCCGAAGCGGACAGCGCCGAAGCCGAGGCCAAGCCGAAGCGGCGCGCCACCTCCAAGGCCCGTACGGGTGAGGCCGCGGCCGCCGGGGAGAGCGCGGGCGAGGCCGAGAAGGCCGTGGCCCCGCAGCAGATCGACATTCCCGGCCAGCCCGCCAGTGACGACCAGCCCGTGGGCGAGCGCCGCCGCCGCCGGGCCACCGCGCAGGCGGGCAGCCCGGAGACCACGGCGGAGGCCCCGGCCGACGTCAAGGCCGAGGCGCAGCCGGACAGCAGGGCCGAGGCCGCCGTCGGCGCCTCCGGAGCGGGAGCGGCGCAGACCGACGCCGACGGCCGGCGCGGCGAGCGCCAGGACCGCGGCCAGCGGGGCGAGCGCGGTGACCGTGACCGCGGTGACCGCCGCGACCGGCAGCGCGACCGCCGGGGCAAGACCGATGAACAGCAGGGCGGCCAGGCCGGCCCGAGCGCCGGCCAGAGCGCCGGCCAGCGCCAGCAGCGGGACAACCGCGGCGGCGGCCAGAACACCGGCCCCCAGGACGACTTCGACGACGAGGCGGGCGGCCGGCGCGGCCGGCGCGGCCGGTACCGCGACCGCCGTGGCCGCCGCGGCCGTGACGAGTTCGGTCCCGGTGAGCCGCAGGTCGCCGACGACGATGTGCTGATCCCCGTCGCGGGCATCCTCGACATCCTCGACAACTACGCGTTCATCAGGACCTCCGGCTATCTGCCGGGCCCGAACGACGTGTACGTCTCGCTCGCCCAGGTCCGCAAGAACGGACTGCGCAAGGGCGACCATGTCACCGGTGCCGTGCGCCAGCCCAAGGAGGGCGAGCGCCGCGAGAAGTTCAACGCGCTGGTGCGCCTCGACTCCGTCAACGGCATGGCGCCCGAAACCGGCCGCGGCCGCCCGGAGTTCCAGAAGCTGACCCCGCTCTACCCGCAGGACAGGCTCCGTCTGGAGACCGACCCGGGTGTGCTGACCACCCGTATCATCGATCTGGTCGCCCCCATCGGCAAGGGCCAGCGCGGTCTGATCGTGGCCCCGCCGAAGACCGGCAAGACCATGATCCTCCAGGCCATCGCCAACGCGATCACGGTCAACAGCCCCGAATGCCACCTCATGGTCGTCCTCGTGGACGAGCGCCCGGAGGAGGTCACCGACATGCAGCGGTCGGTCAAGGGCGAGGTCATCTCCTCGACCTTCGACCGCCCGGCCGAGGACCACACCACCGTCGCCGAGCTGGCCATCGAGCGCGCCAAGCGCCTGGTCGAGCTGGGCCACGACGTGGTCGTCCTGCTGGACTCCATCACCCGTCTGGGCCGTGCGTACAACCTCGCCGCGCCCGCCTCCGGACGCATCCTGTCCGGTGGTGTCGACTCGACCGCGCTCTACCCGCCGAAGCGCTTCTTCGGTGCCGCGCGCAACATCGAGGACGGCGGTTCGCTGACCATCCTGGCCACCGCGCTGGTCGAGACCGGCTCGCGCATGGACGAGGTGATCTTCGAGGAGTTCAAGGGCACCGGCAACATGGAGCTGAAGCTCGACCGGAAGCTCTCCGACAAGCGCATCTTCCCGGCGGTGGACGTGGACGCGTCCAGCACCCGTAAGGAAGAGATCCTGCTCGGCGGCGAGGAACTGGCCGTCGTCTGGAAGCTGCGCCGGGTGCTGCACGCCCTCGACCAGCAGCAGGCGATCGAGCTGCTCCTGGACAAGATGAAGCAGACGAAGTCGAACGCGGAGTTCCTGCTCCAGATCCAGAAGACGACGCCCGGTCCGGGCAACGGCAACGACTGATCCGGTCCGCTCGCTGTCCCACCGAACCGCCCCGGCGCCCCGTGCGCCGGGGCGGTTCCGCGTCCCGGCCCACGAGGCCCGGCGCGACAGCGACGGGCCCGGCGTACGCGACCCGTACGGACCCGTAGGCCGCGAGCCCCGTACGCCTCGGGAAGACCGTCAGCGGCCCGCTGACGGCCCCGTACCGGATCCCCCGGTGGGGTGGAGCCCGGCGGGCGGCCGTGGCCCGCTCACGGGGTGCCGTGCTCCCGCCTTGATGTTTGACTGACTGGATATGTGGCGACAGGGCGCGCCTCATCACCGAGGACAGGAGGCGGCGGGACCGGCACCACGGACGGAGGGAGACCATGACCGACGGGAGCAGCAGCCGGAGCAGCGGCCGAATACCCGGCCGTCGCGGACGCCGGGGGGCCAGGGGCGGCGGCAGGCGCCGCCGCAGGGCGACCGCCGTCGTCGCGTGGTCGGCCGCCGTTCTGGTCCTGCTCGGCGGGTCGGGACTGGGCTATGTCTATGTCAAGCTCGACGGCAATCTCAGAGGCATCGACATCGACCGCATCCTGGGCCGGGACCGCCCCGCCGATGTCGACAACGGCTCCGAGGACATCCTGGTCCTCGGCTCCGACTCCCGCGCCGGCGCCAACGCCGTGTACGGCGACGACGGCGGCGGTGCCCGCTCCGACACGGCCATGATCATCCATGTCTACCCGGGCCACAGGAAGGCCAGTGTCGTCTCCGTACCGCGCGACACCCTGATCGACCGCCCCGACTGCGCGGGACCCGGCGGGGGCACCGTCCCCGGCGAGCGGCTCGCCATGTTCAACACCGCGTACGAGGTCGGCGGCGCCGCCTGCGCGGTCAAGACCGTCGAGACCATGTCCGGGATCCGGATGGACCACTACATCGAGGTCGACTTCACCGGCTTCAAGCGGCTCGTCGACGAGCTGGGGGGTGTGCGGATCACCACCACCCGGCCGATCGACGACGCCAGGAGCCATCTGACCCTGGCGCCCGGCACCCACACCCTCGACGGGGAGCAGGCCCTCGGTCTCGTACGGACCCGCAAGAGCGTCGGCGACGGCAGTGACCTGGGCCGTATCGAGCTCCAGCAGGCTTTCGTCAAGGCGCTGATCGAGCAGGTCGGACGCATCGGTCTGTTCAGCAGCCCGAAGAAGCTCTACGACCTCGCCGACACCGCCACCCGGGCGATCACCCCCGACTCCCGGCTCGATTCCGTCGAGGCGCTGATCGGCTTCGCCGGCGGCCTCAAGGGGATCGACACCCGGAATCTGCGGATGATCACGCTCCCGGTGACCTACGACCCCGCCGACCCGAACCGTGTCCTGCCCATCCCGGCCGGTGTCCAGCAGGTCTGGACGGCCCTCAAACAGGACAAACCGATCCCCGCCTCCGCGACGAAGGACTCCGCGGGCGACCCCGGCGAGGCGGCCGGCACGGTCGTCGGCGACTGAGCCCCTCCGGCGCGCGCCCCCGCGCGCCCGCCCCAGGAATACCTCCGGCCGACCCCCGGTTTTGGGAGATACGGCCGGTCCTGGCAGACTGGTACGTCGGCCCCGGTTCACGTACGAGCAATCCGCGTGTACGACCCGGTGCCCTCCAGAACTAGGAGAACCCCTTGAAGCGCGACATCCACCCCGCGTACGTCGAGACCCAGGTGAGCTGCACCTGCGGCGCGTCGTTCACCACCCGGAGCACCATCGAGTCCGGCACCATCCGTGCGGACCTCTGCTCCGAGTGCCACCCGTTCTACACGGGCAAGCAGAAGATCCTCGACACCGGTGGGCGTGTGGCCCGCTTCGAGGCCCGCTTCGGCAAGGCCGCCGCCGCCGCCAAGAAGTAGCGAGCCATCTGCGCCGGTTCTCGGTGCCCCGTTCCGGGGTGCCGAGACCGGCGCTTTGGCGTCCCGAAGCACCTTCGTACGAACCCAGGAGCACCCGATGTTCGAGGCGGTCGAGGAACTGATCGGCGAGCACGCCGATCTGGAGAAGAAGCTCGCCGACCCGTCGGTCCACGCGGACCAGGCGAACGCACGCAAGCTCAACAAGCGCTATGCCGAGCTGACCCCGATCGTCGGCACGTACCGCTCCTGGAAGCAGACCGGTGAGGACATCGTCACCGCCCGCGAGTTCGCGGCCGACGATCCCGACTTCGCCGCGGAGGTGAAGGAGCTGGAGAAGCAGCGCGAGGAACTGACCGAACGGCTCAGGCTGCTGCTCGTACCGCGCGACCCCAGCGACGACAAGGACGTCATCCTGGAGGTCAAGGCCGGTGCGGGCGGCGACGAGTCCGCGCTCTTCGCCGGTGATCTGCTGCGGATGTATCTGCGCTACGCGGAGCGCGTCGGCTGGAAGACCGAGATCATCGACGCCACCGAGTCCGAGCTGGGCGGCTACAAGGACGTCCAGGTCGCGGTGAAGACCAAGGGCGGCAACGGCGCCACCGAGCCCGGACAGGGCGTCTGGGCCCGGCTGAAGTACGAGGGCGGCGTGCACCGTGTGCAGCGTGTGCCCGCGACCGAGTCGCAGGGCCGTATCCACACCTCCGCCGCCGGTGTGCTGGTCACACCCGAGGCCGAGGAGATCGACGTCGAGGTCAACCCCAACGATCTGCGGATCGACGTCTACCGCTCCTCGGGGCCCGGCGGCCAGTCCGTCAACACCACGGACTCCGCCGTCCGCATCACCCATCTGCCCACCGGTGTGGTCGCCTCCTGCCAGAACGAGAAGAGCCAGCTCCAGAACAAGGAGCAGGCCTTGCGTATCCTGCGGTCGCGGCTGCTCGCCGCCGCGCAGGAGGAGGCGGAGAGGGAGGCCGCCGACGCGCGGCGCAGCCAGGTCCGTACCGTCGACCGGTCCGAGAAGATCCGTACGTACAACTTCCCGGAAAACCGGATCTCGGACCACCGTGTCGGATTCAAGGCGTACAACTTGGACCAAGTGCTCGACGGAGAACTGGACGCCGTCATCCAGGCCTGTGTCGACGCCGATTCGGCCGCGAAGCTCGCGGCCGCGCAGTAAGCAAGCACCCGCGTAAACGACCGTACGACTCCAGCCCGGAGGACCAGCGTGCAGCTACCCCCCGGGGGGCGACCCCCGCACCCCCGCTCCGTGCTGCTCGCGGAGGTGGCACAGGCCACCCAGCGGCTGGCCGACGCGGGCGTACCCTCACCGCGCTTCGACGCGGAGGAACTGGCCGCGTATGTGCACGGCGTCAAGCGGGGAGAACTGCACCGCGTCAAGGACGCGGACTTCGACGCCCGTTACTGGGAGGCGGTGGCCCGCCGCGAGGCCAGGGAGCCGCTCCAGCACATCACCGGCCGGGCCTTCTTCCGCTATCTGGAACTCCAGGTCGGGCCCGGGGTGTTCGTACCGCGCCCGGAGACCGAGTCGGTCGTCGGCTGGGCCATAGACGCCGTACGGGCGATGGACGTGGTCGAGCCCCTGATCGTCGATCTGTGCTCGGGCTCCGGCGCGATCGCGCTCGCCATGGCACAGGAGGTGCCGCGTTCCCGGGTGCACGCCGTGGAACTGTCCGAGGACGCCCTCACCTGGACGCGGAAGAACGCCGACGGGTCCCGGGTCACCGTGCACCAGGGGAACGCCCTGACGGCCCTTCCCGAACTCGACGGCCAGGTCGACCTGGTGATCTCCAACCCGCCGTACATCCCGCTCACCGAATGGGAGTACGTCGCCCCCGAGGCCCGCGACCACGACCCCGAGATGGCGCTCTTCTCCGGTGAGGACGGACTCGACACGATCCGGGGCATCGAGCGCACCGCCCACCGGCTGCTGCGGCCGGGCGGTCTGGTCGTCGTCGAACACGCGGACACCCAGGGCGGACAGGTCCCGTGGATCTTCAGCGAGGAGTCCGGCTGGGCGGACGCCGCGGACCACCCCGACCTCAACAAGCGGCCCCGCTTCGCCACGGCGCGCAAGGCACTGCCGTGACGACCCCGGCACACCTCCTCGCCCCGCCCCGTGCCTTTCGGGTGAGCGCCCGCCCCGAGCACGATCGACCGTCGACGGTGGCGGAGAGCGCCCCGGAGGCGAACCGAGCCTCAAAAAATAGGGAGTCAGGCTGATGGCACGGCGATACGACTGCAACGACGCGACCGACCGCTCGACGGGTCTGCGTGAGGCCGCGTCGGCCGTACGCCGTGGTGAGCTGGTCGTGCTGCCCACCGACACCGTGTACGGGATCGGGGCGGACGCCTTCAGCTCCGAGGGTGTCGCCGATCTGCTGGACGCCAAGGGCCGCGGACGCAATATGCCCACACCCGTGCTGATCGGCTCCCCGAACACCCTGCACGGCCTCGTCACCGAGTTCTCCGAACAGGCGTGGGAACTGGTCGACGCGTTCTGGCCCGGCGCGCTCACCCTGGTCGCCAAGCACCAGCCGTCCCTCCAGTGGGACTTGGGCGACACCCGCGGCACCGTGGCGATCCGGATGCCGCTGCACCCCGTCGCCATCGAACTGCTCACCGAGGTCGGCCCGATGGCGGTCTCCAGCGCCAATCTCACGGGACACCCGTCCCCCGAGGACTGCGACGCGGCACAGGAGATGCTCGGGGACTCCGTCTCGGTCTATCTCGACGGCGGCCCCACGCCCGGCATCGTGCCCTCCTCGATCGTCGATGTCACCGGCCCGGTCCCGGTACTGCTGCGGGCCGGCGCCCTCGACGCCGAGGAACTGCGCAAGGTGGTACCCGACCTCGAGGTGGCCAATTGACCGCCCCTGAGGGGCGTGGCATAGCGGAGACCGCACACACCGGCAACACCTTCCGCATCCTCCACGTCAGTACCGGCAACGTCTGCCGCTCGCCGATCACCGAGCGGCTGACCAGGCATGCCCTGACCGTCCGCCTCGGCGAACGGCTCACCGGCGGCCTGATCGTGGAGAGCGCCGGCACCTGGGGACACGAGGGCGCGCCCATGGAGGCCAACGCCGAGGCCGTACTGGCCGACTTCGGCGCGGACGCGTCCGGCTTCGTCGGCCGCGAACTGCTCGACGAGCATGTGATCCGCGCCGATCTGGTGCTCACCGCGACCCGCGACCACCGCGCCCAGGTGATCTCCATGGGCCACTCCGCGGGTCTGCGCACCTTCACGCTCAAGGAGTTCACCCGGCTGGTACGGGCCATAGACCCGGCGACACTGCCCGACGCGGTCGACGAGGGCGTGGTCGAACGCGCCCGCGCCCTGGTCCGCGCGGCGGCGGCGCTGCGGGGGTGGCTGCTGGCCCCGACGGCGGAGGCGGACGAGGTCTACGACCCGTACGGGGCGCCGATCACTTTTTTCCGCTCGATCGGCGAGGAGATCCACCAGGCACTGGAACCGGTCGTCACAGCCCTGACGGGCGTCCCGTCTGATTTTTAGGGGCTCGGTTCGCCTCCGGGCACCTTCTTTTTGGGGCTCGGTTCGCCTCCGGGCGCTTTATGCCACTGTCGACGGTCGACCGTGCTCGGTCCGCTCGTTCCTCACGGACCTGCGCGCGCTCTCCCTTTCGACAGCGGCGCGCCCTTCGGCTCACTCGCCGGCGGCCGTGCGGGGCCGGAACGTCTCCGCGGCCGGGGGCCGGGCGGGAGGGGGTCGGGGTCGTAGGAGGTGCGTGTTCGGACACTAAAGCGTGATTTGTGCCGCACGCCGAGCCGCACCTGACAACGAGACCCGCACGCGGCGTAAATCATGCCGTCCGGACATGTGCCTCCGGAGTGCCCCGGCCCCCGCACCACCCACACACCGCACCCCGCGCCGCCAGGCGCACCCCGCACCACGGTCCCCCGCCGGGAGGCGACCCGCCGGGAGGCGTATCGGCCTACATTGGAGAGCGCACGTACCCCCCAGGTCCGGAGCCCGTCATGGCGGTCCCCAGCGCAGCCGACACCCGCGCAGCCGATACGCGCGCGCCCCACACCCGCGCGCCCCACACCGCGGTGCCCGACGCCCTGCTGCGGCAGGATCCCGAGATGGCCGAGGTGATCCTCGGGGAGACGCGCCGCCAGGCCGACAGTCTCCAGCTCATCGCCGCGGAGAACTTCACCTCGCCCGCCGTCCTCGCCGCACTCGGCTCCCCCCTCGCCAACAAGTACGCCGAGGGCTACCCCGGCCACCGCCACCACGGTGGCTGCGAGCTCGTCGACGCCGCCGAGCGGATCGCGATCGCGCGGGCGAAGGCGCTCTTCGGCGCGGAACACGCCAATGTGCAGTCGCACTCCGGCTCCTCCGCCGTCCTCGCCGCGTACGCCGCGCTGCTGCGGCCCGGGGACACCGTGCTGGCCATGGGGCTGCCGTACGGCGGCCATCTCACGCATGGCGCGCCCGTCAACTTCTCCGGCCGCTGGTTCGACTTCGTCGGGTACGGGGTCGACGCCAGGACCGGGTTCATCGACTACCCGCAGGTGCGCGCCCTGGCCCGGGAGCACCGCCCCAAGGCGATCGTCTGCGGGTCGATCTCGTATCCGCGTCATATCGACTACGCGGTGTTCCGGCAGATCGCCGATGACGTCGGCGCGTATCTGATCGCTGACGCCGCGCATCCGATCGGACTGGTGGCCGGGGGCGCGGCGCCCAATCCGGTGGCGTACGCCGATGTCGTGTGCGCGACCACCCACAAGGTGCTGCGCGGACCGCGCGGCGGGATGATCCTGTGCGCCGAGGAGCTGGCCGAGCGGGTCGACCGCGCGGTGTTCCCGTTCACCCAGGGCGGCGCGCAGATGCACACGATCGCCGCCAAGGCCGTCGCGTTCGGCGAGGCGGCGACCCCCGCGTTCACGGTGTACGCGCACCAGGTCGTCGCCAACGCCCGCGCGCTCGCCAAGGCGCTGGCCGCGGAGGGTCTGCGGATCACCACGGACGGTACGGACACGCATCTGATCACCGCCGATCCGGCGCCGCTCGGTGTGGACGGCAGGACGGCCCGCGGCCGGCTGGCCGCCGCGGGTGTGGTTCTCGACACATGCGCGCTGCCGTACGCGGACGGCCGGGGCATCCGGCTGGGGACCGCCGCCGTGACCACTCAGGGCATGTCAGAGGCCGAAATGGCGCGGCTCGCGCCCCTCTTCACCTCGGCGCTGCGCGGAGGCGCGGAAGCGGCGCGCAGGGCCCGCGCCGAAGTGCGGGAGCTGGTCGGCCGATTCCCTCCGTATGGGAAGCTTTCCTGACGGGAACACGTGCGACGACAAGCCGTGCAACCATTCCGCTCAGCTGCCCGTCCTGGCTCATATGGCGACTCGGTATCCGACAGTGGGTCCCGCGCGGGCTAGTGTGTGGGGCTGAGATGGCCAGCGATTCCTGTGGGGCAGCCCGTGCGTGATTACCTGCTGACGCTCTGTGTGACGGCTGCGGTGACCTATCTGCTGACCGGCCCGGTGCGGAAGTTCGCCATCGCGACCGGGGCGATGCCGGAGATCCGCGCCCGTGACGTGCACCGTGAACCGACGCCGAGGCTCGGCGGTATCGCCATGTTCTTCGGCCTCTGCGCCGGACTGCTCGTGGCGGACAACCTCCAGAACCTCAACGGGGTCTTCGAGCTCTCCAACGAGCCGCGCGCGCTGCTCTCCGGTGCCGCTCTGATCTGGCTGATCGGTGTCCTGGACGACAAGTTCGAGATCGACGCGCTGATCAAACTCGGCGCCCAGATGATCGCCGCCGGTGTGATGGTCATGCAGGGTCTGACCATCCTGTGGATCCCGGTGCCGGGCGCCGGCATGGTCTCGCTGACCTCCTGGCAGGGCACGCTGCTCACCGTCGCGCTGGTCGTGATCACCATCAACGCGGTCAACTTCGTGGACGGTCTGGACGGTCTCGCGGGCGGCATGGTCTGTATCGCCGCCGCGGCCTTCTTCCTGTACACCTACCGGCTCTGGTACAGCTACGGCATCGAGGCCGCGGCGCCCGCCACCCTCTTCTCGGCGATCCTGATGGGCATGTGTGTCGGCTTCCTCCCGCACAACATGCACCCGGCCCGGATCTTCATGGGCGACTCGGGATCGATGCTGATCGGCCTGGTGCTCGCCGCGGGCGCGATCTCGGTGACCGGCCAGGTCGACCTCGATGTGCTGAAGATCTTCGAGGGCTCCACCCGGCAGGCCACCCACACCGCGCTGCCGGTCTTCATCCCGCTGCTGCTGCCCCTGACGATCATCGCGATCCCCTTCGCCGACCTGGTGCTGGCGATCGTGCGCCGTACCTGGAACGGCCAGTCGCCGTTCGCCGCGGACCGGGGCCATCTGCACCACCGGCTGCTGGAGATCGGGCACTCGCACAGCAGGTCGGTGCTGATCATGTACTTCTGGTCCGCGCTGATCGCGTTCGGTGTGGTCGCCTACTCGGTGCACTCGGCGTCGACATGGATCCTGCTGGTCATCGTCGTGCTGAGCGCCGTGGGTCTGGTGCTTCTGCTGCTGCCGCGTTTCACCCCGCGGGCCCCGCTCTGGGCCCAGTCGTTCGTACCGCCGCGTTACCGCCGTAAGCGGAGGGGCGAACCGGCCGCCGGGGAACTCGCCCCGCCCGTCGCGGCACCGGCGCCCGCCGCCGGGACAGAGCCCGTGGCGGAGGAGCGCACGCCTGTTCCCGCGGGTGTCAACGGGGCGACCGCGCTCGGCGCTCGTTCGCGTCTTCCCGACCGCCGGAAAGCCGGTTCGAGGAACTGACGGGACTGTTATTTACCTCACCGAGGGGCAATACCAGACAAGATGGCCCGGTGTCCTGCACACACGCGCGGGGTAACTCTCACGTGTGACAGTCAGCACACCACCATGGTAAAGACCTCATCAAATAGTTTGTGATACTGTTCACGAGACCCGGCGACAGAGCCGAAGGACCGTAGTGCGACGGTTCGTTGGCCCGAGAAACCTTCTCTCGGACCGGGCCTACGCTCGTCCATGACGACACCATCTGCCCCACCCAGTAAGCGGAGCTGCCGCCATGCCGTCCAACGACGCCCGGATCCTCCTGCACACCGCCGTACCCACGGCCGCCGTCGGCGTGCTCGCCACGGTGATCAGTGGTGTGGTCGCGGGCGGCAAAGGGGCTCTGGGGGCCGCGGTCGGCACGCTGGTGGTCGTGCTCTTCATGGGTATCGGGCTGGTGGTCCTCCAACGAACGGCGAAGTCGCTTCCGCACCTGTTCCAGGCGATGGGCCTGATGCTCTACACGGCCCAGCTCCTGCTGCTCTTCATCTTCGTGGCCGCCTTCAAGAACACCTCGCTGTTCAATCCGAAGGCCTTCGCCCTCACGCTCGTCGTGACGACCCTCGGCTGGGTCGCCGCCCAGGCACGTGCGCACATGAAAGCCAAGATTCTCTACGTCGACCCCGAATCCTCGTCGTCCAGCAGGGCCGAGAAGTCGGGGTCGTCGGCGTGAGGAGTAGGGCCGGGATAAGTGCCCGTTCGAGATCCTGCTATCGTCCGGTGCCAACTGCGGCATTGCGGGCGCGGGCATCCGAGCTGACGCCTGTTCTCACGCGAGGCTCAACGCCCGACCGCCGTCTCCACATCCGTAACACCCCCAGTCCAGTGCCGAACCGCGGCTCCGCGCCGCGCCGACACAACGAGGTTGCCGTACCTATGCGCCATGCTGAAGGAGCCCGCGGTGAGTGCTGACCCGACGCAGGTGCTCGCCTTCGAGACCGACTGCCACATCTTCGACGGATGTGGCTTCCCGGCACCCGGCCTGCACTCGTTCCTGTTCGAGCCCCTCGTGGGCAACGCGGACAGTGACTTGTACTTCAACAAGACGATGCTGCTGGCGCTGCTCGGCTCCATCATCATCATCGGGTTCTTCTGGGCCGCTTTCCGCAAGCCGAAGGTCGTCCCGGGCAAGCTCCAGATGGTGGCCGAGGCCGGCTACGACTTCGTGCGCCGGGGCGTTGTCTACGAGATCATCGGCAAGAAGGAAGGCGAGAAGTACGTACCGATCATCGTCTCGCTCTTCTTCTTCGTCTGGATGATGAACCTCTGGTCGATCATCCCGGTCGCGCAGTTCCCGGTGACGGCGATCATCTCCTACCCGGCGGGGCTCGCGCTCATCGTCTATGTCCTGTGGGTGTCGCTCACCTTCAAGCGGCACGGCTTCGTGGGCGCCTTCAAGAACTTCAGCGGCTACGACAAGTCGCTCGGCGCGGTGCTGCCGCTCTCGATGACCATCGAGCTGTTCTCGAATCTGCTGGTCCGCCCGTTCACCCACGCGGTGCGACTCTTCGCGAACATGTTCGCCGGCCACACGCTGCTGCTGCTCTTCACGATCGCGAGCTGGTACCTGCTGAACGGTCTCGGCATCGCCTACGCCGGTGTCTCGTTCGTGATGGTCATCGTGATGACCGTCTTCGAGCTCTTCATCCAGGCCCTTCAGGCGTATGTCTTCGTGCTGCTGACGTGCAGCTTCATCCAGGGCGCGCTCGCCGAGCACCACTGATCCCCCTCCCGTCCCAGACCCCACAGTCGTCCGGTGGCCAACCCCCACCGGTCCGTGAAAGAGAAGGAAGAACTGGCATGTCCTCGACTCTTGCCGCCGTATCCGGCTCGCTCGGCTCCATCGGCTACGGCCTGGCCGCCATCGGCCCCGGCGTCGGCGTCGGCATCATCTTCGGTAACGGCACCCAGGCCCTCGCCCGTCAGCCCGAGGCGGCCGGCCTGATCCGTACGAACCAGATCCTTGGTTTCGCGTTCTGTGAGGCGCTCGCCCTCATCGGTCTGGTCATGCCGTTCGTCTACGGCACGTGATCTCTGATTCACGACCAGCCCACTAGACGAAAGGCACTGATGTGAGCCCACTGCTCAATATCGCGGCTGCGGAGATGGAAAACCCTCTCGTTCCGCCGATTCCCGAGCTTGTCATCGGTCTTCTCGCCTTCGTCATCGTCTTCGGCTTCCTCGCCAAGAAGCTCCTCCCGAACATCAACAAGGTTCTGGAAGAGCGCCGAGAGGCCATCGAGGGCGGTATCGAGAAGGCGGAGGAGGCCAAGACCGAGGCCCAGAGCGTGCTGGAGCAGTACAAAGCCCAGCTCGCCGAGGCCCGTCACGAGGCCGCCCGTCTCCGCCAGGAGGCGACCGAGCAGGGCGCCGTCATCATCCAGGAGATGAAGGCGGAGGGTCAGCGGCAGCGTGAGGAGATCGTCGCCGCCGGTCACGCCCAGATCGAGGCCGACCGCAAGGCCGCGGCCAGTGCGCTGCGTCAGGACGTGGGCAAGCTCGCCACGGATCTGGCCGGCAAGCTCGTCGGCGAGTCCCTGGAGGACCACGCCCGGCAGAGCCGCACGATCGACCGCTTCCTCGACGAACTCGAGGACGGCGCCGAGAAGGCCGAGGCCAGGCGATGAACGGAGCGAGCCGCGAGGCACTGGCTGCCGCACGTGAGCGTCTCGACGCGCTGACCGACAGCACGTCGGTCGACGCCGCGAAGCTCGCAGAGGAGCTGGCCGCCGTTACCGCGCTGCTCGACCGCGAGGTGTCGCTGCGCCGGGTCCTGACCGACCCGGCGCAGCCCGGCGAGGCCAAGGCCGAGCTGGCCGGACGGCTGCTGAGCGGCCAGGTGGGCGGCCCGACCGCCGATCTGGTCTCCGGCATGGTCCGCTCCCGCTGGTCACAGCCGCGTGACCTGGTCGACTCCGTCGAGGAGCTGTCGGCCCTCGCCGAGCTGACCGCCGCACAGCGGACCGGGACGCTCGACGACGTGGAGGACGAGCTGTTCCGGTTCGGCCGGATCGTCGAGTCCAGCACCGGGCTGCGCGCGGCGCTGACCGACCGGTCGGCCACGGTCTCCGCCAAGACCGCGCTGCTGCACGGGCTGCTCGGCGGCCGGGCCGAACCGGCCACCGAACGCCTGGTCGCGCGTCTTGTGACCCAGCCCCGGGGACGTAGCCTGGAATCGGGTCTCCAGACCCTGTCCCGGCTCGCCGCGGCGCGCCGGGACCGGATGGTCGCCGTCGTCACCTCGGCGGTACCGCTCAGCGAGGGACAGAAGCGGCGCCTCGGCGCGGCACTGACGAAGCTGTACGGCCACCCGATGCATCTGAACCTGGACGTGGACCCCGAGGTCCTCGGCGGGATTTCGGTGCGGGTCGGCGACGAGATCATCAACGGCACGGTCGCGGACCGTCTCGAAGAGGCGGAACGGCGGCTCGCCGGCTGACCGCGGGCAGCGCCGGGCGGCTGACGCCGGCCGAGCGGAACAGAGCAACACCAGCGGCCCGGTTGGGCCGTGCAGAGATTGCAGAAGATTCCTGGGGGTCGCCCCCAGACCCCGATTCACGCAGACCCCCAAAGAAACTTCGGGCCCAACAAGGAGAGCAGGGAACCCAGATGGCGGAGCTCACGATCCGGCCGGAGGAGATCCGGGACGCGCTGGAGAACTTTGTCCAGTCGTACAAGCCGGACGCGGCCTCGCGCGAGGAGGTCGGTACGGTCAGCGTTGCCGGCGACGGCATCGCGAAGGTCGAGGGGCTGCCCTCGGCCATGGCGAACGAGCTGCTGAAGTTCGAGGACGGCACCCTCGGTCTCGCCCTCAACCTCGAGGAGCGCGAGATCGGTTCGATCATCCTCGGTGAGTTCAGCGGTATCGAGGAGGGACAGTCGGTCACCCGTACCGGCGAGGTCCTCTCCGTCGCCGTCGGCGAGGGATACCTGGGTCGCGTCGTCGACCCGCTCGGCAACCCGATCGACGGACTCGGCGAGATCGAGACCGAAGGCCGCCGCGCCCTGGAGCTTCAGGCTCCTGGCGTCATGGTCCGCAAGTCGGTCCACGAGCCGATGCAGACCGGCTACAAGGCTGTCGACGCCATGGTGCCGATCGGCCGTGGCCAGCGTCAGCTCATCATCGGCGACCGCCAGACCGGCAAGACCGCGCTGGCCGTCGACACGATCATCAACCAGCGTGACAACTGGCGCTCGGGCGACACGAACAAGCAGGTCCGCTGCATCTACGTCGCCATCGGCCAGAAGGGCTCCACCATCGCGTCCGTACGCGGTGCGCTGGAGGAGGCGGGCGCGCTCGAGTACACGACGATCGTCGCCGCCCCCGCGTCCGACCCGGCCGGCTTCAAGTACCTGGCGCCGTACACGGGCTCGGCCATCGGCCAGCACTGGATGTACCAGGGCAAGCACGTCCTGATCATCTTCGACGACCTCTCGAAGCAGGCCGACGCCTACCGCGCCGTGTCGCTGCTGCTGCGCCGTCCGCCGGGCCGTGAGGCCTACCCGGGCGATGTCTTCTATCTGCACTCGCGTCTGCTGGAGCGCTGCGCCAAGCTCTCCGACGACCTGGGCGCCGGTTCGATGACGGGTCTCCCGATCGTCGAGACGAAGGCCAACGACGTCTCGGCGTTCATCCCGACCAACGTCATCTCCATCACCGACGGCCAGTGCTTCCTGGAGTCCGACCTGTTCAACGCCGGCCAGCGGCCCGCGCTGAACGTCGGTATCTCGGTCTCCCGAGTCGGTGGCTCCGCCCAGCACAAGGCGATGCGGCAGGTCTCGGGACGACTGCGTGTGGACCTCGCCCAGTACCGTGAGCTGGAGGCGTTCGCGTCCTTCGGCTCCGACCTGGACGCGGCCTCCAAGGCGTCCCTGGAGCGCGGCAAGCGCATGGTCGAGCTGCTGAAGCAGCCGCAGTACTCGCCGTACCCGATCGAGGAGCAGGTCGTCTCCGTCTGGGCCGGCACCAACGGCAAGATGGACGACGTACCGGTCGCCGACATCCGCCGCTTCGAGACCGAGCTGCTGGAGTACCTGCGCCGTGAGCGCAAGGAGCTGCTGACCAGCATCGCCGAGGGCGGCAAGATGTCCGACGACACGCTCCAGTCCATCGCGGACGCCATCACCGCCTTCAAGCGGCAGTTCGAGACCTCGGACGGCAAGCTCCTGGGCGACGACGCGCCGGCCGTCAACGTCTCCAAGTGACGACGGAAGGGACCTGACTCATGGGAGCCCAGCTCCGGGTCTACAAGCGTCGCATCCGATCCGTCACCGCGACCAAGAAGATCACCAAGGCGATGGAGATGATCGCCGCCTCGCGCATCGTCAAGGCGCAGCGCCAGGTGGCGGCCTCCACGCCGTACGCGACCGAGCTGACCCGCGCGGTCACCGCGGTGGCGACGGGATCGACGACCAAGCACCCGCTGACCACCGAGGCGGAGACGCCGGTCCGGGCCGCGGTCCTGCTCATCACGAGCGACCGGGGTCTGGCCGGCGGGTACTCCTCGAACGCCATCAAGGCGGCGGACCAGCTCACCGAGCGGCTCCGTGGTGAGGGCAAGGAGGTCGACTCGTACATCGTCGGCCGCAAGGGTGTCTCCTACTACGGCTTCCGCGAGCGCAAGATCGTGGAGTCGTGGACCGGCTTCACCGACAATCCGACGTACGCGGACGCCAAGAAGGTCGCGGCGCCGCTGATCGCGGCCGTCCAGCAGGACACGGCCGAGGGCGGCGTGGACGAGCTCCACATCGTCTTCACCGAGTTCGTCTCGATGCTGACGCAGACGCCGGTACAGCGCCGGCTGCTGCCGCTCAGCCTCGGCGAGGCGGCCGAGGAGTCGGCGGCGAAGGGCGAGATCCTTCCGCTCTTCGACTTCGAGCCGTCGGCGGAGGACGTCCTCGACGCCCTGCTGCCGCGCTACGTCGAGAGCCGTATCTACAACGCGCTGTTGCAGGCCGCCGCCTCCAAGCACGCCGCCACCCGGCGTGCGATGAAGTCGGCGACCGACAACGCCGGGGACCTCATCAAGAGCCTCTCCCGGCTTGCCAACGCGGCCCGCCAGGCCGAAATCACCCAGGAAATCAGCGAGATCGTCGGAGGCGCCAGCGCTCTGGCCGACGCGACCGCGGGGAGTGACAAGTAAATGACGACGACTACCGAGAATGCTGTGACGGCCGCGGCCACGGGCCGCGTCGCCCGGGTCATCGGCCCGGTCGTCGACGTGGAGTTCCCCGTCGACGCGATGCCGGACATCTACAACGCCCTGCATGTCGAGGTCGCGGACCCGGCCGAGGAGGGCAGGAAGAAGACGCTGACCCTCGAAGTCGCCCAGCACCTGGGTGACGGCGTGGTCCGCGCCATCTCGATGCAGCCCACCGACGGTCTGGTCCGCCAGGCCACGGTGGTCAACACGGGCAACGGCATCACCGTACCGGTCGGCGATGTGACCAAGGGCAAGGTGTTCAACACCCTCGGTCAGATCCTGAACGTGCCGGAGGCCGAGTCCCAGATCACGGAGCGCTGGCCGATCCACCGCAAGGCCCCGGCCTTCGACCAGCTCGAGTCCAAGACCGAGATGTTCGAGACCGGCCTGAAGGTCGTCGACCTGCTGACCCCGTACGTCAAGGGCGGCAAGATCGGTCTGTTCGGTGGTGCGGGCGTCGGCAAGACGGTCCTCATCCAGGAAATGATCATGCGTGTGGCCAATCTGCACGATGGTGTTTCCGTGTTCGCCGGTGTCGGTGAGCGCACCCGTGAGGGCAACGACCTGATCGACGAGATGACCGAGTCGGGCGTGCTCGACAAGACCGCGCTGGTCTTCGGTCAGATGGACGAGCCGCCGGGCACGCGTCTGCGGGTCGCGCTCTCCGCGCTGACCATGGCGGAGTACTTCCGCGATGTGCAGAAGCAGGACGTGCTGCTCTTCATCGACAACATCTTCCGCTTCACCCAGGCCGGTTCCGAGGTCTCCACGCTGCTCGGGCGCATGCCGTCCGCGGTGGGTTACCAGCCGACCCTGGCGGACGAGATGGGTGTGCTCCAGGAGCGCATCACCTCGACCCGTGGTCACTCGATCACCTCGATGCAGGCGATCTACGTGCCCGCGGACGACCTGACCGACCCGGCCCCGGCCACGACCTTCGCGCACCTCGACGCGACGACCGTGCTGTCGCGTCCGATCTCGGAGAAGGGCATCTACCCGGCGGTGGACCCGCTGGACTCGACGTCCCGCATCCTGGACCCCCGTTACATCTCGCAGGACCACTACGACGCGGCCAGCCGTGTCAAGGGAATCCTCCAGAAGTACAAGGACCTCCAGGACATCATCGCGATCCTCGGTATCGACGAGCTGGGCGAGGAGGACAAGCTCGTTGTCCACCGTGCCCGTCGCGTCGAGCGCTTCCTGTCGCAGAACACCCACGCCGCCAAGCAGTTCACCGGTGTGGACGGCTCCGACGTGCCGCTCGACGAGTCGATCACCGCGTTCAACGCGATCTGCGACGGGGACTACGACCACTTCCCCGAGCAGGCGTTCTTCATGTGCGGTGGCATCGAGGACCTCAAGGCCAACGCCAAGGAGCTGGGCGTCTCCTGAGCCCTCGGCTCAAGGAGGGGGGCGGGTTCGTCCCGCCCCCCTCCGACGCTCTCCATGACAACCCATAGAATCAAGCCCAACACCCGGCCGAACAGCCGGGTGGTGACCCGAGGAGCCACCCTTGGCTGCTGAGCTGCATGTCGAGCTGGTCGCCGCGGACCGCAGTGTCTGGTCCGGCGAGGCCACCCTGGTCGTCGCGCGCACCACGTCCGGCGACATCGGCGTCATGCCCGGTCACCAGCCGCTGCTCGGTGTGCTGGAGTCGGGCCCGGTGACCATCCGTACGACCGACGGTGGAACGGTGGTGGCCGCGGTGCACGGCGGCTTCCTGTCGTTCGCCGACAACAAGCTCTCGCTGCTGGCGGAGATCGCCGAGCTGGCGGACGAGATCGACACCCAGCGCGCGGAGCTGGCGCTGGAACGTGCGAAGTCCGACGACGACGCCGCCGCCGAGCGGCGCGCCGATGTCCGGCTGCGTGCGGTGGCGGTGCGCTGAGCCCTGTCACAACGGTTCTACCCTCAGCCGCGGCCCTGGCTGGACTCTCCAGACCGGGTCGCGGCTGAGGCGATGCGGGTGCGATTTCTGTTCCGGTACTGAATGAGGCGAGGAGGTCGGTGTTGATGGTCCTCGCTCTGCTCGTATGCGGACTGGTCGTCGTACTGGTTGCGGTAGGACTCTTCGTCTTCGGTCTGCGCCGGCGGCTGATCCAGCGTTCCGGCGGGACGTTCGACTGCAGTCTGCGCTGGAATGTGCCGGAAGAGCCCGATTTCTCCGGCAAGGGCTGGGTGTACGGCGTGGCCCGCTACAACGGCGACCGGATCAACTGGTACCGGGTCTTCTCGTACGCCCCCCGCCCGCGCCGCACGCTGGAGCGCTCCGCGATCGAGGTGCTGGCACGCCGGGCGCCGCAGGGCGAGGAGGAGCTGGCGCTGCTCTCCGACGCGGTCGTTCTCGGCTGTGCGCACCGCGGGGTCCGGCTGGAACTCGCCATGAGCGACGACGCCCTGACGGGCTTTCTCGCCTGGCTGGAGGCGGCCCCGCCGGGACAGCGGGTGAATGTGGCCTGAGCCCCGCGCTCACGGGTCTCATCGGTACGGACATGGCGGAGGGGGCGGCGCTCGGGCGCCGCCCCCCCCGGCGTTCAGTACCGCGTACCGCGTACCAGTGTCTTATACACAACTGACGCGGCCGCCGGGGTAGGGGGGGTAGATGTCGGG
>NZ_JBSGVS010000069.1:0-47894 GCF_053608565.1 Streptomyces sp. NPDC055025
CGACAAGCTACCCGCACCACCTGGTAACGTACACCCTCCCCTACCGTAGGAGCGCGCCCCGATCCCAGGCGTAGGGGAGGTCACCCTACGAACTGCCCGGCCCCCGCTATCAAGCGGGGGCCGGGCCGTCGTACTCCATCACCTCAAGCACGTCAGCGCACCGGGGCGCTGCCGGGCGGCCGCTCAGCCGTGCTTGGCCCGCGACGCGGCGCGGCCGCGCTCCTTCTGGTCCAGGACGACCTTGCGGATGCGCACCGTCTCCGGGGTCACCTCGATGCATTCGTCGTCGCGGCAGAACTCCAGCGACTGCTCCAGCGAGAGCTTCCTCGGCGGCACCACATTCTCGGTGGAATCCGCGGAGGCGGCCCGCATATTGGTGAGCTTCTTCTCCTTGGTGATATTCACATCCATGTCGTCGGAGCGTGAGTTCTCACCGATGATCATTCCTTCGTAGACCTCGGTACCGGGCTCGGTGAAGATGACACCGCGCTCCTGGAGATTGATCATCGCGAAGGGGGTCACGGAACCGGAACGGTCCGCGACCAGCGAGCCGTTGTTACGGGTGCGCAGCTCGCCGAACCACGGCTCGTGGCCCTCGAAGATCGAGTGGGCGATACCCGTACCACGGGTCTGGGTGAGGAACTCCGTACGGAAGCCGATCAGACCGCGGGACGGCACGATCCACTCCATCCGGATCCAGCCCGAGCCATGGTTGGTCATGGTCTCCATACGGCCCTTGCGGGTCGCCATGAGCTGGGTGATCGCACCGAGGTGCTCCTCCGGGGAGTCGATCGTCATCCGCTCGATGGGCTCGTACGTCTTGCCGTCGACCTGCTTGGTGACCACCTCGGGCTTGCCGACGGTCAGCTCGAAGCCCTCCCGGCGCATCTGCTCGACCAGAATGGCCAGCGCCAGCTCACCGCGGCCCTGCACCTCCCAGGCGTCGGGGCGCTCGGTGTCCAGGACGCGCAGCGAGACGTTACCGATCAGCTCGCGGTCGAGACGGTCCTTGACCTGGCGGGCGGTGACCTTGTGGCCCTTGCCGCCCTTGCCGACCAGCGGCGAGGTGTTCGTGCCGATGGTCATCGAGATCGCGGGCTCGTCGACCGTGATCAGGGGCAGCGCGATCGGGTTCTCGGGGTCGGCGAGGGTCTCGCCGATCATGATGTCCGGGATACCGGCGATGGCGCAGATGTCACCGGGGCGCGCCCGCTCGGCCGCCTTGCGGGTGAGTGCCTCGGTCATCAGCAGCTCGGTGATACGGACATTGGACATGGAGCCGTCACGCTTGATCCAGGTGACGGTCTGGCCCTTCCTGAGCTCGCCCTGCTCGACCCGGCAGAGCGCGATACGGCCGAGGAAGTTGTCGGCGTCCAGGTTGGTGACATGGGCCTGGAGCGGCGCGGACTCGTCGTACTCGGGAGCCGGGACATGCGACAGGATCGTGTTGAAGAACGGCTCCAGGCTGTCGCTGTCGGCCGGGACGGTGCCGTCCTCGGGCTTGGTCAGCGAGGCGATACCGTCCCGCGCGCAGGCGTAGACGATCGGGAACTCGATCTGCTCCTCGGTCGCGTCCAGATCGAGGAAGAGGTCGTACGTCTCGTCGACGACCTCGGCGATCCGGGAGTCGGGGCGGTCCGTCTTGTTGATACAGAGGATGACCGGCATCTTCGCCTGGAGCGCCTTGCGGAGCACGAAGCGGGTCTGCGGGAGGGGGCCCTCCGAGGCGTCCACGAGCAGGACCACCGCGTCGACCATCGAGAGACCGCGCTCGACCTCGCCGCCGAAGTCGGCGTGGCCGGGGGTGTCGATGATGTTGATGGTGATCGGGTCGCCACCCGTCTTGGGGTGGTACTTCACGGCGGTGTTCTTGGCCAGGATCGTGATGCCCTTCTCACGCTCCAGGTCGTTCGAGTCCATCATCCGGTCGTCGAGCTGCTCGGCGGCGTGCGCGGCGAAGGCGCCGGCCTGCTTCAGCATGGCGTCGACCAGAGTGGTCTTGCCATGGTCGACGTGGGCGACGATGGCGACGTTGCGGATGTCGTGGCGCGTGGGCATGCTGGCTGGCGCTTCTCTCGATCGTGGGATGCGGCGTTCTTTCCTCGTACGCCCGCCGGGCTGACACGCCACGGCTTGTCCCATGGTACGGGGCCGAGGTGTCGGGGGCTTCCCGGCCCGATGGAAGCGGCTGATTCTGGGGTGTTCTGCGGGTGTGGAACTGCCCGGGTCAAGGACAGGAACGAGCTTGCCCGCCGGGCAGGCCGGCGGGCAAACGAATTGATCGGGTGGCGAGCCGCTCACACGGCGTTCATCTGGTGCTTTTCCGCCGCTTCATGCCTCGCTCACCGTTCCTTCGCTACTTCTTCTTCTGCTCCTTGCCACCGGAGCCCGACGTACCGGCGTTCGTGAATCCGATGTCCTGGTATCTGGGGGCCCCGAGACCAAAGGCTCCCGCGTTCACGACCTCCGGCTTGGCCGCGACCAGTTCCGGCCGCTGGAAGAGGGGGATGGAGCCGGCGGCGGCCCAGATCCGGGCGTCGGCCTGCTTCACCAGGGAGCGGCCGGCCTTCTCGTCGATCTCGGCCACGGCCCGGTTGAAGAGCTGGTCGATGTGGTCCGTACCGACGCGGGTGTAGTTCTGCTCCACCAGCAGGGAGCCGTCGCTGGCGGGCACCGGCTTGGCGAAGATCGGTCGGCCGTCGGTCGCCGGGTAGGCGGTGGCCGGCCAGGAGTAGAGGGCCAGGTCGTAGTCGCCGGAGGCGACATGGTCCTTGAAGTAGCCCTCGTCCGGCACCTTGGTGATCTCCGTCTTGACGCCGATGCGGTTCAGCATCCGCGCGATCCGCTGGCCGACCGTGCGCAGCGCCTCCGAGCCCTCGCCCGACGGCAGCACGAAGCGCAGGGTGAGGGCCTTCCCGTCCTTGCCGAGCGGACCGGTCATCGGGGCGGGGGAGCCCGAGACCGACGGGGCCGGGGCGGCCGTGCCGCGCGGGGCGTAGGCGCCCGTCACACCGCCCGGCTTCTTGTCCTGGTCCTGGGTGTCACGCACCACGGCGGCCTGGCGGAGCAGGGTCACGCCCTGGAAGGCGGCGGCGGGAGCGGGGGCGAGGACATGGGTCGCGGACTCGGGGCGGGGGGCCGTCTGGCCGGGCTTGTCGTCCTCGACGGCCGCGTCCTGCCGGTCGGCCCCGTCCTGGCCGGAGGGGTGTTCCTGGCCGGTCCGGTGATCCTCGGCGTCCCGGGCGAGCTTCCGAGGGTGTTCCTGGCCGGTCCGGTTCTCCTGGCCGGTCTGGTGATCCTCGGCGTCCCGGGCGGGCTTCCGCTCCTGGCCCGGCGTCTGCTCCTGGCCCGGCCTGGCCTTCCGACCGGACTTCTCGTCGCCGACGATGACCGAGCCCTCGTCGGAGGGAACGTCCTTGTCGTCCGCCTTCTCCCCCTTCTTCGCCTCCGCTTCCTCCTTCTTCGCCAGCTCCCGCTGCTTGGCGTCGTACTTCTTCTCGGCGGCCGACTTCTCCTTGGGCTTCTCCTCGGCCTCCTCCTCGTTCTCCTCCTCTTCCTCCTCGTCCTCGGGATTCGCGTTCTCGCCCTTGCTGCCCGCCTTGGCCGCGTCCTTCTTCTTGACGGCTCCGCCCGGCACCCAGCCCGCGTCGGCCAGCAGCGCCCGTGCCTCCTGGGTGTCCTGCTTGCCGAGCGCCGCGCTGCTGTCCGCGTACGCCTCCTGGCCGACCAGGGCCAGATGGCTGCCGAGCGGCCTCGCCGGCAGTCCGAGCGGCTTGAGCACGGTGTCGGCCAGTTCCTGGCGGTCGAGCGCGCGGGCGACGGCACGCCGTACCCGCTCATCGGCGAGCGGTCCGGTCTCCCCGTTCAGCGCGAGCTGGGTGTAGGCGGGCTCCAGCGACTTGCGTACGACGAATCCGTGGAGCGTCTTCTGCTCCTTGGCGTACCGGACGATCGCGGCGGCCGTCTGCTCGCGCGCGATCTGCGCGGCCTCGGCCTCCTCCTCGTCCGAGCCGTTGGCCAGCGCCCAGGAGCGGAGCGCGGAGGCGGGGGTGACCGCGACACCGGGGCCATGGGTGAGCTTCTGCTCGCCGGATCCACGGTCCCGGACCGCCAGGGCGATACGGTCCGCCGCGCTCTTGTCGATCTCGGCGAGATCGAGCTTGCCGTCCGCGAGCGCCGACGCGCGTTTGCTCCTGGGCACCGCGCGCAGCACGAGCGAGTCCAGCTTGGCGGGCTCTCCCCACCAGCGGGCACTGCGGACCAGGGTGACCTCCTTGCCCTTGCGGTCGACCTTCTTGACGCTGAAGGGCCCGGCCGTCGTCTTGAGACTGGATCTGGCCCCGTCGTTGAAGGAGTTGGGCGTGCCCGTCACATCCTTCGGATAAAGAGGGGTGAAGAGGGACCGCCAGTCCGCGTAGGGCTTGCCGAAGGTGACCCTGACCTCAAGGTCGTTCGCCCCGCGCTCGATCTTCTCGATCCGTTCGTAACCTGCGTTGCGCGCGGTCCAGTACGCGGAGTTCTTGCCGCTCAGGGCACGCCACTGGGCCACGAAGTCGGGTGCCCCGATCTCGCGGCCGTCGCTCCACACGGCCTGCTGATTGAGTTTGTAGAGCACGACCTGTTTGGGCTCGCGCTCGACGATCTTCGCGGATTCCAGGTAGTCCGGATTGCGCTGCGGGCGGCCTCGTTTGTCGAGCGTGAAGAGAGAGGGAAGTACGGCGGCGGCGATCCGGCCGGTGGAGCCGTCCGCGTCGGCCTGGAAGGCGTTGAGCGTCGAGGGCATGGTGTCGATCGCCCAGCGCAGGGAGCCGCCCGCGGTGACCTGGTCCCGTCCCGCGGCCGCGATGTCCGGGGCGGCGTCCGCGCTCGCGCCGTCGTCGTCCGAGGTGCACGCGGACAGGACGGGCAGGGCGAGCACACCGGTGGTGAGGAGCGCGAGGGAGCGGAGCGTTCGGGAGCATGTCCTCCCGCGTGGGGCGCCGACGTGGGACATGTCTAGTACCTCTTCGTCCTGTTTGTGGAATTTAGAGATCATCACACCTATTGCCCACTCACTGAAGTGGAAAGCCGACGAACCGGCCCGGTGACACGTCGCCTCGTGTCGCAAACGCCACTCGCACGGGCCAACCGCTCCGCCGCACGGGCGACCGGTCGGCGCTCTTGTGGAAGGCGGGTGTGACGCGCGACACTCTCAGGCGCATACAGAGGGCCGTCCGAGGGGCGACTTCCGGGGCCGGACAGGGCCTGGATCCCCGCATGCCACCCGCGACCGCGGAAGTGAGGGCAACTCATGTCCCTTCAGGAGGATTTGGCGGCGGTCAGGCGCTGCCTGGACGATCTGGTCCGTACGGTCGGACGGCTGGAACAGAGCCTGGCGCGAGCACACGAGAACGAGTCCCGATCCCCGTCGGCCGGCCGCGCCGACGACCTGGTGACCATCCCCGACACTCCGTACGACAGCGCGCTGTGGACGGACGCGGACGACGAGGGCCTGGGTGTGCGCGACCGGCGAGCGCCCTGATTCCCGAGGAGACCTCGTTGGCCACCGGTACCCAACCCCCACCAGCCAGTACGGGTGTGCGCGGCGCCTCGCGCGCCGCCATCACACCCCGCCATCTGCGGACGGACCGCTGGTGGCTGGCGCCCGCCGCGACCGCCGCCGGGCTGCTCGCCTTCATCGTGTACTCGACCTGGCGGGCCTTCGCGAACAGCGACTACTACGCCGCGCCCTACGTCTCACCGTTCTACTCGCCCTGTCTGGCGGAGAACTGCGCGCCGATGCGGAACGGCCCCAACTGGGAGATCTTCGGGAGCTGGTGGGGGCTCTCCCCCGCGCTGCTGATCCTGATCTTCCCGCTGGGTTTCCGGCTGACCTGCTACTACTACCGCAAGGCGTATTACCGGGGCTTCTGGGCCTCGCCGCCCGCCTGCGCCGTCGCCGAACCCCACGCGACCTACAGCGGTGAGACCCGCTTCCCGCTGATCCTCCAGAACATCCACCGGTACTTCTTCTACGCCGCCGTGCCGGTCGCGGGCATCCTCACGTACGACACCGTGCTCTCCTTCCGCGACGAGGAGTACGCCTGGGGTCATATGGGGCTCGGCTCGCTGATCTTCCTGGTCAATATCGGGCTGATCTGGGCGTACACGCTCTCGTGCCACTCCTGCCGGCACATCATCGGCGGCCGCCTCCGGCACTTCTCCAAACACCCGGTGCGCTACCGGCTCTGGGGCTGGGTGGGCAGGCTCAACAACCGCCATATGCAGCTCGCCTGGGCCTCGCTGATCAGCGTCGCCGTCTCCGACTTCTATGTCTATCTGCTCGCCACGGGGGCCTTCGACGATCCGCGCTTCTTCTAGGAACTCCGTGCCAAGAACTCCGCGCACGACTCCGCGCACGACTCCACGCCGGAACTCCGCGCACGACTCCGCACCGGAACTCCGCGCTGGAACTCCGCGCTTCTCTAGGAACAGGGAGACCCTTCGGACATGACGCAACTCGAACGCCGTCAGTGGGACGTCGTGGTGGTGGGCGCGGGTGGCGCGGGACTGCGGGCCGCCATCGAGGCGCGCGAGCGGGGCGCCCGTACCGCCGTCATCTGCAAGTCCCTCTTCGGCAAGGCCCATACGGTGATGGCCGAGGGCGGCATCGCCGCCTCCATGGGCAATGTGAACGCGGGCGACAACTGGCGGGTGCACTTCCGCGACACCCTGCGCGGCGGGAAGTTCCTCAACCAGTGGCGGATGGCGGAACTGCACGCGCGGGAGGCACCGGACCGGGTCTGGGAGCTGGAGACCTGGGGCGCGCTCTTCGACCGTACGGCCGACGGCAGGATCTCCCAGCGCAACTTCGGCGGGCACGAGTACCCCCGGCTCGCCCATGTCGGCGACCGGACGGGCCTGGAGCTGATCCGTACCCTCCAGCAGAAGATCGTCTCGCTCCAGCAGGAGGACTTCCGCGAGTACGGCGACTACGAGGCCCGTCTCAAGGTCTATCAGGAGTGCACGGTCACCAGGATCCTGAAGGACGTCGAGGGGGCGGGGGCCGGGGCCGGGGCGGGAGAGGCAGCCGGCGCCGGGGCGAAAAAGGGGGCCGGCGCCGAGGGCGGACAGGGTTCCGGGCCGGGTTCCGGGGCGGGTGAGGACGGCGGGCGGGTCGCGGGCGCGTTCTGCTACGAGCGGGAATCCGGGCGCTTCTTCGTACTGGAGGCCCCTTCGGTCGTTCTCGCCACGGGCGGTATCGGCAAGTCCTTCAAGGTGACCTCGAACTCCTGGGAGTACACCGGTGACGGGCACGCGCTCGCGCTGCTCGCCGGCGCTCCCCTGCTGAACATGGAGTTCGTGCAGTTCCATCCGACCGGAATGGTCTGGCCGCCGTCGGTGAAGGGCATCCTCGTCACCGAATCCGTGCGCGGTGACGGCGGGGTGCTGCGCAACTCCGAGGGCAAGCGGTTCATGTTCGACTACATCCCCGATGTCTTCAAGGAGAAGTACGCGGAGTCGGAGGCGGAGGGCGACCGCTGGTACGAGGATCCGGACCGCAACCGGCGCCCGCCCGAACTGCTCCCCCGCGACGAGGTGGCCCGCGCCATCAACTCCGAGGTCAAGGCGGGCCGCGGCTCACCGCACGGCGGTGTCTATCTCGATGTCTCCACCCGGATGCCCGCCGAGGTCATCCGCCGCCGGCTGCCGTCGATGTACCACCAGTTCAAGGAACTGGCGGATGTCGACATCACGGCGGAGGCGATGGAGGTCGGCCCCACCTGTCACTACGTGATGGGCGGGATCGCCGTCGACTCGGACACCGCCGCGGCCTCGGGCGTACGGGGGCTGTACGCGGCGGGCGAGGTCGCCGGCGGGATGCACGGCTCCAACCGGCTCGGCGGTAACTCCCTCTCCGATCTGCTGGTCTTCGGCCGGCGGGCGGGGCTGCACGCGGCCGAGTACGCCCTGGGGACCGACGCGGACGCGCGTGCGCGACCGGTGCTGGACGAGGGGCAGATCGACGCGGCGGCGGCCGAGGCGCTCCGGCCGTTCAGCGCCGCCGATGAGAACAGCGGTGGTGGGGGCGCGGGCGGGGCGGATGGTGGCGGTGGCGCTGGCGCTGGCGCTGGCGCGGGCGGGGCGGATGGTGACGGGGGCGCCGGGCCTGCGGAGAATCCGTACACGCTCCACCAGGTACTCCAGCAGACGATGAACGACCTGGTCGGCATCATCCGGCGCGAGGGCGAGATGGAACAGGCCCTGGAGAAACTGGCCGAGCTGCGGACACGCGCCGAGCGCGCCGTGGTCGAGGGCCACCGCCAGTTCAACCCCGGCTGGCACCTGGCGCTCGATCTGCGGAACATGCTGCTGGTCAGCGAGTGTGTGGCGCGGGCGGCCCTGGAGCGTACGGAGAGCCGCGGCGGCCACACCCGGGAGGACTGGCCCGGCATGGACCGCGACTGGCGCCGGATCAATCTGTACTGCCGGCTCACCGGAGCGACCGGCCCCGCCGAGGACCGGATCGCGCTCTCGCGCCGGACGACCGAGCCCATACGTCCCGATCTGCTCGCCCTTTTCGACAAGGAAGAGCTGGTCAAGTATCTCGCCGAAGAGGAGCTTCACGAGTGAGCGCGAGTACGGGTACGAGCGAGAGCGCAGGTACGAGCACGGCTGAGAAGGCGGGTACGCGTACGGGTACGAGCGCGGATACGAGCGGGAGCGCGTCGACGGCGTACGAGGCGAGGTTCCGGGTCTGGCGGGGCGACGCCGACGGCGGAGAGCTGACGGACTTCGCGGTCGAGGTGAACGAGGGAGAGGTCGTCCTCGACATCATCCACCGGCTCCAGGCCACCCAGGCGGCGGATCTGGCGGTGCGCTGGAACTGCAAGGCCGGCAAGTGCGGTTCGTGCAGCGCGGAGATCAACGGCCGGCCGCGGCTGATGTGCATGACGCGGATGTCGGTCTTCTCGCGCGAGGAGACGATCACCGTCACCCCGCTCAGGGCCTTCCCGGTGATCCGGGATCTGGTGACGGATGTGTCGTTCAACTACGCCAAAGCGCGGGAAGTGCCGTCGTTCGTACCGCCGCCGGGCGTCGCCGCCGGCGAGTACCGGATGCAGCAGATCGATGTGGACCGCTCACAGGAGTTCCGTAAGTGCATCGAGTGCTTCCTGTGCCAGGACACCTGCCATGTGGTGCGGGACCACGAGGAGAACAAGACCGCCTTCGCCGGACCGCGCTTTCTGATGCGGGTGGCCGAGCTGGACATGCATCCGCTGGACGCGGCCGGTGAGTCCGGGCTCGACCGGAAGAAGACGGCTCAGGACGAGCATGGACTGGGCTACTGCAACATCACCAAATGCTGTACGGAGGTGTGCCCCGAGCACATCAAGATCACGGACAACGCCCTGATCCCGTTGAAGGAGCGGGCGGTGGACCGGAAGTACGACCCGCTGGTGTGGCTGGGCAACAAGATCCGGCGCCGCGGCGAGTAGGACGACGGGTAGGACGGCGAGTGGGGCACGGACACACCGCGCACAGCGAGGCCTGGCGGGGACCCGGATCCGTCGGGACGGGTGCGGGCCCCTGCCAGGCCTCGCAGGGTGCCCGGGTGCGTGCTCGGGCGCGTGCCCGGGTGTGTGCTCGGGTCGGCGGTTCAGCCGTTCAGCTGCTCAGCTGAACGACTGCTCAGCCGCTAACCCGTTCAGCTGGTCACCCGTTCAGCCGAGCAGCTTCACGATGGCGTCGGTGGTGCCGGTCTCGCCGAGCGCCGGGAAGATCTTCTCGACGGAGTTGCGGTGGGCGCCCTCGTCCGTGTCGGTGACCGCGTCGGTGACCACGGTGACGTTGTATCCGCGCTCATGCGCGGCACGGGCCGTGGACTCGACGCCCTTGCTGGTGGCAACGCCCGTCACCACGACCTGAGTGACACCGAGACGGCGCAGCCGCATGTCGAGGTCGGTGCCGTAGAAGGCGCCCCAGGTCTGCTTGGTGACGACGATGTCGCTGTCCTGCTGCCCCAGTCCCGGTACGAGATCAGCCCAGGAGGCGTCGGCCGGGAGGCCACCCGTCGGACCGGCGGTACGGCCGGGCGCGCCGCCGGTGACATTGACGAGCACGACGGGCAGGCCCTTCGCCCGGAAAGCGGCGGCGAGTTCGGCGGAGCGGGCCACGACATCGTCGGTCGGGTGGACGGCGGGCCGGGAGACGATGCCCTTCTGGAGGTCGACGACGACCAGAGCGGTCCTGGGGTCGAGAGTGGTGGCGGTCATGGTGGTACTCCTTCAGATCTCTGTGTTCGGGAGATAGGCGTTCGGGAGATAGGCGTTCGGGAGATAGGCGTTCGGGAGATAGGTGTTCGGCGGATATGAGCTCGGGGGCAGTGGGCTCAGGAGCCGTCTGCTCCGCACGTCCGGAAGCCCCGACCGCGATCGCGCTGCGTGCTCCGTACCGGCTCCGCCCTGCGCTGCCCCCGGTCCGCCGCGGCCCGGCCCGGCCCGCGCGGTCGCTCCACCCGCTGTGACCAGCCGTCTCACTGGCTCCTCTCGACCAGCCGGCGCAGCAGTGCCGCCGCATCGGCCAGGGCGCGGCGCTCGGCGCTGTCGAGTTCCGCCGCGATCGCCTCGGAGAGCCAGCCCTGCTTGGCCGCACGGACCCCGGCGAGCGTGCCGCGGCCCGTGTCCGTGACCGAGACGACGGACTGCCGGCCGTCGTCGGGATCGGGTGTCCGCTCGATCAGGCCCTGTTCCTCCAGGGCGCCGAGCGTCAGCCGCATCGACTGGGGACGTACGTACTCCGCGCGTGCCAGCGCGGCCGTCGTGGACGGCCCCTCGCCGTCCAGCCGGGAGAGCACCGAACGCTGGGAAGGCGTGAGCCCGTTGTCGGGCGACGCCGTCCGCAGGCGCCGCATCAGTCTGCCGACGACGGCGGTGAGATCGGCGGCGACCTGCTCGGCGGTCGGTTCACCGGACCGCCCGGACTCCTCGTGCGTATGCCCACCCATGGGGCCACCCTAGGAGATAGACAGGTAACCTTGCAAGGCTACCTGTCCAGTCGGCGCCGGGGTCCGGCCGCCCGCCCCGGGGCCGCCTTGCTCCCCGGACAGCACGGCACCTAGGGTGAATGCGCTTTCATGGATGGAACGGAACAGACGAGAAGCGGACGGTTGGTCGGGTGAGTGCCCCCACGGTGTACGACGTCGCCGAGCGGTCCGGCGTCTCCATTGCGACGGTGTCACGGGTCTACCGGAACCCCGATTCCGTCCGCGCCCAGACCCGCGACCGGGTGCTCGCGGCGGCCCGTACGCTCGGCTACGTACCCAGCGGAAACGCACGCGGTCTGGCCAGCAGGACCACCGGGGTGCTCGGGCTCTGCTTCCCCGACTACGCGGATCCGGACGCCGAGACCGACGCCGAGGCGGACGACACGTACGACGACTCCGCCGTGATGCTCTACTCCGACCAGATCATCCGGGGCATGGAGCGGGCCGCGCGGCGGCACGGGTACGCGCTGCTGATCGCCGCGTCCCTGAAGGGCGGACCCGAGTCGCTGGTGGCGAAGGTCGCGGGGCGGGTCGACGGCTTCGCCGTACTGGCGCGGACCGTCCCCACCGAGGATCTTGAGGTGATCTCACGACGGCTGCCGGTGGTGATGCTGGCGGGGCCGCGCGAGATCGACCATCTCGACCATATCGAGGTGGCCAACTCCGACGGCGAACGGGAACTGGCCCGCCATCTCATCCGCGACCACGGGCTGCGCGAACTGGTCTTCATCGGCGGCGAGAGGGAGTCGCCGGACGCCGAGGCACGGTTCCGGGGGTTCCGGGAGGCGTGCGCGGAAGCGGGACTGCCGGTTCCCGACGAGCCGGAACTGCGCGCCGGGATGATGACCCAGGCCGAGGGCGAGCGGGCGGCGGAGGCGCTGCTGGAACGGGGCGACCGGCACGGCCGCCGGCCCCGGGCGATGCTCTTCGCCAACGACCAGATGGCGATCGGGGCCCTGCACGCCCTGGAGCGGCGCGGGGTGCGGGTGCCCGAGGACATCGCGGTGACGGGGTTCGACGGGATTCCGCTGAGCCGGATGGTGCGGCCGGCGCTGACGACCGTACGGCAGCCGATACGGCGGCTGGGCGAGGAGGCGGTGGAACTGCTCGTACAGCGGCTCGGCGACCGGGACCGCGAGCCGGTCTCACTGATGCTCCCGGTCTCGGTGGCCCGCCGCACGAGCTGCGGCTGCTAGGGCGGGTCCGTGGTCCGGACCTGAGCGCGGGCCTGGGCCGGGATCCGGGTCTGGGTCTGAAGCGGGGCCGGGGTGGAGGTCCGTGTCCGGGCCGGGGCCGTGTCCGGGCCGGGGCTGGGACCGGGACCGGGACGACGGTGGACGGGGCCCGCGCTACCAAGTGGATCGCCCTCAACGACGCGGGCCGGGCTCTGCTGGACGCCACGCGCCGGGAGGCCCACGAATGCCGAGGCATGGCCGGGGAAGCCGTACTCACAGTTGTCCCGCATGTTGCACGAGTGTGACCAAGGCACCCCTTGCGGTTTCCGGAAAAGCGGCGGCAGAGTGATGTATGCGCTTACAGGCAGCGCATACATCGGAGAGCTCAAGGAGGAGCCGTCCATGCACCGCACCGCCAGAACCGCCTCTGCCGCCACCGCGCTCGCGCTGGCCTTCGGAATCTCCGCGTGCGGCAACTCCGGTGGTGAAGGAGTCGCCGCCGACAAGAAGCAGACGCTCACCGTCTGGGCCATGGGCGCCGAGGGCGAGAAGCTCGCGGAGGTGGCCGAGGTGTACGAGAAGGCGAACCCGCACATCACCGTCAAGGTCACCCCCGTCGGCTGGGACGTCGCCCACCAGAAGCTGGTCTCGGCCGCCGCCGCGGGCAATCTGCCCGATGTGGCCCAGATGGGCAGCACGTATATAGGCGAGTTCGCCGACATCGGCGTGCTGGAGCCGGTGGACACCACCGTC
The DNA here is from genome assembly GCF_053608565.1 of Streptomyces sp. NPDC055025. Taxonomy (NCBI): domain Bacteria; kingdom Bacillati; phylum Actinomycetota; class Actinomycetes; order Kitasatosporales; family Streptomycetaceae; genus Streptomyces; species Streptomyces sp. NPDC055025. The sequence continues at coordinate 12,955 of NZ_JBSGVS010000069.1, forward strand.
TTCAAGAAGGACGCCTTCTTCCCCGCCGCCTGGAAGCAGGGCGAGGTCGGCGGTGAGGTGTACGGCGTCCCGTGGTACGTCGACACCCGTGTCCTCTACTACCGCACCGATCTGGCGAAGAAGGCGGGTATCGAGAAGGCGCCCGCCACCTGGCCCGAGCTACGGCAGCTCGCCACCGCCTACCAGGACAAGGCCGGCACCGAGTGGGGCATCTCCATCCAGCCCAGCGGCCTGGACACCGTACAGAGCTGGTACCCCTTCCTCTACTCGGCCGGCGGCGAGATCGTCACCGACGACGGCAGGGCCGTCGCCGACAGCCCGGCCGCCGTCCGCGCCCTGGCGGAGTACGGCTCGTACTTCGACGAGGGCCTGGCCAAGAAGAGCGTCGCGCCCGGCTATGACGTGCTGAAGGACTTCAACACCGGTGACGCGCCGATGTTCTTCTCCGGCCCCTGGATCATGACCCTGATCAACGACGGCTACCCCGATCTCAAGGACAAGTGGGGCGTCGCGAAGGTCCCCGCCGACAAGGACTCCGTCTCCATGGCGGGCGGCTCCAGTCTGGTCATCTCCGAGGACAGCGAACACAAGGCCGCCGCCCAGGAGTTCATCACCCATCTCACCGGCACCGAGGGCCAGCGGGACTGGTTCACGCGCTCCAGCGATCTGCCCGCCAACACCAGCGCCTGGGACTCCGGCCGGCTCGCCGAGGACCCCGCGCTCCAGATCTTCCGCGAGCAGATGGAGTCCTCCAAGGTCCCGCCGGTCCAGCCCCGGTGGAGCGAGATCAGCTCGAAGGCCGATGACGCCATCGCCTCGGTGACCCAAGGCAAGTCCTCGCCGCGGGAGGCCGCCGAGAAGGCACAGTCCGAGATCGAAGGGCTCGTGGAGCAACCGCGATGAGCACCTCGACCGAACCCGCCGCGGAAGCGGCCCCGGTGAAGGCCGGGCCGGGGGCCCGTCCTCCGGTCCGCCGGGCGGCCGGCGGCAAGCCCCGCCCGATGGGTGTGCAGAATCTGGCCGGGTGGCTCTTCTCCACCCCCTTCCTGGTGCTGTTCACCGTCTTCATGGCCTTCCCGATCGTCGCCACGCTCGCCATGAGCTTCACCGACTTCGGTCTGCGCGATGTGACCGATCCGTTCTCCGCGGAGTTCATCGGCTTCGAGAACTACACCGAGCTCTTCGGTGACGAGAAGTTCCTCAAGTCCCTCTTCAACACCGCGTACTTCGTAGTCGTCGGCGTGCCGCTCACCATCGGCGCGGGGCTCGCCGCCGCCGTCCTGCTGAACAGCGGTGTCGACCGGGCACGCACCTTCTTCCGGGTCGGCTTCTACGCCCCGGTGGTGACCAGCATCGTCGCCGTCGCCGTCGTCTGGCGCTTCGTCCTCGACCCGTCCGACGGACTGATCGCGGGTCTGGCCTCCGAAGTCGGGCTCACCGGCCCCGACTTCCTCGGCTCCGAGACGCTCGCCATGCCGTCGCTGATCCTCATGGCGGTCTGGCGCAATCTCGGCACGGTCATGGTGCTCTTCATCGCCGGTCTCCAGGCCGTCCCCGCCGATGTACGGGAGGCGGCCCGGCTGGACGGCGCCGGCGCCTGGCAGGAGTTCCGCCGGATCACCGTCCCGCTGCTGCGGCCCACCACGCTCTACGCCACGGTGATCACCACGATCGGCTATCTCAATGTCTTCGAGGAGCCGTTCGTGATGACCCAGGGCGGCCCCTCGGACAGCACGCTCACCGTGTCCCTGAACATGTACCGCCAGGGCTTCAACTTCTTCCATATGGGCTACGCGAGCGCCATGGCGTATGTGCTCTTCGTCGTGATCATGGGCATCACCGTGCTCCAGCTCCGTCTGCTGAAGGACAACACGAAATGAGCGCCGCACACACGCCGGCCCCGGCCCCGACCGCGCCCAGGGCCCCCGCGCCGGCCGGACGCGGCGCGCGCACCGAGAGGCTCAAGAAGCCCGGCGTCTACGCGCTGCTGTCGCTCGGACTGCTGGTCATGGCCGCGCCGTTCCTCTGGATGGCGCTCTCCGCCTTCAAGACCGACCGTGAGCTGCGGGCCAGTCCTCCGGTCTGGCTCCCCACGGAGTGGACCCTCGATCACTTCACACGATTGCTCGACCGTCTGGACCTTCCGCTCCACTTCTTCAACTCCGTGGTTGTCGCCGTGCTGGTGACCGTCTCCAATCTGGTGTTCTGCTCGATGCTGGGGTACGCCCTGGCCAAGCTGCGGTTCGCGGGCCGGAACAAGGTCTTCGCGCTGGTACTCGGCGCGCTCATGGTGCCGGGCAATCTGATGCTGCTGCCGCTCTTCGTCCTGATGAGCAAGCTGCGTCTGATCGATTCGTACGCGGGTCTGGTCCTGCCGTTCGCCGCCGGCGCCTTCGGCGTCTTCCTGATGCGCCAATTCATGCTCTCGATCCCCGACGAACTGCTGGAAGCGGCCCGGATGGACGGCGCGGGTGAGTGGTACATCTTCTGGCGGATCGTGATGCCGCTGGTGAAGCCGGCCCTGGCGACGCTCGCGATCCTCACCTTCCTCAGTTCGTGGAACAACTTCGTCTGGCCGCTGATCGCCACCAACGATCCGGACAAATACACGCTGCCCGTGGCCCTCGCGACCTTCGCCACCGACCCGAACCAGTCCGCGGGGTCCAACGGAATGCTGATGGCCGGCTCCTTCCTGATCGTGCTGCCGGTACTGCTGGTCTTCCTCGTACTCCAGCGGTACTTCACCCAGGGCATCGCCACGGCCGGTCTCAAGTAACCACCGGCCTTCTCCACGCCAGCACCTCCGGCACCTCCAGCAGCTCCGACCCGCCACCGTGCCCGCACGCACCCGCACACCCCCTCTACCAGAAGGTTTGTACTGTCATGACCGAAAAGCCAGCCGCTCGCACCGACTGGGAGTCGCGCATCGGAAAGCCCAGCGATGAGCGGCTCACCGGCATCGGGGAGCTTCCCGCTCCTCGCGGTCTGTCCGCCGAGGACGGCACCGGCCATGTGCTGCTGACCTGGCGGCCGGTGGCAGGAGCGCTCGGCTATCTGGTGCACCGCGCCGACTCCGTCGAGGGCCCCTTCGAGCCGCTCGACCATCTCGGCGGTGATGTGCTCGCCGTGCCGCACCCGCCGTACGCGGACACGCTCGCCGAGCCCGGCCGCGGCTACTTCTACAAGGTGGCAACCTGGTCCGACAGCGGGGCCGGTGAGCTGTCCGAGGCGGTGGCCGGCTCCGCCAGGGCCGCGGGCTCGCGCCCCGCCGAGGTCACCGTGACCGTGGACGCCGCCGCCCAGGCCACCGAGCTGCCCGGCGTCTGGAACCGGATGATCGGCGCCGAGCACTTCTCCCTGCTGACCCGGGAGAAGCCCGGCGCGGGCGGCTCCGATGTCGCGAAGGAGTACGGCGAGGCACTGGCCATCGTCCGCGACGAGATCGGCGTACGGTCCGTGCGCGCGCACGGGACCTTCCTGCCCGAGACCGTGACCGTCCGGGACGACGGCTCCTTCGACTTCTCCGGCCTCGACGCGGTCTACGACCGCTTCCTGGCCACCGGCCTCCGGCCCGTCGTCGAACTCTCCTTCATGCCGCGGGAACTCGCCTCCGATCCCGACTACACCGTCTTCGGCTACAAGGCGCTCGTCTCCACCCCCGCGCGATGGGAGCGCTGGGGCGATCTCTGCCGCGAGCTGACCATCCATCTCCAGGAGCGGTACGGCCGCGACACCGTGGCCAGCTGGGAGTTCGAGGTCTGGAACGAGCCCAATCTGGAGGTGTTCTGGAACGGCACCCAGGACGACTACCACCGGCTCTACGAAGTCGCCGTACGCGCCGTGAAGGGCGTGGACGAGCGGATCCGGGTCGGCGGGCCCTCCTCCGCCGCGGCCGGCTGGGTCGGCGCGCTGCTGGAGTACTGCCAGGAGCACGATGTCCCCGTCGACTTCGTCTCCACCCACACCTATGGCAACGCGCCCCTGGACTTCCGTCCGATGACCCGCGCCTTCGCCGCCGCGACCGGCGGACCCGAGCCGGAGATCCTGTGGACCGAGTGGGGCGTCACGCCCACGCACTTCCACCGTGTCAGCGACTCCGTCTTCGCCGCGCCCTTCGTTCTGCGGGGGATGAAGAGCGCTCTGTCGTCCACCGACTGTCTCTCCTACTGGGTCGCCTCCGACCAGTTCGAGGAACTGGGCTGGCCACCGCGGCTCTTCCACGGCGGCTTCGGACTGCTGACCGTCGGCAATCTGCGCAAGCCGCGCTTCTGGGCGCTGTGTCTCCTCTCCCGGCTGGCCGGCGGCCGGATTCCCGTGGCCGTCACCGGCGACGGCGCGGAAGCGCTCGTCGAGTCCCTCGCCACCCGCGCCGAGGACCGCTCCACCGTGGACGTCCTCCTCTGGAACGGCACCCTCGACCAGTCCAAGCTCGACGGTGCCACCGAGCTCGACCGCGCCGCGGCCGTACGGGTCGGCGGGCTGGCGCCGGGCGCCGTCTACGCCGTCGAGTCGCACCGGGTCGACGAACGGCACGGCAATATCCGGGCCGTCTGGCAGGACCTCGACGGCGGCGACTGGCCCGACGACCGGCAGTGGGCGAAGCTGCGCGCCGCCGACCGGCTGCCCGCCGAGGAGCTCGCGCCCGTCACCGCGGACGCCGACGGCACCGCGGCGCTGACCGTCGGTCTCCCCAACCCGGGCATCCGCTTTCTGCGCTTCGCCCGCGCCTGATCCGCGCCCCGGCCGACCCGGGGGCCGGCGGCACCTGACCGTCGTCGGCCCCCGCACCACCGCAGCGACCATCAGCACAGCCACAGCCACAGCCACAGCCACAGCCACGATTCCACATCTGCCAACGGGAGCTGGACTCTTATGGACCGTCGCACGTTTCTCGCCGCCGCGGGAACCGGGGCCGCCGCCCTGTCCCTCGGAGCCGTATCCGCACCTGCCGTCGCCGCATCGCGTTCTCGTGTCTCTCATACCTCTGATACACCGCTGCTGCGCCGCTGGTTCCACGATACGTATCACTCGATCGAGGCAATGACGACCGACCTCGGTCTCACCGCGGACAAGATCGACGTCAGCGGCCCCGGTACCCCTGTCCCGTCTCGGAACACCTCACCGACCAATATCGGCTGCGGGCTCTGGTCCACCGTCGCCGCGGCCGGCCTCGGCGTGATCGACCAGGACACCATGGAGCGCGGGCTGGCCCGTACCGTCTCGGCCGTCGAACGGCTCGAACGCCACCACGGCTTCTGGCTCAACTGGTACGACGCCTACGACGGTTCCGTCCTGACGAGCTGGCCCGGCACTGGCGACCCGGTCCGCCCCTTCCTCTCCTCCGTCGACAACGCCTGGCTCGTCACCGGCCTGCGCATCGCCGCCGACGCTGATCCGCGGCTGCGCCCCCGGGTCGCCGCGCTCCTCGCCGGCGCGGACTGGTCGTACTACTACACGCCGTACGACCCCGCCGATCCGGTGGCCGGGCCAGGCCAGCTCCGCGGCGGCTTCTGGACCGACACCGGCGAGCCCACCGGTCACCACTACGGAGCCCTCAACACCGAGCCCCGCATGGCCAGTTATCTGGGCATCGCCGACGGCAGCCTGCCCGGCGAGCACTACTGGCACATGCTGCGCACCATGGTCCCCGAGAACGGGCAGGAACAGCCCCCGCGGGGGAGGTACGACACCATCGACGGTGTCCGCATCTGGCAGGGCCACTACACCTATCGCGGCCGCAAGCTCGTTCCCACCTGGGGCGGCTCGATGTTCGAGGCGCTGATGGTGCCCCTCTTCGTGCCCGAGACCGAGTGGTCGCCCGGCTCCTGGGGCACCACCCACAGCCGCTATGTCCGCTCCCAGATCGAACACGGCCTGGCGGAGGCCGGATACGGCTACTGGGGCTTCTCCCCCTCCAATGTGCCCGAGGGCGGCTACCAGGAGTACGGCGTCGACGCGATCGGCATGCAGATCGACGGCTACGCCTCCAACACCGACCGTACCTTCGTCACCCACGGCGAGCCGTTGCCGCCCGCCTCCGCCTACACCAACGGTGTCGTCACCCCGCACGCCTCCTTCCTCGCGCTCCCCCAGGCGCGTGGGGAGGCCATCGCCAATCTGAAGGCGATCGCGCGGGACTTCGGCGCGTACGACGACCGCTACGGCTTCCGCGACTCCGTCAATGTGGGGACGGGCCGGGTCAGTGACTTCGTCCTCGCCCTCGACCAGGGGATGATCGCCGCGGCCCTCGCCCAGGAGCTGCGTCCGGGCCTGCTCCAGCGGCCGTTCCGTACGGGCGGATTCGCCTCGCGGGTACGGCCGCTGCTGGCGAAGGAGCGTTTCAGCATCCAGCCGTGACGCAGCCCCACCCCGCGCGGTACGCCGTCCAGTCGCTCTCGCGCGCGGCGAAGTCGACATAGATGGCGACCCCGAACCGCTCCCGGTCACGGTCCGTGCGCCCCAGCCCCAGCCTGATGCCACGGACCGCGGCCGCGACGGTCTCCGCGTGACCGTGATGGCTCATGTCCTCCTCGTAGTAGAAGGGCAGTCCCATCAGCAGATCCGTGCCGGGCGGTGTGACCTCCAGGGCGAGGGTGGTCTGCTGGGCGACATAACCGCCGTAGAGGCTCTCCAGCGGCATCGCGGTGTCGTAGGACATGACGGCGATCTGGTCGACCCGCCGTGCCACCTCGGCGAAGAACGCCTGCGACCACCACTTGGGGTGTCCGGTGAGGGCTCCGGCGACGGAGTGCAGCGCGGGCACCGGATCGATCTGATGGGCGGCGATGGAGAGCGGTACGTCCCTGGCCCGGGTGAGAACGCGCAGATCGTCGAGGAGCGAGAGATAATCCCGGTCCCCCGAGTGCAGCGGCTCCAGATCGAAATGGACACCGTCGAATCCCGCGTCCAGGATCTGCTCGGCCGAGCGCACCACTGCGGCGCGTGACGCCGCCCGCTCCAGGCGCAGTCCGTCGGGGCCCTCGGTGGCCAGTTCGTCCCCCAGCCAGGCGTGCACCCGTACATCCGGAATCGTGCGGTGCACGGCGTCGATCAGCCACCGGGCCCGGGGGTAGCGGGCGGCGGGCAGGGTTCCGTCGTGCTCCAGCGGTCCGGCGTGGACATACAGGTCGCGGATTCCGGTCCCGCGGATACGCTCCGCGAAGGCGTCGAGATCGGCGTCCTTCTTGCGGCCGTCCACCCAGGCGTGGCCGAGCCAGATGGCGTCCCGGCCACGGGTCTGCGTACCGTCCTCGATGTCGCCCGCGTAGTTGATACGCAGCGCGACGGCGACGGTGACCACCGGCACGACGAGCAGAACGACGAGCACCAGCGCGATCCGTCCGGGCCACCGCGCATGTGGGGCGCGCCACGCCCGTACCAGTGTCCGCCCGAATCCGCGCGATAGTGCCCGCAAAATCGTTCCCCTCCCCAGGAGTCATGACCGTCCGGCCATGAGGGCGTCCAGGCTATGTGCCGAAGCCGGGCGGCAGGCGCGCGATATGCGCTCCAGGTTCGGTCATTTCCGGTCGCGAAGGCTCCAGTGCGGACATAACCTCCAAATTGTGATGCTTCCCGAGAGCTCCACCCGGACGCACATAGCCGGCCGGACCCTTCTGGCCGTACTGGTCATGGCGTGGTGCCTGCTCATACCCGGCGCTCGGGACGCCCAGGCCGATGATCCGATCACCCTGTCGCGGCAGGGACAGATCACCGACAAGGTGGGGGCGCTCGGCGACCGCAGGGTGGCGGTCAGCCATTCCCTCGACCGTCTCTACACCGACAACCGTGTGCAGCTCTTCGTCGCATACGTACGCGACTTCTCGGGACACTCCGCGCAGAGCTGGGCCGATTCCACGGCGGTGCGCAGCGGGCTCGGCCGCGACGACATTCTGCTGGCGGTCGCCACCCACGACCGGCAGTACGCCTACTCCGTCGACACCGGCTCCCCTCTCACCGACAGCCAGCTCGCCGATGTCGCGAGGACCGCCGTCGAGCCGGCGCTGCGGCAGAACGACTGGGCGGGCGCGGCGATCGGAGCCGCGAACGGATACGACGCGGTGCTCGCGGGCAGGCCCGTACCCACGCCCGCCATCACCCCCGGCGAGCCGGACCCGGGCGGGAGGGCGGCCAACGGAGGCGCCGCGACCAATCTGGTGCTGCCCGTCGCCGTCGTACTCGCGGCCTTGGCGCTCGCGGCCTATATCTACGGCAAGCGCAGGCGGCGGGCGGCGGCTCACACATCGGCGCGGGGCGGCGAACAGGGCTGGGGCTCTCCCGGCGGAACTCCGCGGCCACCGCCGACGCCGCTGCCCGAGCTGGACGGCCGGGCGAAACAGCTCCTGGTCGAGACGGACGACGCCCTGCGCACCAGTCAGGAGGAACTGGGATTCGCGACCGCGCAGTTCGGCGAGGAGGCCGCCGCGCCCTTCACGGACGCCGTGCACTTCGCCAAGGGGCAGCTGACCCTGGCGTTCCGGGTGCGGCAGCAACTGGACGACGCCATTCCGGAGGACGACACGACCCGGCGCCGGATGCTGGACGAGATCATCGCCCGCTGCACGGAGGCCGACGACCGGCTGGACGCCGAGTCCGAGGGCTTCGACCGGCTGCGGGCCCTGGAGCGGAACGCGCCGCAGGCGCTCGACTCGGCGCGAACGGCCTTCCACGAGCTGAGCGGACGCGCCACCACGGCGCGTGCCACGCTCACGGCGCTGCGCGAACGGTACGCCGACTCCGCCTCCGCGCCCGTCACGGACAGCGTCGAGCAGGCCGAGGACCGGCTGGAGTTCGCCTCCGCCGGTCTGGACAAGGCGCGCGGATTCATCAACGCGGCGGACAACGGCAAGGCGGCCGTGCATGTGCGGGCCGCGGAGGCGGCCATCGGACAGGCGGCCATCCTCGTCGAGGCGGTCGAGCGGCGCGCGGTGGAACTCACGGAGGCGGTAGGCAAGCTCCCCGGCGCGCTCACCGAGACGGAGACGGACCTCGCCGACGCCCGCGGTCTGCTGCGCGGTACCACGCCGGGGGTGTCGACGGCCGATCTCCAGGGCCGGATCGGCCGCGCCGAGGCGGTGGTCACGGAGGTACGGCGCGAACTGGACGCGGGGCGGTACGACCCGATCGACGCCCTGCGCCGGGTCGAGGAGACGGACGCGGTCCTGGACGAGTCGCTGACCGGGGCCCGCGAGCGTGAGCAGGGCGTTCGCCGGGCCGGCACCCTCCTCGACCAGGCGACGCTCAGCGCTCGCTCGGCCATCGGCGCCGCCGCGGACTACATCACCACCCATCGAGGAGCGGTGGGCAGCCAGGCGCGAACCCGGCTGGTGGAGGCGCAGCGACGACTGGAGCGTGCGCATGCGGCGGCATCGGCCGACGCGCAGGGCGCGCTGGCCGAGACACAGCTCGCGGACGAGCTGGCCCGGGAGGCCCAGTACCTCGCCGAGCAGGATGTGCGCTCGTACGGGAACCGATATGGCGTGGGCGGTGTACAAGGGGCAGGAGGCGGGCTCGGCGGCGCCGTGCTCGGCGGAATCATCCTCGGCGGCCTGTTCGGCGGCGGAGGCGGGCTGGGAGGAGGCGGGGGCTTTGGCGGGGGTTACCGCGGCGGCGGTCCTGGCAGTTTTGGCGGCGGTGGCACGCGCGGCCGGATGGGCGGTGGCGGCCGTTTCTGACGCAATTCCCTTTCCCCACAAGGAGAAGAGCCATGACCAAGCAGACCATCCTCGGACGCGTCACACAGCTGGCGAAGGCCAATATCAACGCGCTGCTGGACCAGGCGGAGGATCCGCAGAAGCTGCTGGACCAGTTGATCCGCGACTACATCAACAACATCAGCGAGGCGGAACAGGCGGTGGCAGGCACCATCGGGAATCTCCGCCTGCTGGAGCAGGACCACCGGGAGGACGTGGAAGCGGCCCGGGAGTGGGGTGTGAAGGCGCTCGCGGCGAGCAGGAAGGCGGACGAGCTGCGCCTGTCCAGCCATGGCGCGGAGGCGGACACCTTCGACAATCTCGCCAAGGTGGCCCTGGAGCGCCAGCTCCAGTCCGAGAAGGAGGCGAAGACGGCCGAGCCGACCATCGCCTCGCAGACGGAGGTCGTGGACAAGCTCAAGACCGGTCTGGAGCGGATGCGGTCCAAGCTGGGTCAGTTGCAGTCGAAGCGCGACGAGCTGGTGGCGCGGGCCAAGACCGCCCAGGCACAGAATCAGATGCTGGACGCGGTCAAGAACATCAATGTGCTCGACCCGACCAGCGAGATCGGCCGGTTCGAGGACAAAGTGCGGCGCGAGGAGGCGAGAGCGACGGGCCAGCAGGAGCTGGCCGCCTCGTCCCTGGACGCGCAGTTCGAGCGGCTGGACAGCGTCGGCGACAGCGCGGAGGTGGAAGCGCGCCTGGCGGCGCTGAAGGCCGCCTGACCGGGTGGAGCGGCGGCCCCCCGCGCACGGGCGGGCCGCACGGCCGTCACGCCCGGATCGTACGGGTCGGTCCGGCTTCGGCTTCGGCTTCGGCTTCGGCTTCGGCTTCGGCTTCGGCTTCGGCTTCGGCTGGGCATGGTGACGGATCGTCAGAACATGCTCAAGAGCTGCTCGACCGTCGGTTCCGCCGTCGAGTCGCCGTCGGGCAGGGCGAGTTCGAACCAGACCGTCTTTCCGCGTGGGGTCCGGCGCGAGCCCCACGCGGCGCTCAGCAGGCCGACCAGTTGCAGCCCCCGGCCGCCCTCGTCGGTGTCGCGGGCGCGTCGCCGCCGGGGCTGGACCAGTCCGGCGTCCCACACCTCGCAGACGAGCGTACGGTCGCGGAGCAGCCGCAGTCTGATCTCGCCCTCGCCGTAGCGCATGGCGTTGGTGACCAGTTCGCTGACGAGCAGTTCGACGGTGTCCACGAGCGGTTCGAGATCCCAGGCCACGAGCTGTGTGCGGGCGAGTTCCCGGGCCCGGCCGACGGAGCGCGGCTCGCGTGGCAGCCGCCAGTCTCCGACCGCGTCGACGGGCAGTCCCTGGATACGGGCCATCAGAAGGGCGATGTCGTCCTCACCGTGCCGGGTGTCGAGCGTGTTGAGGACGTGGTCGCAGACGTCTTCCAGCGGGCGGCCGGGGTTGGTGAGAGCGGCGCGGAAGGCGCTCAGTCCTTCGTCGAGCGGATGGTCCCTGGACTCCACGAGACCGTCGGTGTAGAGGGCCAGCAGCGCGCCCTCCGTGAGGTCGACCTCGACCTGCTCGAAGGGTTCACCGCCCACACCGAGGGGCATTCCGGGCGGCACATCGAGCATCAGTGCCGCTTCGTCCGGTTCCACGAGCATGGGCGGGAGGTGGCCGGCGTTGGCGAAGGTGCAGCGCCGGGTGACCGGGTCGTAGACGGCGTAGACACAAGTGGCGAGATAGACCTCGGAGAGATCGGCGTCGCGCGTCTTGTGCGCGACCCGCGAGGCCTGCTGGGCTCCGCTGGGGGTGCCGAGACCACGGGCGATCTCGTCGAGCGCGGAGAGCACTTCCGCGGGCTCCAGATCGAGCAGCGCCAGGGTGCGTACGGCGGTGCGCAGCTCTCCCATGGCGACGGCGGCCCGCAGACCGCGTCCCATGACGTCACCGACGACCAACGCCGTCCGGTGGCCGGGCAGTTCGATGACGTCGAACCAGTCGCCGCCCACCTCGGTGGCGGTGTTGCCCGGCAGATAGCGACAGGCGATGTCCAGCCCGGCGGCCTCGGGGTCACCCGGCGGGAGCAGACTGCGCTGGAGTATGAGCGCGCGCTCGTGCTCCCTCCGGTAGAGACGGGCGTTGTCGATACAGACCGCGGCGCGGGCGGCGAGTTCGACGGCGAGCGCCCGGTCCCGTTCGCCGAACGGTTCGCTGCCCTTCGTCCTGGAGAACTGGGCGAGTCCGATGACGGTGTCGTGGGCGACCATCGGGACGGCCAGTGTGGACTGGACCAGGCTGCCCGCCTCACCGGGGATGGACTGCACCCGGCCGGTCCGCAGGGCGTTCGCGCTGAGCGAGCTGAACGGGAATCGGTGGACGGCGCCGACCTGCGGTGGGACATATCCCTCGTCGCCCGCGCCGCCAGGACCGGTCAGCGGGGCGTCGGAGACGGCGCTGGCAAAGGCGACACGACGCAGCCGTGCGCTGCCTCCGCCGGAGTCGTTGCCGGAGGAGCCCCACCGTCCCGGCGGTGCCTCCTCGCCGGTGAGCAGGCTCTGGTAGAGATCGACGGCGGCCAGGTCGCAGAAGCCGGGGACGGCGACATCGAGCAGTTCCCGGGCGGTGGTCTCCAGATCGAGGGAGTTGCCTATCCGGGCACTGGCCTCGTTGAGGAGGGCGAGATTACGGCGGGCGCTGGCGGCCTCGCGGGCGGCGATATGACGCCGGGTGACATCGGTGCCGACCCCGGCGACACCGATGGGGCGGCCCGATCCGCTGTGCACGCGGTAGAGATTGACCGACCAGTGCCGGCGCTCCTTGCCGCCGGGCTGGGTGCCGACGATCTGAAGGTCGGTGACGGACTCCCCGGTCTTCAGGACCCGCTGGAGGGCGGCGGTCATCCGCTCGGCCTCGGGACGGGAAAGATAGTCGTGGACGGTACGCCCGCGGTGGTCGCCGACCTCACCGCCGAAGACGGTGGCGAACCGCTGGTTGGCGCGCTGCACCTTGAGATCGGTGCCGAACAGGAGAAAACCGAAAGGAGATTGGCCGAAAATAGCCTGCGAGGAGGCGAGGTCGGTTTCGATACGGCGCAGGGCCCGGACGTCGACGACGATACAGAGAGCACCCCGTTCGCCACTTTCCGTCTCGCTCGGCATCACATAGACCTCGGCGAGCCCGTGCTCCCCGCGGCCTCCGTGTTCGCCGTCGGTCCGGAAGGGGACCAGCCCGGTCCATTCCTTGCCGTCGAGTATTTCCCTGACCCGGCGATGCCCGCGCGGGCGCAGGTCGGCGGGCATGAAGACCTCGACCGGGTCCTTGCCCCTGACCTGGTGCGCACCGATTCCGAACAGCTCGGCGGCACGCTCGCTCCACTGGTCGACCAGCCCGTCCGGGCCGATCGAGAAGGAAGCGATTCTGATGTAGTCATATATTGAGCCGGGCGGACTGCTCTGCCATACGACGTCGCCCGTCGTCCCAGATATCTCGCTCACGCGACCGTCCCCTCCAGCTCACGCACCGGACCGGCCATGCCCGCAGTATTCAGCACTACGGCCCCGGCCGACACGCCGTTCACGATCACAGCACGGTCTCGTTCTTTTTGAGCCGTGCCGACGTGATCGTTCTCCCTTCACACTTCTAACCAGGCAGAGGCAGCTCGAACCACACGGTCTTGCCCGTCTTCCCCCGTCGAGTGCCCCAGCGCTTGGCGGAGCAGGCCACGAGCTGGATTCCGCGGCCTCCCTCGTCGTCGGGACCGGCGGGCCGCTCGGTCGGAAGGTCCGGGAGCGGGTCGGACACCTCCACCAGAAGCGCGGCCCGGTCCGAGGCCGCGGAAGCCCCGGCGCGAAGGGCGAGGTGTACCCCGATCGGCCCCGAGGCATAGCGCAGAGAATTGGTCACCAGCTCGCTGACCAGCAGTACCGCCACATCACGGACGGCAGGAGGCAGCTTCCAGGTGCGGAGCGTGTCACGTACGGCATGGCGGGCGGCATGGACGGAGTCGAGTTCGGCGGGGAAGGTCCACTCGGCCTCTGCGCCGTCCTCCGTGTCGATCAAGCCGATCACTTCCCAAGACCGACGGCAGGCACCGCATCCCATGGAAGGGGTTAATCAGTACATACCCGGCATTCAAGACAGCTATCGCCCCGCCGGACGCACGGTGGGACAAACGGAGTAGACACTCCGGCCCCGGCCCACGGCGGCACGGCCCAGGGAAATGACCGAAGGAAACGACCGGGGAAATGACTCGTGCGGGCTCCAGCGGAACTCTAGGGTCTTTCGTTTGGATCTGGCTGGATGAGGGAGCGGGGGCTGGTGCCGTGGATCGCAAGGCGGAGGAGGGAGCCCACGCGGAGCGTAGGCAACCGACGACAACGCCGCGAGGCGCGGTGCCAGGGCACGCGAGCCCAGCAAGATCCAAACGAGAGGCCCTAGTGGGAGGGAGTCCCGTTCACGGCGTCGGGCGAGGCGGCGCGGAGGCGGCGGGCGGCTTCGGCCACGGCCGGGCGGTCCTGGTCGAGCCAGTCCACGGTATGGATCTCGTCCGGGCCGAGCCAGCGCAGCTCGTCGTGGTCCTCAAGGGGAAGGGGCTCGCCGGAGAGCAGCCGGGCCGTCCACACCTGGAGCACATAGCCGGGCTTCAGCGGCCACTCACCGGGGATTCGCTCCACCGGCTGTGTCTCCACGCCGAGTTCTTCCCGTAGCTCGCGCACGAGTGCCTGCTCGGGCCCCTCTCCCGGCTCCAGCTTGCCGCCGGGCAGCTCCCAGCGTCCGGCCAGCTCGGGAGGCGCACTACGACGGGCGGCCAGCAGCCGGCCCCGGTCATATACGGCACCCGCCACCACGACACGATCACTCATGCGCCGGAGCGTAACCTGAACGCGTTCGCGGTCAGGACGGGTCAGGACCAGGATCTAGTGCGCGGTCTGGCCGACGCGCTCGACCCAGTAGAGCTGCTTGTGTCCGGAATCGGAGAGGCTGTCCACCGTCTTGTTCGCCTCGTCCTCGGTGGCATATCTGCCGACGCGATAGCGGTTGCCGTTGTCGTCCTCCCGTATCACCAACCACGGGAGTGCGACCGCGCCGTCGTTCATCGAGCTCCTCCCGCCACCGGCCTGCATGTCTCTGAAAATTCCCAGGAAACCGCAATCCGCATATGCCCGAGCCTACGCCTGACCTTCACTCAGCGGATACGTGTTTTCACGAAGAGGCACTCATCCGGCCAACAAAACGCCGAAAAGCGGGGGTACGCGCCGGCGTGCGCTGTTACCCCGCTCCGGCGCACACGGCACGGCACTTCGGTACGCGGTGAACACGCGATGGTGCCACCGGAAGCAGCGGAGCGGCAGTTGACACTCCGTCATGACGCCCGGACCACAGGAACGGGGCGACACGGACCGGCAACAGCGCCCGTCGGAAGGCTACTTGACGGAGAGGTGGTAAGCGATGCGGTACCGGTCGGCGGGGACGACCACTTCCGCCGTCTCCACGGCACGCCCCGACGCGTAATAGGTCCGCTCCAGCACCATCACCACATGGCCGGGCACACCGCCGAGCGTCAGCAACTCCTCCGCGAGCCCTGGCCGTGCGCCGACCTGTTCCAGCACGTTGTCCACGACGAGGTCGATGGCCGCCATCCGCTCGACCACCCCGCACCCGCCGAGCGGCCCCTCCTCGGGCAGCATCACCGGCGTACGCCCCGTGAGTGACAGCGGCTCCCACGAGGTGGAGAGCATCATCGGCTCGCCCCCGTCCCGGAAGACATAGCTCGTACGCATCACCGGTTCGCCCGGCTGGATACCGAGGCGGAGCGCGATCTCGGTCCCCGCCTCCTCCTGCTCGCTCCTGGACTCCCACGTGCCCCGCGCCCCGGCCTCCGCCTGCTCCTGGCGGAACGGACTGGAGCCGGACGGCGGCCGGTACCCCGAGCGGGAGATCCGGCGCGGGACGGGCCGCTCCCGTACATACGTGCCCGAACCCGAGCGCCCCTCGACCAGACCTTCCGCCATGAGCACCTTGCGCGCCTCCAGCGCGACGGTGTCCGAGACGCCGTACTCCTCGCGGATACGGGCCTGCGAGGGCAATCGGGTATGCGGCGGCAGCACTCCATTGACAATCTTCTCGCGAAGATCGCTCGCAACGCGCAGATAGGCGGGCTGCTCACCGAAGGCCACGGGCACTCCCATCAGGTTGACAGACAGCAACAGCGTGGCAACCGTCGGTTGTTGGCCGCAAGCATGGGCCAGAGTTTCACCCGAAGTGATGACTTATGGTTTGGCAAAGGTCGGGCACCGGGGCTCACCTGGGCGGCTGTCATGCTGGTCGGCATGACGACGACGTATCCCGCCTACCTCTGCCCGGTCGACGGCACCCGCTCGCCCGTCGATTCGTACGCCTGGTGCTGCCCCGTCTGCCGGGGGCCGTGGGATCTCGTCGTCGACACCGCGCCGGTAGCTCTGCGTTCCCTTCCCCAGCGGGTCAATTCGCTCTGGCGGTACGAGGAGGCGCTGCCGCTCTCCGCGCCCGTCACCAGCCTCGGCGAGGGCCGCACGCCGCTGGTGGCGCTGACCCCGTCCGTCTCCGCCAAGCTCGACTTCCTGATGCCCACGCTCTCCTTCAAGGACCGGGGCGCGGTGATGCTCGCGGAACTGGCGCGGCGGCTCGCGCCGGAGCGCGTCATCGCGGACAGCAGCGGCAACGCGGGCACGGCCGTCGCGGCGTACTGCGCGCGGGCGGGACTGCCCTGCACGGTGTATGTGCCGGAAGCGACCTCGCCGAAGAAGACCGAGCAGATCCGGGCCCACGGCGCGCGTCTCGTGCGCGTCCCCGGCGACCGGGAGGCCACCGCCCGAGCCGCCCAGGCCGCCGCCGACGAACCGGGCACGTTCTACGCGAGCCATGTCCACAACCCGTACTTCCTGCACGGCACGAAGACCTATGTCTACGAGCTGTGGGAGGACCTCGGGGGACGTCTTCCCGAGGCGATCGTCGTACCGGTCGGCAACGGCACCCTGCTTCTCGGCGCCGCGCTCGCCGTCGCGGAGCTGTACGGGCACGGTCTCATCACCGAACGCCCCGCGCTGATCGCCGTACAGGCCGAGGCGGTCTCACCGCTGGCGACCGCCTTCCACGCGGGCGCCGACGACCTGCCCAGCGCTTCCGCCACCGCCACCGCCTCCGCCGGAAACGCCGTCACCGCCACCGCCGGCCCCGGAAACGCCACCGCCGCCGCCACTGCCACTGCCGCCGCCACCCTCGCCGAGGGCATCGCCATCCCCCGTCCGCCGCGCGCCCGCCAGATCCTGCGCGCCGTAAGGGAGTCCGGCGGCACCTTCCTCACCGTGACGGAGGATCAACTCCGCGCCGCCCAGCTCGATCTGGCCGCCCGGGGCCTCTTCGTGGAGTCGACGGGCGTCGCCTGCTGGGCGGCGGTGGGCGGCTGGACCGACCGCTCCGTCGTCGTACCGCTCTGCGGTGCGGGCGCGAAGACCGGGCTCGCGCCCACGGCCTGACCAGCCGCCCCTGACCAGTCGCCCTGACCAGTCGCTCAGTCCATTCACACGTTCACCACGCGCGCCGTGCACGCCCGCGCCGGATGCCCGTTCATACGGTCGTACGGTGAGACTCTCGCGTACGCACGTGCTCGCCCCCCTCCTCGCGGGCGCCCTCGCCGCCGCCGTGCCCCCGCTCTCGTACGCCGAAGGCCGGGGCTCCTCACCGTCCTGCGGGGAGGAGGCGGATCCCGGCTGGTCACCCACTGCCACCCGCGTCGACCGCGTCGACAGCCACCACGCCTACACCGGGAACGGCTATCTGGGAACGCGGGTTCCGCCCGTCGGCGCCGGTTACGCCGAGGACGGCGCGAAGACGGGCTGGCCGCTCTTCACCCCGCGCTACGACGGCGCCTTCGCGGCCGGACTGTACGCCCACGAGCCGAACACCACCGCCGGTCGGCAGGTGCTCGCCGCGCTGCCCACCTGGACAGCCCTGCCCCTGCGGGTGGGTGACGAGACCTTAGGCGAGGACAGCCGGATCTCCCGCTACCGCCAGAGCGTTCTGCTGCGCTGCGGAGTGGTCCGTACCACCCTGCGCTGGACCGCCGCGGACGGCCGGGCCACCGACCTGACGTACGAGGTCCTCACCGACCGGTCCGATCCGCACGTCGGCGCCGTACGACTGCGTCTCACCCCGCGATGGAGCGGGGAGGCCACGGTCGGCGGCGGACTCGACTGGCGCGGGGCGAGGCGCCTCGCCCGCACGGGAGAGCACCGCTCCGGGGACGCCGACGTCGCCACCTTCCGCACCGAAGGTACGGGGACGACGGGCGCCGTCGCCACGGTGCTGCGACCGTCCCTCGGAAGCCCGGCCAAGGGCCCGGACGCAGGCCCGGTCGAGGGCGCGGTCGAGGACCCAGTCGAGGACGCACCCGCAGGCCGGACCTGGAGCCCGGCCCGGAGCCCGGCCCAGTGGCCAGCCCAGAGCCCGCTCGACGGTCCGCTCAGCGGTCCGCTCAGCGGTCCGGCCGGCGGTCCGGCCGGCGGTCCGGGTGGCCGTCCGGCCGGCGGTCCGGGTGGCCGTCCGGGCGGCGGTCCTGTCCCGGTCCGCGCCGACCGTACGTACCAGTTCGCGAAGTATGTCGGCGTCGACACCACCCTCACCTCACATGATCCGCGCGCCACCGCCATGGACGCGGCCCTCCGGGCGGCCGGCCGCGGCTGGCAGGCGCTGTTCGCCGCCAACGAGGCCGCCTGGTCGCCCCTGTGGGCCGCCGATATCGGCGTACCGAGGCAGCCCGATCTCCAGGCGTGGCTGCGCTCGGCCCAGTACGGGCTGCTGACCAGTACCCGGCAGGGGTCCGCCGACAGTCTCGCGCCCACCGGTCTGACCAGCGACAACTACGCGGGGCTGGTCTTCTGGGACGCCGAGACCTGGATGTATCCGGGCCTGCTGGTGACCCGGCCCGAACTGGCCCGTTCCGTCCTCGACTACCGTTTCCGCACCCGGGGCGCGGCGGCGGCGAATGCCGAGAAGCTCGGTTTCAGGGGTCTGTTCTACCCATGGACCAGTGGTGGTGAGGGACACGTCTGGACGGAGTGCCAGTCCTGGTATCCGCCCCACTGCGTCACCCAGAACCATCTCCAGGGCGATGTCGCCCTCGCCGTCTGGCAGTACTACCTGGCCACCGGCGACCGGGGCTGGCTGCGCGAGCGCGGCTGGCCGCTGCTCAGGGGGATCGCCGAGTTCTGGGTTTCGCGGGTCACCGCCAACGACGATGGCAGTTACTCCGTCAAGGAGGTGGCGGGTCCCGACGAGTACAGCAACGGCGTCACCGACGGTGCCTTCACCAACGCGGGCGCCGCCACCGCGCTGCGCAACGCCGCCCGTGCCGCCGCGCTCGTCGGTGAGCGGCCGCCCGGTGAGTGGACCCGGATCGCCGGCAAGATCCGCGTCCCGTACGACGCGCGCCGCAAGATCTACCTCCAGTACGCGGGCTACGACGGCTCCCGGATCAAACAGGCGGACACGGTCCTGCTGACATATCCGCTGGAGTGGCCGATGCCCGCGGGAGCCGCGGCGGCGACCCTTGATCACTACGCCGAGCGCACCGATCCGGACGGGCCCGCGATGACGGACTCGGTCCACGCGATCGGCGCCGCCGCCATCGGGGAGCCGGGGTGTGCGGCGTACACCTATCTCCAGCGGTCGATCCGGCCGTTCGTCCGGGGGCCCTTCGCGCTCTTCTCCGAGGCCCGGGGGGACAAGGCGGGGGCCTCGGATCCTCTCGCCGGAGCTCCGGCACAGGATTTCCTCACCGGAAAGGGTGGTTTCCTCCAGGTCTTCACCCACGGGTTGACAGGGCTCCGGCTGCGGGAGGACGGCGTACGGCTCGACCCCACGCTGCCTCCTCAGCTCGCGAACACCAACACCAACACCAACACCAACACCAACACCAACACCAACACCAACGCGAACGCGAACGGGAGCGGGAGCGGGAGCGGGAACACCAGCGCGAACCGGAACAGGAGCGGGAGCGGGGTGAGTCTGCGAGGACTTCACTGGCGGGGGCGTACGTACGACGTCGCCATCGGTGCCCGCGAGACGACGGTCCGGCTCACCTCCGGCAAACCGTTCACGGTGCACACGCCGGGCGGCCCACGGCGGCTGAGTACAACGCTCACCCTGCCCACACGCCGCCCCGATCTCACCCCGACGCCGAACGCGGCCCGCTGCCGGCCGGCGACGGCCTCCTCCGAGCAGCCCGGTCTGTACGCGGCGGCCGCCGTCGACGGCAGCCGGGCCACCTCCTGGGTCCCGTCGGACGCCACGGCCTCGTTCTCGGTGGACCTGGGCCGTACCGTCCCGATCGGGTCGGTCGCCCCGGAGTGGACAGCGTCGCGCCCCGCTTCGCACTCCGTCGAGACCTCGACGGACGCGACCCGCTGGCAGCCGCTGCGCCCCGGGGCGCGGGCCCGTCATATCCGCGTGACCGTACGCGCGCCCGCCGGCGATCAGCGTTCGGGAATCCGCGAACTGACGGTCAGGACGGCGAAGGCCGATTGACCGAACGGCGGGCCGACCGGCTGACCGGCTGACCGGCTCAACCAGCCTGTCGGCCCAACGAGTCAGCCACGGCAGGCGGCAGGAGACAGCGGGCGGCACCGAGCGCCAGACGCGGCCCGGCGCCCAGACAGTTCCGAACGTAAAAGCGACATCACCGCCGGACCTGGATCAGCGCATGGGTACCGCTGGTGCGCCAACGCTGGTCGTGCGCGGCGACGAGCGCGGACTCCGTCCGCTCGTCGAGTCCGACGATCACATCGGACTTCAATGTGCGCAGAGCCGCCACGGGACCCGGGAAGTACGCCGTGCGCTCGGCGAACGACGTGGTGGCGGGCCAGAGTTGATCGCCCACCAGACGCCGGTAGTTCAAATCGCCCTTCATGATGGTCACCGTGGCCTCCGCGAAATCCTGACGCAGATCGTCGGGCATGTCCGAGTACGGGAGGGGCGCGCAGGAGAAGGGGTGCGCCCGCACGACGAGCCGACCGCGTCCCATCGCCTCCCACAGCCGTTCACCGACCATCCCGGCAACGCCGTCGGCCCGCTTCACATGGCGCAGGCAGTCGATCACATCGGCGGTCGTGGCGTCCGAGACGAAGTACGGATAGGGCTTGACGTGCAGGACGACGTGTTCGGCGCGCTGGTGCCGCAACAGGTGGTCGATCAGGAGCAGATCGGGGACGAGTTCACGTCCGGCGTTGTCCGCGACCAGACATACCGTGTTCGGTCCTCCGGCGGGGAGCAGCGACCAGAGCGTCTCGGAGTCGTCCGCGACAAGAGGAGCGCTGACACCAGTACCAGTACCAACGCCCACACGGGGACCCGCACCAACACCCGCACCGGGACCGTGACCGGCACCAACACCAGCAGTGCCGCCCGTCGCCCCGCCGCCGGAGACCAGGTGGAAACCGAGGTCCGCGCGGTTGCCCCACAGCGAGCCCTGGAGCAGTGCGCGCGCCTGCTCGTCGACGGTCCGCATGGCGAGCCGGTCCAGCGCGACCAGTTCCGCCTCCGCCTCTTCGGTGCGCAGCTCGGCCTGCTTGAAGGGGAGGAACGGATCGATGCCCTGCCACGGCCCCGGCCCGAAGTACCCGACGGCATCGAGAAGTTTGCGGTAGAAGTAGCTCTCCGCCCACAGGAACGGCGCGTCGAACCATGACCCGCCGACATGCCCCCGGTCCCACCCCGCCCACCGGTCCCGGTCACGCGCATCGGACCCAAGGGGCTCGATCACCCCCTCCGTGCACTCCCCGAGCAGAACATCGAGCGCCCGGTGCTGCTCAGGGCCGTACGGGAAGGCATCGCGCACTCTCCTGATCAACGCCGGATGCCGCTCGGTCAGCACACCCCAGGAGAAGGATCCGGGCTTGTTGCTCACAATGACTGGCGCGTCAACGATTTCGGGCATGCTCCGATGATCCCCCGGAAGAGCACGCGATCGGCATCCCTGCCCAGGATGAGGCGGTCGCAGCACAAGAATGTCCAGCACCCATCCAGCACCCGCCCAGCACGGCCATGTCGAAGGGGCCCCCCTCGGGAGCCGCACCTGCCTGGAACGGGCGCCCCCGCCCGACCGGACCGAGCCGGCCGGCATCCGCTGGGCTTGGACGGAGCTCGACGCCCGCACCCCTGTAGTCCGACACCTGGATCGGCCATACCGACCGACCTATACCCGGAGAGGTGACCGATGCCGTTCCAGCACCCCGAGGAGGTCGGCTACGGCTACGTGGTCGAGCGCTACGTGACGAGGAAGGACTCGGACCACCCGCGCTACCGCGATCTGACAGCCGGTCGCGTCCTGCGGCCCGGGTGGCCGCACGCCGAACGCTTCACCCGCCACCTCATCGACGACGCGGCCACGATCACCGAGGCGCTGCGAGACGCGTGAAGCATCGCGCCAGGAGCGCGGCTACGTACTCAGCGCTACCGGTGACGGTGGAAATTCTTCGACCGTATCGATGGAGCGGTCGCACAATTGAGCGAAGACCTCTCCCGCTGTCGCGTTGTCAACGGTTTGTCGCCTTCCCAGACCGCCAGGTCGTGACTCATGGCCGCACTGTGCCGTACGCCAATGACAGCACGCCTTCGGCGTCACGCGGATTGGCAACCAGACCCACTGTCCGAGGGCGCTGTTACCTTCCGCCCATGACCGCATCAGACGCTCTGCTTCGCCGCCTCGAACAGGACTCGTCGCTGGCTGCCGCGCTGGCCTGGCCAGGTGACTTCGACATAGATCGCCGGGATCCCATCGAGGATCTCGCACTCCCGTCCGGCAGGCCTCTGCACCCGGTAGCCGGATGCGGCGCCGGCGGCACGTACTTCCTCTGTGGGGAAGCCGGGGCCGAGGAGCGGCCTGTCCTGTATGCCGATTCCGAGGGCCAGGCCACGTTGATCGGCGCCGACCTCGTCGAGGCCATCACGCTCATCGCCGTACTGCCCTTCTGGCGCGACCTGGCGAAGGGCTTCGCGATCAGCGAGCTCGGCTCGGACCTTCGGGCCGACCACCCGGACTTCGACGCCGAGCGCGACCGCCTTCTGCACGCCCTCGGGCTTGCCTCCATTTCTGAGGAGGAGGCTGCCGCTCGCCTGCTGGCTGTGGCCGCACGCACGACCCCGGACTATGTGCCGCGCGTGCCGGACGACGATTACCTGCCGTACGA
Source organism: Streptomyces sp. NPDC055025 (assembly GCF_053608565.1). Lineage (NCBI taxonomy): Bacteria > Bacillati > Actinomycetota > Actinomycetes > Kitasatosporales > Streptomycetaceae > Streptomyces > Streptomyces sp. NPDC055025. The sequence continues at coordinate 35,815 of NZ_JBSGVS010000069.1, forward strand.
GCTTCTGTTTCCGAGCGGCCCTGCATCAGGATCAATGAAGGCTGTGCCGGGGATGTCCCAAACGTCATAACCGCCCAACGCCTCGGGAACCAGTTGCCGCAGCCGGGTCCGCGCCGCCTCGCTCGCAGCCGGCGCATCGCCGAGGGGTGTTGCTCGGGGTTGCTCGGGGCGTGAACCGTCTGCGGTTGTGGCAGGTATCGGCGCCGCTGATGTCGGAGTCGGCTGGAACACTGCGGCCGTGATCAACGAAACAAGCCCAGGCCCTCCTGATGCTCCCTCCGGCTCCCTGCCACCCACAGCACAGGCAGAGCTCGCCGGCACCGCCTGGGAGGATCTGCCGCACTTCTGTACGGGCCGGCACGGTGTGCCCGACACACCGGACATCCTCGGCGCCGTGCTCGCCGTCGACCCGGCCCGCCGGGTGCGGGCGGTGGCGGATCTGTACCGGCTGCTCCTCAATCAGGAGCGGGTGTTTGCGGCGACCGCCCCGGCGGCCTTGGTCCTCGCTCGTCTTCTCGACGATCCGCGCACCCTCGCCGAAGCCCGGTGGGAGCGCAGGGCCGGTCGGCGGCCGCTCCGCGCCGAACTGCTGAACTGGCTGGCTTCGTTCGCCGATATCGCCCGCCGGGACGTCGAGGACGGTGTCGGCACGGCGCAGGATCTGGCCGCCGCCCGTGCGGCACGGCCAATGCTCCACGACCGCATCGCGGATTTCTGCGACAACGACGATCCACTGGTGAGGGAGGCCGCGCTCGCGGCCACCAGCCTGGTCCTGGCCGACTCCTCCCTCGCCCCGTCCGTACCCCGGTACGCGCCCGCCGTTCGCGCGGTCCTTGCCGTGAGCGTGGACTCGTACTACCGGTGGATCGCCCGAGAACGGCTGGCTGCCTGGGGCGAGGACATCACCGATCTCGTCGCTGCGGAGGACGAGCACCGCGCGGCCCTGGACCGGGCACACGCTCTGGCGGATAACCCGTTCGGGGAGGGTCAGGAGCAGGCGATCCGCTGGCTGGAAGAGCAACCCGAGGACACCGCGGCTCCGGAACAACTCGTTCGCCGGCGTGAGGACCGGACCGCGCCGACACAGGCGGCCCCGCACGGGCCGGCACCCGAGCCGCCCGTGGCTGCCCCGGGAAGCGAGGCGGGGTACCGCGGCCCGTGGCGGATCGCCAGGAAGGAGGAGCGCGCCGAGTGGACGTTCACTCCGTATACAGGAGTCGGCCCCTTGCACTTCGGGATGACCTTGGAGGAGATCACCAGTGCCCTCGGCGAACGACCGGCCGTTTCGTCCTACTCCCCTCACGGCGAAGACCAGCGGCTCAACTACGCCGACTTCGCCGGGAGCGGGATCAGGGCCCTCTTCCAGGACGGCCGCCTGGGGTGCGTCGCCGTGAACGCCCTCACCGGCCCCCAGGTGAGACTCGACGCGGCCCCGCTGACCGGCTGCGCGCCGTCCCACGTAGAGGACTGGCTCGTCCACCGCACGGCACTGCGGCCCGGCAGTCTGACGTACAGCCCCGCCGCCGATCCGGTCTTCGCCGACCTCGGCCTGGCGATCCGGTCCCAGCGGGCCGGCGACGTCGTCCTGACCCGACCGCTCTTCCTACTCCACGACTGGCTCGACCTGTGGCACTCGCTGCCCGGCGAAGAGTGGAACTGCTCCTGAAGCGTGGTTCGCCGACCGACCTCACCCAAGTGCGAGACTCCGACACGTGGACCCGCCGCACGCGACCGTCACGGCCAAGCGGACCGCAAAGGCCGCCCAACCCGTTCCACCACAGGTCAGACAGCCTTTCGCCGGACGTATCAGACGTTGAAGCGGAACTCGACCACGTCGCCGTCCTGCATCACGTAGTCCTTGCCCTCCATGCGGGCCTTGCCGGCGGAGCGGGCGTCGGCCACTGAGCCGGTGGTCACCAGGTCGGCGAAGGAGATCACCTCGGCCTTGATGAAGCCCTTCTGGAAGTCGGTGTGGATCACACCGGCCGCTTCGGGGGCCGTGGCGCCCTTCTTGATCGTCCAGGCGCGGGACTCCTTGGGGCCTGCCGTGAGGTAGGTCTGGAGGCCCAGGGTGCGGAAGCCGACATGGGCCAGGGTGGCGAGGCCCGGTTCCTCCTGGCCTACGGACTGAAGGAGTTCGAGGGCCTCCTCGTCGTCCAGTTCCGCGAGGTCGGACTCCAGCTTGGCGTTGAGGAAGATCGCCTCCGCGGGGGCGACCAGGGCGCGCTGTTCGTCCTTGAAGGAGTCGTCCGTCAGCTCCTCCTCGTCGACGTTGAAGACATAGAGGAAGGGCTTGGTGGTGAGCAGATGCAGTTCGCGCAGCGGCTCCGCCTTCTCCGTGCCCTGGACGATGCCCGCGGAGAAGAGGGTCTCACCGGTCTCCAGGATGGCCTGGGCCTCCTCGATCGCCTTGACCTGGCCCAGCACCTCCTTCTTGATCCGCGACTCCCGCTGGAGACGCGGGAGGACCTTCTCGATCGTCTGGAGGTCGGCGAGGATCAGCTCGGTGTTGATCGTCTCGATGTCGTCCTTGGGCGAGACCTTGCCGTCGACATGTACGACGTTCTCGTCCTTGAAGGCCCGGATGACCTGGCAGATGGCGTCCGACTCACGGATGTTCGCCAGGAACTTGTTGCCCAGGCCCTCGCCCTCGGAGGCGCCGCGCACGATACCGGCGATATCGACGAAGTCGACGGTGGCGGGGAGGATCCGCTGGGAGCCGAAGATCTCCGCGAGCTTGTTCAGCCGCGGGTCCGGCACACCGACCACGCCGACATTGGGCTCGATGGTGGCGAACGGGTAGTTGGCCGCCAGCACGTCGTTCTTGGTCAGGGCGTTGAACAGGGTCGACTTGCCGACATTCGGCAGGCCGACGATTCCGATCGTGAGCGACACGTTGGCGACTTCCTGGAGTGAGGACTGGCTGGAGGAGGACCGGCCCAGGGCCGAGGTCCGGTGGATGGCCCGCTTACGGCCCCGGGGGGCCGATCCCCCAGTTTACGGGCGGGCCGCGGCGGTCGATGACGGGTTCGGGACGCCACCCGACGCGCCCCATGATCTCGAACTCAACCTCAAGGTCACCCAAAGGGCGTGTCCATCGCCTGATTCCTCACCGGGTGCCACCTACGTTGTAGCGGTGGAGCAGCACAGGACACGTCAGCCCCGGCGCCGGCAGCGGCCGCAGGACCCGCCCTCCCCGCAGGGTGCCGTAGCGGGATCCGCAGGCGTGTACCGGCTCCCCGGGACGGCCGCCCGGCGGCGGATGCCACCGCCCGGCGCGCTCCATCCGCGAAAATCCGACAAGCCGGTGAAATCCGCGGGGCAGGGCAGGGCCGCCGCGCCGGGCCGGGCCGCCAGGCCACCGAGGGCCGGCACGTCGCGTGGACCCGGCGGCAAGCTGGCGAAGTTCGGCGGGCTGGGCAAGCTGCGGAAACCGCGCAGACTGCCCAATCCCCGGTTCACCGGGCTCGGCGCCGGACTCTTCGCCGCCTCCACGATGCTCTGCGTCGCCTTTCTGGACCGCCTGCTGCTCGACAGCGCGCCCCTGGTGTACGGGGCGCTGTTCCTGCCGGTCAGTGCGGTGACGGCCCTCTGGGTCCGCACCGCCGACCTGGTGACGGCTCCCATCAGCGTGCCGATCGCCTTCGCGGTCGGCAGCTTTCCCATCGCCGGCGGCTCCGGCGGTTTCGCCGGCCACACCATGGCGCTGGTCACGACGCTGGCCGTGCACGCGGGGTGGCTGTACGGCGGCACGCTCGTCGCCGGGCTCATCGCGTCCGTACGGAAGGTGCGGCAGATGGGGCGCCGGCAGCGCGCCCGGGACGCCGCCGCCCTCCGGGCCGGGTCCAAGGTCAGACCGGCCCGGACCACACCGCCCAACGGAGCCACCGCATACCGGGCCGTACGACGCGGTTAGCCGCACCCCGCCCACACCCCCGCGCCTCGCCGACGACCCACAACCCCGCGCGGCCCGCGGAGACCGTGCAGCCCGCGCACCTCCCTGTCGGCCCTGTCCGACCGTCTACCGGCCTGCCGGCCCTGTCCAGCCGCCTGCCGGTCCTGTCCGGCCGCCTACCGTCCCGCCGCCACCATCGCCGCCCCCACGATTCCCGCGTTGTTCTGAAGCTCCGCCGGAATGATCTCGGCCCTGATCCCCTCGATCAGCGGCAGGAACTTCTCGGACTTACGACTCACCCCGCCGCCGATGATGAACAGCTCCGGCGAGAACAGCATCTCCAGATGCTCCAGATACTTCTGCACCCGGTGCGCCCAGTGGTGCCAGCTCAGCTCCGCGTCCTCCTTGGCCTTGGACGACGCGCGCTTCTCCGCCTCGTGGCCGTGCAGCTCCAGATGGCCCAGCTCGGTGTTGGGCACCAGCTTGCCGTCGATGAAGAGCGCGCTGCCGATGCCCGTGCCGAAGGTCAGCAGGAAGACCACGCCCTTACGGCCCCGCCCCGCGCCGAAGGACATCTCCGCGACGCCCGCCGCGTCCGCGTCGTTCAGAACCGTGGTCCGCAGATTCAGCTTGTCGCCGAGGAACTGTCCCGCGTCCATATCGATCCATGCTTTGTCGACATTGGCGGCGGTGCGCACCACGGATCCGGTGACCACCCCGGGAAAGGTGATACCGACCGGGCCCGACCACCCGAAATGGCGCACGACCTCCACCACACCGTCGGCGACGCTCTCCGGCGTCGCCGGGTGCGGGGTGAGTACTTTGTGCCGCGGCTCGACGAGATCGCCGCGCTCCAGGTCCACGGGCGCGCCCTTGATGCCCGAGCCACCGATGTCCACTCCGAAGACGTTCATGGACACAACGTTACGGCCAGACGCTGACAGCGACTTCCGGGGGAACGGCTTGCGAGCGCCTCCTTACGAATCTCCCCCGTGCCCTTGCTTCTTCGCGCCCTTACTTCTTCGCGAGGGCCGCCGCCTCCGCGCGCAGGTCACGGCGGAGTTCCTTGGGGAGCGAGAACGTGATCGACTCCTCCGCCGCCTTGACGACCTCGACATCCTCGAAGCCGCGCTGCGACAGCCACTCCAGAACACCCTCGACCAGGATCTCCGGTACGGACGCGCCCGAGGTGAGGCCGACCGTGGAGACGCCCGCCAGCCAGGCCTCGTCGATCTCGTCGGCACCGTCCACCAGATGGGAGGCGCCCGCGCCCGCGCCGAGGGCGACCTCGACCAGCCGTACCGAGTTGGAGGAGTTCTTGGAGCCGACGACGATCACCAGATCCGCGTCGGCGCCCATCTGCTTGACCGCGATCTGGCGGTTCTGCGTGGCGTAGCAGATGTCGTCGCTCGGCGGCGAGATGAGCTGCGGGAACTTCTGCTTCAGCGCGTCGACCGTCTCCATCGTCTCGTCCACGGAGAGCGTGGTCTGGGAGAGCCAGACGACCTTCGACTCGTCGCGCACCTCGACGCTCGCGACATCGCCGGGACCGTCGACCAGCGTGATGTGATCCGGGGCCTCGCCCGAGGTACCGATGACCTCTTCATGGCCGTCATGGCCGATCAGCAGGATGTCGTAGTCCTCGTTGGCGAACCGGACGGCTTCCTTGTGGACCTTGGTCACCAGGGGACAGGTCGCGTCGATGGTGGCGAGCCGGCGCTCGGCCGCCTCCTCGTGGACCACCGGCGAGACGCCGTGCGCCGAGAACATGACGATCGACCCCTCGGGGACCTCCGCCGTCGCGTCGACGAAGATGGCCCCCTTCTTCTCCAGGGTCTTGACGACGTACTTGTTGTGGACGATCTCGTGACGGACGTAGATCGGCGCCCCGTACTGCTCGATCGCCTTCTCCACGGCGATCACGGCACGGTCGACACCCGCGCAGTAACCACGGGGGGCGGCGAGCAGGACGCGTTTACCGGCGCGGCGCACGGCGTCTGCACTGGAGGCGGTGGCGGGCGACGGGCGGGACGTGGCAGTCATGCGTCCCATCGTAAGGCCGTTCAGAAGAGGCGGAACTTCGCCCGTCCGCCCGACACCGGGCGTACAGGACGGGCTTACGCGACCGGACGCACATGAGTCGAGTACGCGCGGGCGCACGTGAGTCGGAGTACGCGCGGGAGTACGTGACCGCTGACGACGAGGACGACGGCACCGGGCCACAGAGCCTCGGAGCACAGAGCCACAGAGCCGCGACGGCGCGACGGCGGGCCGCTCGGGGAGTGATGTCGTAGGCGGCGGATACGCTCCTTGGTATGGCTCTGCATACGTCCGCGGACGCTCCGCTGCCGGTCGGCGAGGTGTCCCGGCTCATCGGCGGGTGGATCGACCGCCTCGGCGCGGTCTGGGTCGAGGGGCAGATCACCCAGCTCTCGCGCCGGCCCGGTGCGGGGGTCGTCTTTCTGACGCTGCGCGACCCCTCGTACGACATCTCGGTGAGCGTCACGTGTTTCCGGCAGGTGTTCGACGCGATCGCGGATGTGGTCTCCGAGGGCGCGCGGGTCGTGGTCCAGGCCAAGCCGGAGTGGTACGCGCCGCGTGGGCAGCTCTCGCTGCGGGCCACGGAGATACGCCCGGTCGGGATCGGTGAACTGCTCGTGCGGCTGGAGCAGTTGAAGAAATCCCTGGCCGCGGAAGGGCTGTTCGCCGCCGACCGCAAGAAACCGCTGCCTTTTCTCCCGCAGTTGATCGGACTCGTCTGCGGACGGGCGTCGGCGGCCGAGCGGGATGTACTGGAGAACGCGCGGCGGCGCTGGCCCGCGGTCCGTTTCGAGGTGCGCAATACGGCGGTGCAGGGGGTGAACGCGGTGGCCCAGGTCATCCAGGCGGTGAAGGAACTGGACGCGCTGCCGGAGGTGGATGTGATCATCGTGGCGCGCGGCGGCGGCAGCGTGGAGGATCTGCTGCCGTTCTCGGACGAGCAGTTGGTACGGGCGGTGGCCGCGTGCCGTACGCCCGTCGTCTCGGCGATCGGGCACGAGCCGGACGCGCCGCTGCTGGATCTCGTGGCGGATGTCCGGGCCTCGACACCGACGGACGCGGCGAAGAAGACCGTGCCGGATGTCGGGGAGGAGCTGGACCGGGTGCAGGCGCTGCGCGACCGGGCGCTGCGGACGGTACGGGGGCTGCTCGACCGCGAGGAGCGGGGGCTCGCCCATGCCCTGGCCCGTCCCGTGATGGAGCGCCCGCACAGGATGGTGGACGAGCGCGCGGCGGAGGTGGCCGCGCTGGCCGACCGGAGCGCACGGGTGCTGAGACATCTTCTGGACCGCGCGGACTCGGAGCTGTCGCACACGCTGGCGCGCGTGGTCGCGCTGTCACCCGCGGCGACGCTGGAGCGCGGATACACGGTGCTGCAACGGCCCGACGGGACGGTCGTACGGTCTCCGCGCGAGGTCACGGCGGCCGAGGAGCTGAGGGCCCGGGTGGCGGAGGGCGAGTTCACGGTACGGGTCGCGGAGTGAGCGCGTCGGACGCCGGGCGTGAGGACGTCGTGAGCCGGAGCGCCGACCGGCGCGTGGACCAGTACGCAAGCCGGTGCGTGGACCAGTACGCGGATCAGTACCTGGACCGGAGCTTGGACCGGAGCGAGGGCCCCGGAATCGTTGACGGAACCGCTGTCGGAGTCGTTGTCGGAGTCGTTGTCGGATCGCGCGCGGGCGCGCGTACACAGGGTGGATGAGATGGCCAGGACGGATGAAGCCGCCGTGCTCGGATACGAGCAGGCACGGGACGAGCTGATCGAGGTCGTACGCCGGCTGGAGGCGGGTGGTACGTCCCTGGAGGACTCGCTGGCCCTGTGGGAGCGCGGCGAGGAACTGGCGAAGGTCTGCCGCCGCTGGCTGGAGGGCGCGCGGGCCCGGCTGGACGCCTCCCTGGCCGACGAGAAGGCCGGGACGGAGGAGGACCGGGACGAGGAGTAGCCGGGGCCGGACGGCGCCGGCTGTGAAGCAGGTCACTGAGACGTTGATTTAGTTGAAGCTTCACACAACCGCTTGTACCGTGAAGGCGATTACTCGATCCGCCACGCCTTCGGAAGGTTTTCCAGATGTCCCTCCACCTTGACCCCGCAGCTCAGGATCTCCTCTTCCGCGAGGCGCGCACCGCCAACACGTTCACCGACGAGCCGGTGACCGACGAGCAGGTGCGGGCGATCTACGAGCTGGTCAAGTTCGGCCCCACCGCATTCAACCAGTCGCCGCTGCGTATCGTCCTGGTGCGTTCCGACGAGGCCCGTGCGCGCCTGGCGCCGCTGATGTCCGACGGCAACCGGGACAAGACCGTCACCGCGCCCCTGGTCGCGATCCTCGCCGCCGACAACGAGTTCCACGAGGAGCTCCCCCGGCTCCTTCCGCACTTCCCGCAGGCCAAGGACGCCTTCTTCAGCGAGCGGTCGGTCCGTGAGCAGAACGCCTCGATGAACGCCGCCCTCCAGGCCGGCTACTTCATCACGGGCGTCCGCGCCGCCGGTCTCGCCGCGGGCCCCATGACCGGCTTCGACTTCGCCGGAGTCCAGAAGGAGTTCCTGGACGACGACCACACGCCGCTAATGATCATCAACATCGGCAAGCCGGGCGAGAACGCGTGGTTCCCGCGCAACCCGCGCCTCGACTTCGACGACGTCGTCACAACCGTCTGAGCCCCCCGGGAGGGGTAGCGGAGGTCCGGACGCCCGGGACCCCCGCTCCCCGGACTCCCGGGCCGCCAGTCGGCGAAAGGCCGCCGTCCCGCGAGGACGGCGGCCTTCGTCGTTCAGAGCGTACGAATGCGTACGAACGAGTACGAACAGGTGCGAACACGTACGGACAGGGCGGGCGTCAGGGCTGGGGCGTCCCGGATCCGGGCTTCAGAGCGGCGGCCATCTCCGCCAGCCGTTCGTACGAGGCCGTGCCCGTCACCACCGTCGTCGCGTTCCCGTCCGTACGGACCAGGGCGTCGTACTTGGGCCCTTCCCACCGCCGCCAGGGCTCGCCCGCCACCTGCTGGGTCCTGCCGGTGTCGGCCGCCTCCTGGCTCACCTCGGGAACGTACGTCCGCGCGGGTGCCGTGGACTGCTCGACGGCGACGTACTCGCCGTCCGGGGCCAGATAGCCCAGGTGCCACGCGTCGGCGTCCTCGGTCCGGTACGAGACCGAGGTCGGCTTCCACTCCTCCGTCAGGCCCGTCGGCGCCAGGACCGGATAGGGCGCGGCGCGGCGCGCGGTCAGCAGCTCGACCCGGTAGTCGACCGCCTTGACCGGAACCGCGGTGTCGTCGTGCGGAATGAACACATAGATCCCCGCGACGACGACCCCGATGGCCGCCATCGACAGGAACATGTCCCGCACCGTCTGTCTGCCTCGCATACCTGCCACCCCACCATCGTCGCATCAGGGCTTCGCGCTCATCCGTGGGCCCCTCTGCTCAAACTGTCGAGCTGCGGATAGAGTCGTATCACCCTCTTATCCGGCCGTCGCCGTACAGAAAGGTGCGTTCCGATGACCGAGCATCACCTGCCGCCCCCACTTGAGGTGGCTCCCGAGGCACCCGACCGCAACCTCGCCCTGGAGCTGGTCCGGGTCACGGAGGCCGCCGCCATGGCGGCGGGCCGCTGGGTCGGGCGCGGCGACAAGAACGGCGCGGACGGCGCCGCCGTGAACGCCATGCGCACGCTCGTCTCCACGGTGTCGATGAACGGTGTGGTCGTCATCGGCGAGGGCGAGAAGGACGAAGCCCCGATGCTCTACAACGGCGAGCACGTCGGCGACGGCACCGGCGCCGAGGTCGACATCGCGGTGGACCCCATCGACGGCACCACCCTGAACGCCAAGGGCATGCCCAACGCCATCGCCGTACTGGCCGCCGCCGACCGCGGCGCCATGTTCGACCCGTCCGCGGTCTTCTACATGGACAAGCTGGTGACCGGGCCCGAGGCCGCCGACTTCGTGGACATCAACGCGCCCGTCGCCGTCAATATCCGCCGGGTCGCCAAGGCCAAGCGCTCCTCGCCGGAGGACGTCACGGTGGTCGTCCTCGACCGTCCCCGACATGACGGGATCGTCAAGGAGATCCGGGAGACGGGCGCCCGGATCAAGTTCATCTCGGACGGCGATGTCGCTGGTTCGATCATGGCCGCGCGCGACGGCACCGGCGTCGATCTGCTGATGGGCGTGGGCGGTACACCCGAGGGCATCATCTCGGCGTGCGCCATAAAGTGCCTCGGCGGTGTCATCCAGGGCAAGCTCTGGCCCAAGGACGAGGCGGAGCGGCAGCGCGCGATCGACGCGGGGCACGATCTGGACCGCGTCCTGTCCACCGACGATCTGGTCAGCGGCGACAATGTGTTCTTCGTCGCCACCGGCATCACCGACGGCGAACTGCTGCGCGGGGTGCGCTACCGCTCGGAGACGGCGACGACCCAGTCGCTGGTCATGCGCTCCAAATCCGGCACGATCCGGCAGATCGACTCCACCCACCGGCTGTCGAAGCTCCGGGCCTACAGCACGATCGACTTCGACCGCGCCCGATAGCCGGACAGACCGGCCGGTGAGAGCGTCGGCCTGTGTATGGACCCCTCGTGGACCGCGTGGACCCGCGTGGTTCGCGCGGGGACACGGGCGACGCGGACAGGGAGAGGGCGCCCCGTTGTGCGGCGGGGCGCCCCTTCCGTATCCGTGATCCGCCCGTATCCGTGAACCGCGTCCGAACCCCGGGCCGACTACTGACGGCCGGTGGTGGACGGCCGGCCGGCGACGGCCGGCGGGTCAGCCCGCCGCGGCGATCCGCTCGCCCGCCGCCGCGGCCTTTCTCAGCTCCACCTCGCGCCGCCTGCGGCGCGCGAGCACCACCCGGCGCTCGGCCGCCGTCAACCCGCCCCATACTCCGTACGGTTCGGGCTGGAGCAGCGCGTGCTCCCGGCAGTCCACCATGACCGGACAGCGGGCACAGACCCGCTTCGCGGCCTCCTCCCGCGCCAGCCTCGCGGCTGTCGGTTCCTTCGAGGGGGCGAAGAACAACGCGGCTTCGTCCCGGCGGCACACCGCCTCCGAATGCCAGGGGCCGGCCTGATCCTCCCGAGCGGGACTCCGCTGGGAGGGCACGGCGGCGACCTGCAGGGGCTGATGCGGCAGTTGCAGCACGGTCTACTCCTGACGACGGCTTCGCGAGCGAGAGACGATGCAGCTTTCCCTACCCGCTGTGCGCGCTCCTAAGCACTGAGTGGCACCGAGTTCGGAGCTCGGAACGCCGTGCGGAATTGTGGACGCTCAATCACGACTGGGCGGCTTTGGCCGGAAAGAACCGGAAAGGAACAGGCACCGGGACCGCTGCTCCCGCTCAGTGACCGAGGTGCTTACGGAGCCTGTCGCGGAGGTCCGCGACCAGCTTGCCGCGCTTCGGCTTGGCCTCGACATTGCCGAACACCGAGTAACCGTTCACGACGACGGCCGGTGCGTCCGGGTCGGCGGCCTCCAGCGTGCGGACTTCGAAATTGCCGAAGACGCCCGTGCCGTTGCCGCGCAGCGAGATGTTCTCGGGAACGCGGACCTCGACATTGCCGAAAATGGACGTCGCGTTGATCACGGTGGTGCGCTGCCCGAAGAGCGCCTCGGTCAGATCGATCTCGATATTGCCGAAGAGCGCGAAGGCATTGGTCCTGCGGCCGATGCGCCAGCGGCCCTTGCGGGTCGAACTGCTGAAGACCGCGATCAGATTCTCGGCCGGGGCCGAGGGGTCCTCGGGGCCGTATCCGTATCCGGCGGACGAGGATGTGGCCGCGGTGGCAGGCCTGCCGTCCGCGCCGACCGCGGGCAAGTCCCGGATCAGCGGCGCCAGTTCGCCCACGGTCTTGGCGCGGTAGACGGAGTCGATCCGCTCGGCATGCTCCTCGGCGTCCAGACGGCCCTCCGCCAGGGCCTCCCGGAGGATGTCCGCGATCCGGTCCCGGTCGGCGTCGGAGGCCCGGATACCGGCGGGCTCCACCGGCGCGACCGGCTTCTGGGGTTGCTTTTCGAGGTCCACCACCACAGGGTAGCGAAACGCGATAGATCGCGACTAGGGTCTTTCGTTTGGATCTGGCTGGATGAGGGAGCGGGGTCTGGTGCCGTGGATCGCAAGGCGGAGGAGGGAGCCCACGCGGAGCGTAGGC
>NZ_JBSGVS010000070.1:0-47207 GCF_053608565.1 Streptomyces sp. NPDC055025
GGTCAGCCCAGTGGGCTGACCCCGTCACGGGTTGATGTCCAGATTTTTAGTACGGGTGTTGAAAAAGTACTTCACTACAGTCTCGGGAAAAGAGACAAACGGCTTCCCATCGTCATCAATCTCAACATTTCCGGCTTTGCCATCCGCGACCCAATAGAGCGTCGCAGTCCACTCAACTACGCCTTCCGTCTGCCCCATCAAGACAAACTTCTCAGGCTCGGAAGAAGAGACTCGATACGGGAAATCTATTGGCTTCGATATGAGATTTCCTTCATCGTCAACATCGGCGATTTCAAATTTTGGACGCGGCGCATCCAGATCCGTCTTGAAGAATCTCGCAGGAAACCCTCCACCACACTGATCCCCCACCGTCGCCAGATCACCCAGAGTGGACTTCTTTACGATATTCGGCTTTAGGCCCTCCAGTATCACAACCTGTTCTTTCTTTCCCTCAATTGTGACATCGACTCTATTTCCAGTGGGAACCTGAGAGCCTGTCGAATTTTTCGACTTTTCCAGAACACTATCCATTTGATCCCCGAAAGGGTCCACGCCTCGCAGATCGGATCTAAGTTTCTGCGCGAAAAAATTCGGCTCTTTGCTTAAAAGCCAGGTGGAACAAAAGACGGCATCATTCGCCCCGACAGTGAGTACCGGCTTGTTCGGTTCTTCGCCGCCGAACGCAGCGGAAAATACTTCGATCCCACCCTGCGTCAACCAGCCGCCGATCACAGCAGCCGCGACAACACCATAAGCCGTAACCAAGGCCGGTCTCTTCCACCAAGGGACCTGAGGGGCATTGCCGCCAACCTCTCCAGAACCAGGGCTTCCTGTGCTGCTCATTTAGCCTCCAGGTTCAATTCTGCACACGCTACACAGCACGTCGTCTGCATTGTTCCACATCCGAGACAAGGGATGACTTGACCTACGCTAACCTCAAGGACTTGCTCGACCGCCTTGATTGGGAACTTGACGCCGACGAGCTGCGAATCGGCGCCAGCGCCCTGGAAGATGCGACTGAGCTGGCGATCACTTACGGCCGGGAGTGGCCAGTAAACACCGTACCCCGATTGGTACGGACACTCGTGCTGAAGGCCGCAACTCGGTACATGCGCAACCCTGCCGGATACACCCAGTCGCGCGCCGGGGACGAAACGCTCGGCTGGTCTGACGCGCATGGACGGGACGCGGGGACCGTGTACTTCACCCGCGAGGAGATCCGGCTCCTTGAGGGAATCGCCGGGCAGAAGCCCGGACTCGCGAGCGTCGTCGTCAGCTCGTGGGGCACCAAGCTCCGGCCCAGGAATGCCGGACGTGTGCCCGTGGACTACGGGGGCGACTCGTTCCCGATGTTCTCGGACGAGGTGAGTCCCTGGTGAGCGTCCAGCGAAGGCGCGGCCAGAAGGCCCGCGTCTGGACGACGGCCGAGGTCGTCGACAACCGAGGCAACACGGTGATCGCCGCGGACCCGGAAGGGGCGATCGAGGTCACCGCGGCTTTCATTCCTCAGCGGAGCGCGCGGGCGGAGGTGCCCGGTCAGCAGCAGATCAACGTGACCCGGATGATCGTGAGCGCTCACCTCGAAGGCGTGTCCCTCTGGTCCCTGGTCGAGTACGCGGGCCGTCAGTGGGATGTGGTTTCCCCGCCCGCGTATCACCATGGCCACCGCCTCACCCGGCATTGGTCAATCGATATCCGGGAGCGGCCCTGATGGTTTTCATGTACGCGAAGACCCCTCGCATTCTGTCCCGGCATCAGGACGTCCAAGACGAGCTCGAACGAGTCGTGTTCGAGATCGCTGTCAGGGCCGAGGAGATTCTCGTTCAGCACCGCGCCGATGGTGACTCGTCGATCGAGGTCGAAGAGGGCGACGTGGACAAGTACGTCGTTCTGAGCGACGAGCGCGGCCAGAAGGCCGCCCTCAGCATCGAGTACGGCCGCGCGGCTTACACGGTGACTCGAAAAGACAAGTTCGGCAATGAATTCGAGGTCGAAGTCCCGGGGATGGACGGCCTATACGTGCTGGCGACGGCCTCCGGTCTTCCGAAGAAGCGCAAGGGCAAGGTGAAGCTCGACTAGTGGCCGGCGTTCCTGATCACATCAAGGCACTCGCCGAACTCAGCCCAGTCGAAGACCTGTTGCTCTCCATCCTGCGGGACAGATTGCCAGGTATCCGCGTGAAGTCTCTCGTCGACCAGCACGAAGTGTTCCCGCTGGTCCTTATCCGCCGCGATCCCTCATTCGGCGCGTGGAGTGGAGATACCCGTTTCACCGACGCAGCCCGGGTGGTCATCAACTGTTTCGCGCAGGACCCCGACGGAGACGAGGACGCGGCGATCCTCTCCGAGGCTGTACGCGTCGTCCTGCGGGACGCCTGGCTGAACAACGTCGTCGTACCCGGGCGAGGTCACATCACCCGCGTGGACATGAACAGTTCGCCGCGACGCGCCTCGGACTGGGCCACTGCGACGGGGCCGGTGCAATACGCGAATCTCCCCACGGGCGTGTGGAGGTACGAGTCGATTTACGACATCCAGATCAGGAAGCCGCGCACGCGCCCCTATCCCCTCCCTCAGTAACCATCCCGCACAAGACCTCGGTCAGCTTTCCAGCGGCCGGGGTCTTTGGCGTGCGCGAGTAAGGACTCCCCTCTTTGCCCATAAATGACGCTGCGACACTAGTCGTCGGCTCCGGTAACTACCTTACGGCCCCGACCGGCACCGCGATGCCGGATGACCTTCTGGTCCCGGTGTCGCCTTGGCAGAACGTCGGCCACACCAGCCTTGAAGACGTCTTCGGAATCACCTCCGAAGGCGGTGAGGCAACCACGATCGGCACGCTCCAGAACAAGTCTCTCCGCACGAAATACAGCGCGAGAACCGAAACAATGACGTTCACGCTGCAACAGCTCGACGCTGCGGCACTGCGTCTCTACTTCGGCGCGAACGCGCCGATCCTGCCGGACGGCAGCGTGGGTGTCCCAGCCAACCCGCAGCCCACGCAGGCCGCCTTCATGGCGATTTTCGTCGATGGCGAGAATCATTTCGCGTTCTACGTACCGAAGGCGGAGATCTACCGCAACGACGACATGGCGATCGGCGACACGGAATCCCTCGCAGGCTTGCCCCTCGGCGTCAAGCCGATGACGTTCGGGTCCAACTCGTGGACCTACGCGGTCACCCCGCTGGGCGGCACTGTCGCGACCGGCGCGACCGCAGGCATTCCCGGGTCCTTCACCCCGGCCGGCGCGGTCGCCCCAGCGAATCTGGCCGAACTGGCGGCGGTGATCGCCACCCCGTCGACCGCATGGACGACGGGACAGTATGTCGTCCTCGGTGACTCCTCGAAGGCGGCCTGGTCCGGCTCCGCCTGGGTGACCGGCCCCGCGACTTGACCTCCCTGGTCCGCTTCTCCGTTCCTCTTCACTCCCTCGGAGGTCCCACACCCATGGCTTCTTACTCTCTCGACGAGATTCGCGCCGCAGCCGAGGCCCGCTACGGCAGTACGGACATCGAGCTCGGCACCGGCACGGTGCGACTGCTCAACCCGTTGCGACTGCCGAAGCAGAAGCGCGACGACCTGGCCGGCCTTCAAGACAAGCTCAGCGCCGAGGACGCCGATCAGGAAGCGCTTATGTCCCAGGCGATCCGCCTCGTCGCCGACTCCGGCAAGGCCGCTGACAAGTTGCTCAGCGCGGTCGGCGGTGACCTTGCCGTCCTGGCGGAGATCTTCGACCGGTACGGCAAGGGCACCCAGGTGGGGGAAGCCTCGGCCTCTGCCGCCTGATCGACCAGTACGGAGAGGGTCTCTACCCCGATCTGCTGCACCACTTCGGTGTCGACCTGACCGAAGTGATCGCTGGCCGGGGGCCCTCGCCCTCTCTGGTCCTCGCGCTGGTGCGGAGGCTCCCCGATACGTCCCTGACCGTCGCCCTGGCGTCGGGCGGCAGGGAGTTCTTCGGCTGGGGTCAGGACCGCCACCTCACGGCTGACCTCTACGACGCCATCAATGCCAACACGCGGGCCACGGGCCAGTGGGGCAAAGGCAAGGCCCCGAAGATCCCGGCATACCCGCGCCCCAAGAAGTCCACGGCGAACACCGCCGGCAAGCGCCACCCCATGTCGGTGGCCGAGATCTACAAGCGGTTCGCGGGGAGGTAGCCCATGCCTGCGGGCCAGGTGATCGGGCGCATTTCCGTGCGCGTCCTGCCCGACACGTCCGACTTCAAGGAAGAGGCGAAGACTCAACTCCGCCGTATCGAGCAGCAGCTCACGGTCACGATCAGCACGAAGATCGACACGACCGGCGCGCGGAAGGGCGTCCTCGAAGCCGTCCGGGACATCAATCGGGACAACAAGGTCGACTCCCGGAAGATCCGCTTCTACACGAGGATCGCCACCGACGGCATGGCAACGGCCGTACGCCAAGCGGCTCGTGAACTCCAGAGCCGGGCGAACAGCCAGAAGGTCGCCTTCAAAGTCGATGACCTCAAGGCCCATGGCAAAATCGAGCTGGAACTCGACCAGCGTTCCGCCGACCGGGCCAAGCAGAAGATCAAGGACTGGCTCGACGGCATCTCCCCGCTGACGGTGCCGGTCAAGCTCGACATTGCCAACGGGACCGGCGCCGCCATATCCGCGCGGCTTCAGATCCTCACCCGTCCGCGTACGGTGCCGATCGTCCCCGAGCTGGACAACACTGCCGTTCTTCGGGTGGCAACGGCCCTGGCCGCGCTGTCCGGCGCCCGGGTGCTGAACTCGATGTTCGAGAAGCTCGGTAACACCCTCCGAAACCTCGACAAGAGCGTCCCGATCATCGGGTCACTCGCGCTCGCAATTGCCGGCCTCGCCGGATGGGGACTCTCCGCCGCCTCGAACCTGGCCGCGCTGTCCGCGTCCCTGGCCTCGATCGGCTCAACCACACTCCTGTTGCCCGGCCTCCTCGGCGGCATCGCGGTCGGCCTGGGCGTCACCATCGCCGCCTTCCGCGACTTCAACACCATCCTGCCCGAGGTCAAGGCGGCCCTGTCGGGTCTTCAAGACACGATCAGCAAGAACTTCTGGGCCAAGGCCGCGGAGCCGATCCGCACGATGGCCGATGAACTCCTCCCGGAATTCACGGCCGGAGTCGCCCAAACCGGCACACAGCTCGGCGGATTCTTCGCCGACTTCGCCGCATCGCTAAAGGGCGCGCTCAACCCGGCCCTGACCCAGATGTTCACCGACCTGTCCGCGTCGATCACGGTCGCGGCCACAGGCACAGGCGCCTTCGCGAACAGCATCGCTGTCCTCGGGCAAGTCGGCACGTCCTACCTGCCTGCCCTGGCTCAGTGGTTCGTCGACATCAGCACGCGGTTCTCCGACTTTCTTACGAAGTCCGAGGGGAACGGCAACCTCAAGGGCTGGATCGACGAGGGCATTCAGGCCCTCAAAGATCTCGGCTCGGTTCTGCTGAATGTTGGCGGCATCCTGGCCGGCATCGCGCGGGCGGCCGAGGCTGCGGGTGGCTCTTCGCTCGGCATGATGGCCGACACGCTGGAGCGCATCCACAGCACCGTGGACAGCGCGGGCTTCCAGGCGGGCTTGATCGGCGTCTTCAGGGGTGCCCACGCGGCGATGAACGCCATCGCCACCCAGTCGGGCCCGGCGGTCAAGGAGTTGCTCTCGCAGCTCGCCCAGCTTGCAGAAACGATTCTGCCGCAAGTCGGGCAGATCATCGGCACAGCTTTGTCGGCCGTCGCGAATGGGCTCAACCAGCCAGGCGTCATGGGCGGCGTACACGCCCTATTTGACGGCATTCAGGCCGCGGTGACCGGACTCGCCCCCGCGATGGCCCCACTCGGCCAGGCGCTCGGTGCGCTGATGACTCTCGTCGGCGCGTTCGCCGCGATGCTCGGCCCGCTCGCCGCCGCCGCGCTCGTACCGCTCGCCCAGGCGTTCGCGGCACTGGCCCCTTCGATCGTCCCAATCGTTCAGCTCCTCGGCGGTGCACTCACCACGGCCGTACAGGCGCTTGCCCCGATCGTCGCCCAACTGGTCCCGGTCGTCGGCGCAATGCTGGCTGCGGCGTTTGGCCTGCTCCAAGCGGTACTGCCCGTCGTTGCCCAGTTGTTCCAGCAGATCGTCACGGCAGTGGCTCCGCTGGTCACACAGCTCATCTCCGGACTCGGGCCGATCCTGCCCGTGATCGCTGGGTTCATCGCCCAGGTCCTCGCCGCGCTGACGCCGGTGGTCTCGATCCTGATCGAGATCGTCTCGGCCGTCATCACCCCGCTGATCCCGATGCTTCAGAGCATCGTCTCGGCGATCCTGCCTCCGCTCGCGGACGCATTTCAGCGTGTCGCCGAAGCCGTGCAGCCGCTACTTGAGGCACTGCTCGCGGTCGTCGACTTCCTGATGCCGGTCCTGGTACCGGTGATCCAGTTCGTCATCCAGGTCTTGGGCGGCGCCCTTGTCGCCTGTATCAACGGTGTCGCCCTGGTCCTCGAAGGATTCGTCGAGTTTTTCAAGGGCGTCTGGAACACGGTCAAGGGCGTTTTCGAGATCTTCTGGGGTCTCTTCGAGGGCATCTTCACCGGCAACTGGGACACCTTCAAGCAGGGCTTCGAGGATCTGTGGGACGGCATCCTCGGGATGCTCAAGGGCATCTGGGACGCAATCCTCGGTGCGCTGGAAGTCTTCCTGAACCTCGGAATTCTCGGCTTGGCGGGCAAGGCTCTCAAGGCAATCCGCGCCTTGTGGGATGCGGCCTGGGGCGGCATCCGCATGGCGGGTGTCGTCATCTGGGACGCCATCAAGACGGCGTTCACCGGCTTCGGGTCCACCCTGTCGAGCCTGGGCAGTTCGATGATGTCCGGCCTCCGTCAGCTCTTTTCGGCGGGCTGGGAAGCAATCAAGTCGGCTGCCGGTTCGGCGATGTCCGCCCTCGGACGGGTCATATCCACCGGCGTCACCAACGCGATCAAGTTCGTCAAGGAACTGCCAGGCGAGGCGAGGTCCGCTCTCACGAGCCTCGGCTCCACGCTCGTCAGCGCGGGAAAGGCCCTGATCCAGGGGCTCATCGACGGCATCACCTCGATGTTCAGTGCGGTGAAGGACAAGCTCGGGTCGCTGACCTCGAAGCTGACCGACTGGAAGGGCCCCGAGTCCCTTGACCGTGTGCTCCTGGTGGGCGCCGGCCAGCTCGTCGTTGACGGGTTCATCAAGGGCCTCGAATCCCGGTACGACGCCGTTCGCAAGTCGCTCCGCGGACTGACCGACGAGGTGGCGGACACCTCGTTCGCCTTGCCAGGCGTGAGGCAGACCGGTGCTTCGCACGCCATCAATACGGCCCTGTCCAGTGCGCTGAACGCCCGCTCCGAAGGGTGCGGCACGACGCGGGTCCTCAACTACTACGCGGCGCCCGGCGCCAGTCTCAGCGGCGAAGAGGATCTCTTCGCCGCCGCCAACCGAGCACGAATGGGGTGGTGAGTGACTGCGCTCCTGCTGCAAACCCCGGGCGATCAGCTCGACCTCAATGAGGTGGCCCAAACCGGTGTCGGCTACCAAGCCACCGCCGGACTCACCGGTCTCGGCCTGCCGCCCGTCGCGGTCCAGTGGTTGGAGGGGGCTGGGGACGGCGCGCGCTACCGGGGCCAACGGGCCCTGTCCCGGACCCTCGACATGCCGTTGAACGTCGTGGGTCGCGACAGACGACACCTTGCCTCACTCGTGTCCCGGCTGGCGCGGGCTGTCGCCAGCCCGTGCGCCCTCGTCGTAGTGGACGACGAGGGCACCCGCTGGTCCACATCGGTGATCCGCACAGGTGGTGGAGACATAGAACTCGATGGCAGCCATGAGCTTGACACGGTGATCACCTGGCGGGCACCTGACCCCTTCTTTACGGCCGAGAAGGTCTCCCGCCAGACAGTCGGCGGCGACCCTGGCATGCCCTTCCTGTCGGCGATGGCCTCTCTTCCCCTCGCCGCCTCGCAGGCAATTGGGGAGATGCAGCTCGACAACACCGGAGACGCTGACGCCTACCCGGTGTGGGAGATCTTCGGTCCGGGTCGGGACCTCACCCTGACAGCACCGACCGGCGATTTCCTGCGCTGGGCTGGAGCTCTCTCCTCGGCAGAGCGGCTCACGGTCGACACGCGCGCCGGAACGGTCACGGACGGCCAGGGCCTGAACCGGTACTCCGATCTCGCGTCGGCGCCTCGCTTCTGGACCGTGCCGCCCGGGGTGTCGACCGCCAGCGTGCAACTCCTCGACACCACGGCGGCTTCGAGGATCGTGTGCTCTTGGAGGCCGCGGCGATGGTTGGTGATCTGAACTGAAACTCGCGGACCTCACGGTCGAGGTCAGAGACAAGACTCTGACTCGCCTCGGCCTCATCCGGCCCGAAGACCTGGCATTCGAGGTCGCGGACACCTTCAACAACGTCGGTGCGTGGAAACTGACAATGGCCTCGGAGCACCCGCTCGCGGACGTGCTCCGCACACCGGGGTCCGGGCTGATTGTCACGGGCCCTGAGGACGTCCTGATGTCCGGGCCGGTCGTCTCCTCCCAGTACGCGGCCACTCCGGAGGACCGGCGCGGAAGCATCGTCTTCGACGGGGTGTCCGACTCGGTGATCCTCGCCGACATGCTCGCCTGGCCCCAGCCCTCCAACCCCGACGTGACCACCCAGACGGCCGGGCATGACAAGCGCACCGGACCGGCCGAGACTTTGATGCACGCATACGTCGCGGCGAACTGCGGTCCCCTGGCGCCCGCCGCGCGACGCAAGGCCGGACTGACCATGGGCATGGACCAGGGGCGCGGTCCGGTCATCTCCAAGTCCGCCCGCTTCCCCGCCCTGGGGGAACTGCTGACCGCCATCGCGGTCGTCGGGGACCTCGGGTTCCGCATCGTCCAGCGCGGCGCCCATCTCGCCTTCGAGACGTACCAGGTGACCGACCGGACGAAGGAGGTACGGCTCGACGTCCTGGCCGGCAGCCTCGCCGGCCAACGCGTCGCGGTCTCGACGCCCGGAGCAACCCGAGTGATCGTCGCGGGCCAGGGCGAACAGGTGGACCGGACATTCGTCCCTGTCGACAACGCGGTCTCGGTCGGCGCCGAGAACGACTGGGGCCGCCGTATTGAACGCTTCGTCGACCAGCGGAACACCGACAACCTCGACGAGCTCGCCCAGGCCGGCACCGAGGTGTTGGCGGACGAAGGCTTCACGGCAACCGCTGTGCAGGCCGTACCTGTCGAGGACTCCACGACCGAGTTCGGCGTCGACTGGGGCCTCGGCGACCGTGTCACCGTGATCGCAGGAGGCGAGGAGCTGACCGCGCCCGTCACTGGGTTGGTCATCAAGGCCAATGACAGCGGCTTCCGGGCCGGGGCCCTGCTTGGTGACCCGAGCACCTTCGACCCGAACCCGACTTCCGGACAACGTCCACAGAGCACTGAACGGCGCGTGTCCGCACTGGAGAGGACTGCCGAGGGAGGGGGGTCGAGCGGGGCTCCCGGGCCGCAAGGGCCCAAAGGCGAACCCGGTGTTGTCCAGGCCGTCAACGGGTTCAGCGCACCGAGCATCACACTTGTCGCGGCCGACGTCGGCGCCGCACCTGCCGTCCACACGCACACCGCCGCGCAAGTAGGAGCCATCGCCACAACCGCGAGGGGCACTGCGAACGGCGTGGCCTCGCTCGACGGGGCGGGCAAGGTCCCTCCCACCCAGCTACCCGAGGTGTTCCTCCCGGGCGATCTGGGCCTCAAGTCCTGGGCGTTCGACCCCGGCTTGGGAATGTCCGACTACAAGTACCCCTCGTCCGGATCGCTCCGCGTCACAGCCGTACCGATCCATGCCGCCACCACCGTGTCGAAGATCGTCTGGCACGTCTTCGGGTACGCGGGTGGCCTTCTGGCGGGCAGCAACGCAGGCATCTTCAACTCGGCCGGCACACGCGTTGCTCAGGTCGGCGACATGACTGGGGAAACCAAGCTCCCTGGCGTCCACAACGTCGGAGGCGCCACCGTCGCCGCACCGCTCACTGCGAGCGTGTCACTTCCCTCGGGCATCTACTACGTGGCCTGGTGGTTCAAATACACCGCGAGCCCGATTGACGGCCCTGCGCTGCTCGTCGCCGACTCGGCCGCGACCGCCCCGCCCGGCCGGTTCGGGCTGAACAACATCCACCGCTTCGGCGTCGTCAGCTCTGTGTCGAGCTTCCCGAGCACGCTCAACTTCGCCACGTTCGAAGGCGGCCCTAACCGATTCTGGGTTGGCCTCGCCTGAGTCCCCTATCTCTCCCCCACCATGAGCCCCCGCGAACGTCGGGGCCTTTCCGTTGCCACAGGAAGGAACCGCTTAGTGGCGAAAAGCTCGTACCCCTTTGACGGGCAGGCCGCGACCGAATCTCAGTACAGCCGCCTATTCCGCGAGTTCCAGGACTCAGGAGTCGTCGGGTCGGCAGATGGCACAGACCTGAAAGTCTTCGCGGACGGGTCCGGCATGAAGGTCTTCGTGCAACCGGGCTTCGCGATCCTGCGTGGCCACGCCTTCTTCTCCGCAGCCGTCGAGCCGCTGGACATCACGGCCGCCGGCAGCTCGGAGCGCAAGGACCGCGTGGTGCTCCGTCTCGATCCCACGGCGAACAGCATCGGTCTTGCCGTTCTGAAGGGGCCGACCGGCGGCGAGGCAGTAGACGTCACGCAGACGGACACCGACATCTTCGAACTCTCCCTCGGTCTGGTGACCGTGGCTGCGGGGGCAACGAACATCCCAGCCGACGCGGTGACTGAGGAGCGGCGCTACTCGGGCTCCCGAGTCGGCACCTGGACGACGAACACGCGTCCTTCCCTCCCTCGGACCGGTCAGCTCGGACTCAACCGCACCACTAAGGCGTGGGAGTACTGGGACGGGGCGGCCTGGGCTGATCTCGCCCCCACTGTTACGTGGTCGAACATCGCCGGTCGTCCGACAGCCTTCGCCCCAGCGGCGCACACGCACGGATGGGCAGCCGTCACCGACAAGCCGACGACCTTCCCGCCATCGAGCCATACGCACGATTGGGGAGCGGTCTCCGGGAAGCCTGCGACCTTCCCACCTGTCACCCACTCGCATGCGTGGTCGTCCATTACGAGCCGTCCCTCAACCTTCGCGCCGAGCTCGCACTCCCACGGTTCGTATCTGGAAGCAGGCGACACCATCTCGTGGGCCAACGGCACCAAGAGAGTTCACAACGACAGTGTGAGCGGCTCGGGCACGTACTACGCGGTGTGGGTGCAGGGTGATGGGACCTTTGCCCGGAACACCAGCTCGCTTAGGTTCAAGCAGAACGTCCGGGACCACGGCGTCGCCCCCGAGGCCGTCCTTGCCCTCCGGCCTCGGATCTACGACCGGCGCCCGAAGGAAAGTGGTTCGGATGATTATCTGCGGGACGAGTTCGGCCTGATCGCCGAGGAAGTCGCCGAACACCTCCCGGAGATCGTCACCCGAGACGAAAACGGCGTGATCGACGCCCTTCGCTACGACCTTCTCGGAGTGGCTCTCCTGCCTGTTGTCCAAGACCAGGCGAAGCGGATCGAACGCTTGGAGGCTCTCGTCGAGGAGCTAAGGCAGTGAGTCTCGACCCCTCCGTTCAGGTCGCCGCGGTCTCGGCAGGCGGAATGATCGTCGCCGCCGGCTTCGGCGTCCTGGTCGAGCTGCTGCGCCGACAGGGCAGCACCATCGCCGAGGTCGCCGAGCACGCACAGGAAGCCCGCGAACAGGTAGTCAACACGCACGAGACGAATCTTCGCGACGACCTGGACCGCGTGCTCGCGAACCTCGGCCGTGTCCTTGATGGCCAAGTCGAGCACAGCCGCAACATCACCGCCCTGCGCACCGAGCTGGCGCACGAGCGCGCCGAACGCCTCGCCGTCGCCGAACGACTCGATGAACACATAGCGCACAACCCCGCCAACTGACCAACCCAGCAGGGCCCTGTCTCGAAGAGGTGGGGCCCGTTCTCATGTCCCAAAAGGAGCAACTCACTCAGTGGCACGACCCCAGACCTATCCCAAGGCCGACGCGAAGACCCAGTGGTTCCAGACCAAGTACCCCGGCTCAACGATGGATGCCAATGTCGGCGTCATCCACACCACCGAGGGGACCGGTTGGCCTTCGTACGACGGCGGCGCCTCGGCCCCGACCATCACCGCAAAGCCCGACTTCAAGGCGAAGAAGCTGCTCTACCGCCAGCACTTCCCGATCGACAAGAGCGCCCGCGCCTTGGTCAACGCGAAGGGCGGCACTGAGACGAACACACTCAACGCCTTCCAGATCGAGTTGACCGGCACATGTGACCCGGCCACGCACGCCAAGTGGACGAAGGCCGGGTACTCGTACATTTACTGGCCTGCGGCGCCGGATTGGGCGCTTCGAGGGCTGGCCGAGCTGTTCGCCTGGCTCAACAAGGAGCATGGTATTCCGCTCAAGTCCACCGTGAACTTCCTGCCCTATCCGAAGTCGTCTGGCTCGTCGGGAGGCCAGCGCCTTAGCGCGAAGGCATGGCAGGGGTACTACGGCTGGTTGGGTCACCAGCACATACCGGAGAACTCCCATGGCGATCCGGGGAACTTCCCGATCGACAAGGTGCTCGCGTACGCCAAGGGCGTCACGCCGCCAAAGCCACCGACTCCCTCCAAGCCGACTTCGAGCATCGTCGCCAAGCCGACTTCGAGCATCGTCGCCCTGGCCTCAGGCGTGAAGCCGGGCGCGCGCCACAAGCAGGTGAAGGAGCTTCAGCAGCTACTGATCAAGGCTGGCTACGGCCCTATCCCCGGCTCGATCACCGATCTCTACGGGCCTGAGACCCAGAAGGCCGTGGGCCGCTTCCACAGCAAGAACCCCCAGTACCGGAGCAAGGGGAAGTCGTACGACCCGGTGATCGGGAAGAGCGGCTTCAAGGAGCTCCAGAAGGAAGCAGGCCGCAAGTGAACAAGATCCGCGGCCCGATCGCGGGCATCGTGAATGCTCTCCCGGTGCGCTACCGCACCCGTGCGGGGGCCGTCATAGCCGCGCTGGGCGTCCTCGTCAGCATCACGGCTGTCGTCTTCACAGACCGACCCGAGGTGGCCGTTGTCGTGCAGTTCCTCACCGCGATCGGCGCGATCGCCCCGGACGACTCCGTGGACGTCGAGTAACCCGAAGCCCCCGCTGGCCTACCTGGCTGGCGGGGGCCTCTCGTCGTTACAGCTTGCCGGCTGCCTTGGCCGCGTTGATCTCGTCGACCGTCATCTCCGGCGTCTTGCTGTGGCCGCGAGCAGTGGCGGACTTCTTCGCCGGGGCCTTCTTGGCGGTGGTCTTCTTCGCTGGGGCCCTCTTCGCCGGAGCTTTGGCTGTGGGGGCAGGCGGAGCGGGGGTGTCCTGTGGCGGGAGGTCGATGAGAACACCCTCGAACGCCTCGGCGTGGTCAGCGCACCGGTCCGTTTCACCTGCGCGGCCATCATCGGCCGAAATCGAGTACTGCTTGGTCGGTACCCCGACACGCTTGCACGTATCGCACACCCGAACTTTCACTTCGACGAGCACAACCCTTACACCTGCTCACTGGTCTCTGCTTGACGGGCTCAACTCTTACATGGCACAGTAGAGCCAGCGTGATCGGACCATCCCATTCACGCTGCTTGACGACGCCATCAAGGGAAGGACGACATGCCGGCCAGGTCCAAGGTACAGAACACGGGCGAAGCCGTCCGCTGGATCGAGGAAGGTAAGTCCTACTCCTGGATCGTCGAGAAGTACCTTGAGAAGTACGGCATTGAGACGACCACCTCAATGTGGGCAACCTTCCGGCACCGCCAGGGTCTCGATCGGCAGATCACCAGGGACACCGACCTGATTCCGTGGGCTGTCGACGCTAAGCACCGTTGGAAGTACCCACTGACCATGCTGCGCTACGAAGCGCGGACCCGAGCCGGGCACACGCTCAAGCCTGACCAGCGAGAACGCCTCGACAAATGGAAGGCGGCGCTGGAAGAGAAGAACCGCGTCGTCTACTACGACCCCGACACCGAGGCTGGCTTTTTCCTCGTGCCGCGCGAAGAGACGGACACCGATCTAATTCGCGTACCGAAGGCGCCCAAAGCAGAAGAGAAAGCGGCCGAGGCGGAGACGGAAGACTGAAAGGGCCCCACTGCGGGGCCCTTTATCGTTGCGCAGGAATCAGCCCCAGGGATGACATCCCTGGGGCTTCGTCGTACCCGAGAGGGAAGGTCAACCCTCCCCTACGACACTAGGCGGAGGGGATGCTTCCGGTAGTTTTTGAAAGGGTTGACCTTGCCGTCATCGACAGGCGAGACAACTAGCGAAGAGGAATCGAACGAACGCCAGGGCCGGGGGGGGCGCGCTGGCGAGGGAGAGGAGCCGGTGCATGACGCACGGCCGTGGGGCGGACTTTGGGACTGTCGACCAGCCGAGGACCGCTCGGCAGATCTGTCGCCCAGGTGTCACGCTCTACGTCAACGAGGAGCAGCTCGATTTCCACATCACGGCGAGTCCCGACCATACGACGGAGAACCTCACCGCAGTCCTGCGGGCCGCCGAAGATCTGGGCCTGAGTCTGCTTGACCAGGACGAATGCGAGCCGGAGGTCCTACCGGACGACTCCATTCGCCTCTACCTGAAGTCCATCGCCTGATGTCCCTGGAGATGCCAAGAGTGCCCCTAGATCTGAAGCAACTGCCTACCCCGACCCCGAGCGTCCCCCGTGACGGATGGGGTCGCCCCCTGGTCGTCCCGAAGGGCGGAGGGAAACCGCAGAGCCTGACCCGCACCACCACGTTCATCGACTGTATTGAAGACAAGTCGGCGCTGTCCGCCTGGCGCCAGCGCATGACGCTGGTGGGGACCGCGAGGCATCCCGCCCTCCTGGACGTGGTGAGGCAGCTCGATCCGGACGACGCGAGCGACAAGCGTCGACTGAACACCCTCGCCGAACAGGCGGCCGACCTCGCCGGGGCCAGCGCGAAGCGGGAGAGAGGCACTCACCTGCACGCCCTGTCGGAGTACGTCGACCGAGGCGAGGAGCTGCCGGCCAGCAGCTCGCCGAGCGACGTGGCGGACATGGCCGCCTACAAAGTGGAGACCGTCGACTTCGACGTGGTGGCGGTCGAACAGTTCGTCGTGGTCGACGAACTCGGCGCCGGGGGCACGTTCGACCGAATGCTCCGCTACTCCGGGCCCGGACCGGACGGAGAACTCATCGAGGGCCTGTTCATTGGCGATCTGAAGACCGGCTCGGTGCAGAAGGGCCGCCTGAAGATGGCCGCCCAGCTCGCGGTCTACTCGCGCGGCGAGTTGTACGACCACACGCTGTGTCCCGTGGACGCCGGGGACAAAAAGGCGCTCGCCGCCTGGAAAAAGTCGGAGGTGCCGGCCGCCGTGGCGTCCGCCGCATACGCACCCATCCCTGCCGTGAACAAGGACTGGGGCATTGTCATCCACCTGCCTGCCGGGGAGGCACGCTGCACCCTGTACTGGGCGGATCTCCGCCTCGGTTGGGAGGCCGCCCGGTTGGCCCTGGACCTGCGCCGAATGCGATCCGCGAAGGGCGCACTGGCTCAGTTCAACTGACGCTAGCTTCTACCCAATGATTGAGATAGTGTGGCAGAAGCACGGAAAAGTCCGCGCGGCAAGAACGGAGAGGGGTACAGCGAGTGGCCGATGAAGGCCGATCCATCACCGTCACCATCAAGTACGGCCGGGGCCACGACGACTCGTGGGCCGTATTTCGCGGCAGCCCGACCGAGGTCCGCAAGGACATCGAAGCTTTTTTCAGCCTCGATGGTAAGAGTGTGGCTGATCTCTCGCTACATGAACTCGTCGTCGAGGCCGGTCAGATCGCGCAGAGCACGACAACCGTGGCGAAGGGGCTGAACGCACGGATCGTGCCCCAGACCGCCCCGGAACCCACCGCCGCACGGAAGGCAGCAGAGGCCCCCGCCTCCGCACAGTCGATGGCCAACGCGGTACTGGAGCAGATCGCGGCCTGCAAGAACACGGAAGAGCTGCGACGGCTGTGGGCAACGAACCAAACCGCCTTCGGTGATCAGGCCGTCATGGACGCCTGGAAGGCGCGCGGTCGAGCCCTCAAAGGTTCGTAGTGGCCCGCCGCTCACGCTCCGCGTCCCCGCACAGCATCACCCATACCCCGTTCCCCGACAGAGTGGAGACCAGTAGTGCCCTTGAACCTCATGGACATCCCAACCGCTAACGGCGGCTGGTTCCGGCCCAAGGAGGTAGCCGAAGCAGTCGCGATCCTCCTGGAAGTCAAGCAGTTCGACCGCCAGCGGCCGACGCCCAACGGACCGAAGGACTCGGTTCTGTGTGATGTGACCGTCTTCAAGACCCCGGAGCAGCTCGACAAGCTCGCGCCCGAGGTCTCGAAGGGGCAGCGCATCGAGCAGACCGTCCTCGCCCGCGACCTCGAAACCGTCGTCGGCGGCGCCGTCCTGGTCACCGTGGCGCAGGTACCCGCGAAGAAGCCGGGCGCGCACCCCGCGTGGGTCTGGAAGCAGATCACCGACACGGGCATCCGCAACCAGGTCGTCGCGTACGCCTCCCAACGGGACGCGGCGGTCGACGCAGCCGTGGCGGACGCCCCCGACTTCGACTGAGCAGTGGCCGGCACGGGGGCGGTCGTCCTGGCCGCCCCCGGCTTCACCGATGGAAGGAGGCACCGCGGAGTGCTCACCCCTGGAAGGTCCCTGACTCTGCACTCGGAGTCGGGCAAGGAACTCCCGCGCATCGAGGCGTTCGACGCCCTCTACAACCTCGGCTGTCGGCCCCGGCACGGCGAAGTCGTGATGATCGCTGGTCGATCCGGCACGCAGAAGAGCGGGCTCGCCCTGTTCTGGGTCGCCAGCATGGGCCTGCCGACCCTGTACTTCAGCGCAGACATGAGCGCCTTCACGGCCAGCTCCCGCCTGGCCTCGATGGCAACCGGTGACACGACCGAAATGGTCGAAGCAGGTATGGCCGAGGGCGGCCGGTACCGCGAGACGTACCTCAACGCACTCAGCGGCAGCCGGATCACCTTCTCGTTCGGCTCGCCGATCACCTGGCGGGCCGTGGACGAAGAGCTGGAGGCGTACGTCGAACTGTGGAACGCGTACCCGGCCGTCGTGGTCTGCGACAACCTGATGGACTTCGAGAACGCCGAGAGCGACTACACCGAACAGATGGCGGTGATGAGCGGCCTGACCGAGCTGGCTCGCGCCACGGAGTCCACCGTCATCGTCCTTCACCATGCCTCCGACAAGTCGTGGGAGGCCAAGAGCGACCCATGGGCCCCGCCGAGCCGGGACCAGGTGAAGGGCGGGCTGAGCGAGAAGCCCGAGCTGTCGCTGTCCGTGGCACTCGATCCGACCTCGCTCGAATTCAAGATCGCCGTGATCAAACAACGAATGGGCCCGAGCGATCCAACCGCACGCCGGTACGCGACCCTGCGGTGCCATCCGGAGATCACGACGTTCTCCAAGCTCGAACCCCGTATCTCGCCCCCACCCCAGCCTGCGGCCCGCGCGTGGTCGCCGCTCGGGGCTCTGAAGCAGTGAGGATTGTAAGAGTTGAACGAGGTAGTAGCGCGGAACCGCAGGAACAAGCGGCGGGGCGCGAGTTGGGAAGCCGAGATCCGCGACGGCCTCCGGGGGGTCGGAGTCGACATCGAGCGACTGCGGCTCGTCGGCAAGGACGATGAGGGCGATCACGTCGTGCGCTGGGATGGCGGCCAGTACCTGGTCATAGAGGCCAAGAACGCTGCCTTCGAACCGGGTGCGTTCATCAGGGAGGCCCTTCGCGAGCGCGACAACTTCGCGCGGCACCGCGGCCTGGACCCGAAAGACGTGGACGTGATCGTGATTGTCCGCCGTCGGGGAGCGAACTGGCGCCAGGCGTACGTCCTGACCACCGTCGAGGAGTTTTTCGATCTGCTGCCGGAGGCGGCATGAGCCTCTTCGAGGAGATCGCCGAGCATAGGCGACTTGCCCGTGAGCTGGCCGAGCTCCTGGACGAGACCAGCGAACCGGACGGCCTGACCGAGTTGGGCTGGGACGGCGAGAGCGACTGCTTCAAAGGTCGGCGGGTCGCATGACCGACGCCGACGTACTGGCAGTCGACGCTTTCTTCGATCTGCTCGACGACGCCGAATTCGACGCGCAACTCCTACTCGCCACAGAAGAGTTCTTCGACATCAACATGCGCGACCTGGATTGGATGCTCCCGTGAGGCTTGGCCGCCTGGGGCACCGCGACTTCGACGACGAAGACGGCACGAGGCCGACCTTGGAAGCGGTGCTCGAACACTACGAGGTCGACTTCAACCCCCACCGGTCCTACGGCATGGCCCGTTGCCCGCTGCACCAGGACAACACTCCCTCGCTCTCCTACAACCTCGACCGGCAGGTCTGGAAGTGCCACTCCTGCCACAAGGGCGGGGACAGCTACGAACTGATCATGGAAAAGGAGCCGACCACCTTTGTCGGAGCGAAATCCCTTGCGGCCTCTCTCGCCCTCGCAGTGCGCGACGCTGGAGGAAGCGACGAGCGCGTATCAGGCAGCGCTTACGGCGGGCGCCGCACGGTACCTTCTCGCTCGCGGGATAGGGCAGGCCGAGGCGGATACGTACCGGCTTGGCGTCGTCGCTGACCCCGCCCCCGGCCACGCCCGCTACCGGGGCATGCTCTCCATCCCCTATCTCGACCGCACCGGCCAGCCGCTGACGATCCGCTTCCGCTGCTTGGAAGACCACGATCACCGAGCCCTCGGTCATGGCAAGTACAACACCGTCAAGGACGACGCCCCCCGCATGTACGGCGTGGACTCCATCCATGCGGCCGGAGATGAAATCCACGTCACCGAAGGCGAACTGGACCGGATTATCCTCCGCAAAGTCGGCTTCCACGCCGTCGCCATCCCCGGCGCCGCGCTTTGGCTCGGCCGGCACCGCCGGATGCTCGCCGGGTTCTCGAAGGTCTGGGTGTGGGGCGACCCCGACGACGCGGGCGCCGAACTCACCAACAAGGTCTGCCGGGCCCTGCGGAGCGCCAAGGGCATCCGCCTGCGCGACGGCGACGTGACCGAGACCTACACGCGCGGTGGAGCCGAAGCCCTGTACGGCCTGATGAGCAAGGAGATGGCGAGTTGACCGAAACGACACCGACAAAGCGGTCGGCACGCAAGGCCGATCCGACCACGGCTGTCCTGGCGGAGGTGAAGACCGCGCGCAAGGTGCTCGGTCCCCGGCACCTGCCAGTCGCCGGAGGCGAGCGCCCGGCGAAGGGGCGGGCGTACCACGAGCGCCAGTCCAACCGATGGCGTGCCATCGAGTACGGCCGCACGCTCGCGAAGACCTCCGGCTGGGACTCCGCCGTCCTGGCTGCCGCGTTCAGCGCGCTCGCCGAGACCGACCCGGAGCACAGCCGCTCCGGCCTGGTCCGCCTGGCGGCGGTCGCCGTCGCGGCCGTCGAGTCGCTCGACCAGGAGGCCCCGTGAGCGGAGCACTGCCCGGCAATCCGGGGCCTCGCCTTCAGCGGATCTGGCAGGCCCTTGGCGAACGCGAGCGAGAAGCGTTCGAGCGGCACCTCCTTCAGGGCACGGCCGCCGAGGACCTCGTCTGGATTCTCGACCGCTACGGGCATCGCGTGTCCGCGTCCACCATCCGTACGTACCGGCGCCGACTGCGCCAGGAAGAGAGCAACCACGCTTGAGTGACACCCTGCTCGACGAGCTTCTCTCCAAGCCCGTGGGCCCCTCCGTACCGGCCCGACAGACCGACCCTGACCGCGACTTCACCCGGCAGATCGAGGTGTCCGGGGACGCTGCCGAGGTCACCGTCCGAGGCCCGGCCGGGATGGACCCGAAGGGCACCGCGGCCACCGTCCTGCGCTCGCAGGGGCTCGACCCGGCCGAGTGGGAGGTGAAGGGCTTCCGCTCCTCGGAGTGGACGATGCCCAACGGGGAGATCGGGCTGAGCACCCGCTTCTCCTTCGCCCGCAGCGTGGTCGCTCTGGACGACGAACGCCCGGACATCACCGAGCTGCTCGAAGCCGTCGAGGTGTACGAGCCTCGCTGGCCTGCGGGCGGGCTGCCCCAGGGCGATCACACTCTCGTTATCGCAATCGGCGACATGCAATTCGGCAAGCTTGATGGGGACGGACCGGCCGGCACTCTCCAACGCACGATCGACTGCCTGAACCAGGCGGCCGACCTACTGGAGGTCTACCGCAGACGCTTCGCCATCGGGCACGTGCACTTGGGCTGGCTCGGCGATCACGTCGAGGGCTTCCAGTCGCAGGGCGGCGCAAACGCCTGGCGAACGCAGCTCACTCTTACTGAACAGATCCGCCTCACCCGCCGGGTGATGCTGCACGGGGCGATGACGTTGGCTCCGCTGGCGGAGCGGCTGACCATGGCGGCCGTGCCGGGCAATCACGGCGAGGCCGTACGCTTCGCCGGCCGGGGCGTGACGCGCTACGACGACTCGCACGACACCGAAGCACTGATCTCCGTACGAGACGCGCTGGAGCTGAACCCAGACTTGTACGGGCACGTCGAGTGCTACGTGCCAGACACGGACGAACTGACGGTCGTCGTTGACTGCTCGGGCACCGTCGTAGCCCACGCCCACGGCCACCAGTGGCGCCCCGGCAAGCACTTCGACTGGTGGAAGGGCCAGGCGTTCAACAAGGCGAGCGCGATGCACCAAGCCGATCTTCTGCTTGCTGGCCACCTACATCACGAGTTCGTGGACACGGACGGCCCCCGCACCTTCATTCAGCCCCCGGCCATGGAGAGCGAATCCACGTGGTGGCGGCACGCGCGAGGCACCACCGGAGCACCGGGCCTGGTCGTCGCTGTGACGAAGGACGGCGAGGTGCCGGTCAAGGAGGTGGTCCGATGACCTCGCAACTCGGTCATGTCGAACCAGCCGAAGCCGTAACGGCCGTCGACTGGTCCGTCCTCGCCGAGCCGCAGGTCAAGAGCGTCGCCCAGGCCGTTGCCCGCGCGTTTGCCAGAGACTACGGCCTCACCTTGGAGTACGAGGACGCCTTCCAGGAAGCGGTCATCGTGGCCGCCGAACGGGCCAGCGAGGTACGGCGCATCCTCGCGGAGGCGAGCGCTGGCATGTTGCACCGCTGGATGTCTCAACGGCTGCGCGACCGCTGGCTGACGGACGCGAAGCGCCGAACTCGGCATATCTCCTATGAGGCCGCCCGACGCACGGTCGAAAGAAGCGGCCCATGACCTACGACCGACGCCTCGTCGAGCACCTCCTACCGGCGGTGTGGGACCCGGAGGCGGCGTATGGCGTCCGCAGCCCCACCGCCCCGGACGCGGACATGCCGAAGGGCACGGTCGACAAGCGCGCTTCGGACACCCTGTTCGCCCACCTCGCCGACATCCGGCGAGGTTGGGCGACCACCCCTCTGTCTCTAGGCGAGCGCCAAGCTCTTGTTCTGCGTTATGGCGCCGACCTGCACGACAAAGAGGCGGGTGCTCTTCAAGGGGTGACGGACCGGACTGTGCGCTACCGCTGCGAGCGCGGTGTTGGGAAGATCGCGGCCCATCTGAATGGGCTTGTCTACGTGGATGGGTACGCCTCGGCGGAAAAACAGGCCGCATAGACTGCGGCTCCCCCTGGGAAAGCAAATGCGAGCGCCCCGCCCCCATCAGCAGGAGCGGGGCGGCTTCGCGGGCCGGGAAGCGCGCAGGCGGCGGTCAGCGGAGGTAGGTCTTCTGCCATTCGACCGAGGTCATGTTCAGAGCCGCCTCAGCGAGGGCCTGCGCGGAAGCGGTCTTGAGCTTCGCAAGGCTGCTGTCAATCCAGTTCTGAACATTCGAATAGCCTTGTTCACGGTATTCCACAGCCTGGACAAGGCATTCCAGCTTGTCGGCGTCGTGGGCGACGATGACTTCGAGCGAATCGCCGTTCTCGTACTC
The DNA here is from genome assembly GCF_053608565.1 of Streptomyces sp. NPDC055025. NCBI lineage: Bacteria > Bacillati > Actinomycetota > Actinomycetes > Kitasatosporales > Streptomycetaceae > Streptomyces > Streptomyces sp. NPDC055025. The sequence continues at coordinate 21,957 of NZ_JBSGVS010000070.1, forward strand.
TTCGACAACACTCTGTACACCGGCCTGTACAGCCGGGTGCGCGGCCGACACCTGGTCTGCGGTGACCTTCTCGTTCGAAGCTGCTTCCAGGTAGCGCCGACCGATGTGAGGGATGTCGCTGACGCGGGTCTCCTGAGTGTCGTGGAACAGCGCGAGAAGAGCCACCTTCGCCGGGTCCGCGCCTTCCATCATGGCGAGGACTGCGCCGATGATGCCGGTCCGGAAGCTGTGCTCGGCAATGGTCTCGGGGTCCTTGACGCCAGCGATCCACCACCCGCTTCTCTTGGCTCGCTTGAGCATCCCCATCTCCAGCAGGAATCCCGCGGTGCCCCTCGCCTGATCGGTGTCGTCCGCCATGATGCCCTCCGGTCTGTCACTTGCGATTCTCGCGTAGAACGTAACGCACCGCGCTGAGTTCCCGACGTGATCGCGAGGAGATTCGCCCTCCGTCGAGCAGTCGGGTCACCTGCTCGGCGAGCTGGCCAGCGACGGCCGGCGACGCCAGCGGGAGCCATGTGTGAGCTGTCATCAATGCCCAGAGGGAATGGACATACAGGTCAACGTACCCAGGCGCTTGGTGCAGTCCCTTCACCAGGCAACGCATCAACGTGACCGGGTCCCAGCCCGACAGGTCACGGTCGCGCATGAAGCCGTCATCAACCTGTGGCTCGGGAAGCGCTCCTAGCCAGTACGCCCAGTAGTTCAGGTTCGCCGCCTCGGCCGCATCGTCGTCAGCCATGGCTCGATCGATGAAGTCAAGCAAAGGCTGTGGATCACCGAGTCGCGCCAGTGCTGTAGCGGTTGAGCGAGCTTCCGCCCAATGGGGCGTCCAGCCTCTCGCGGCGAGGGTTCCACGGCGGGCGTGGAGAGCAGAGGCCGTCCACGACGTGGCTTCTGGGCTCTTGTCATAAGAGCTGAGGTAGAGCGCTTGGCGATGCAGTAGGACTCCGTCCCCGCCTGACCGCGCCGCCGCCTCAGCCGCGCTTCTCAGATGGGAGAAGAACGCCTCACGGTCTTGGGCCGGGAGGAGCGGCGCAGCCGCGACAGGTCCACGACGGGGCTGGGCTGGGCGATGGGCGAGAGACGGCGGAGTGGTGCCGTTGACAGCCCACGCGATCATGTGTGCCGTGTCTCGTGTGTGCACCCACTGCGCAAGTGGGTGACCCCGGACCAGATCCGGGGCAACCGTAGCCACCCCGACGATTTGGTCTGCATCCATAGCGGCATCCAAGAGCCCGACGACAGACGCATCGGCTCCGAGCGCCAGTATCCGACGCCGCAGGTTGAGGAGCGCCCCCGCCTTCATGTTGGCCAAGGGGCGACGTCCTGTTTCCCAGCCTTGGACAGTGGCGAGATCGATTTCCAGCACCTCGGCCAGCCCCGCTTGGGTGCGAGGGATGCTCTCCCTGGCCAGGCGCAGCACGAATCCGGCGATGGTGCCTGTGGCCGCACGTCGCCGTGCGGGCGCCTTGGCGATCATGGACTCCTCTGAGTGCACACAGCTATCCAACACGTACTCACAGTCAGTCCTACTGCGTTGGGATCGACCGTACGGTCAAGACACGGAATCAACCAGGGCTGTCCCTCATCCCAAAGTTGACGCCGCTGCGGCCGAGTTGGCCACATCCCCCAAGGCTCCCCGCTCTGCGGCATGGAGGAGAACAACGGCTCTGCCCCGTCAGGGCCAGATGTTCGACCACTCCGGAGGGAAGACCCCCGTGACCATGACTGCGACCAGACCCACCGCGATCGGCACTCCCGGCTACAGCGAGACGCTCCCCTGCGAGGTTGTGTCTGCGGGCCGCGCTCGCCTGCTGATCAGTGCGGCCCTGAACGCTTGGGGACTCGGCAACCTCGTTGACACTGGGGTGCTCATCGTCTCCGAACTCGCCTCGAATGCCGCACGGCACAGCGGATGCCACCTGATGCGGGTGAGTATCAACCGCACCGCTGAAGGCCGCGTACGCATTGCCGTAAGCGACAACTCCCTTACTGCGCCCGTCGTCCGAGAGCCCAGCAGTGACGCGGAGGCCGGCCGGGGGATGCTCCTCATCGACGCTTGTACCTACCGCTGGGACACGGATGTGTACCGATGGGGTAAGCGGGTCTGGGCCGAGCTCCTCGTCGAGAATTCCGACCGTCACGTGATGTCGCCTGGCAGGGAAAGAACATGACAGGCCGACGAGGAAGAAACTTCACCGTACTCACCCCGGAATCTCGTCGCGAAAGCGAGACGTGGCGATGAGCGTTGGGGAGAGTTCCATCGCCGAAGAGATCAACGGCTACCTGCATCATCATCCCGACGAAACAGCAGCTTTGATGCCGCCTTTCGATGCCTTGCTCGATCAACAAGCAGGGTAATCGCGCGGAGCGGCGCAGCTGGCGACACGGAGAAGAAGGCCAAGAAGGCGGACAAGAAAAAGAAGTAGGGGCTCGCCGAGCTCCGCAACGAATCCCACAGATTCCATCCTCGCCGCGTCCACGCGGGGATGGGCAATTCCCGCCCCCACCACGGTCGACCGCCGGGAGATCCCCGTCCCCGGCCACTCCCCGGTGGGGGCGGGTCCCACCGGCGCGGGGAACCGCCCCGAGCCGGAAAACATCACGAGTGAGGAGATCGAGATGGAGAACGAAACGCAGGCCAACCCCGCCCCGAGCGGGGGTGGCCTTCTGGTGGCCCGCGCGAAGGTGACTGCCGCTCGCGCCAGGATGTCGACCCCGTCCGACACCACCGCCGGCAAGTCCGACGGCAACGACTGACGAGGACTCACATCATGACCGCTCGCACATCTGCGGTCGTCGCCCGCCTCGGTGAGGACTTCCTCACCGAGGCGTTCGGCCGCACCCATCGTGTCCTTCCCGGCGCCGATGACGATCTCTCCGCCCTCATGGGCTGGGACCGTCTCGGTTGGGACGACCTCAACGACTTACTCGCCCGCCACCGCCTTGAGCCTCCTCGACTTCGCCTCTCCGCCGACGGAGAAGTCATCCCTCAGGACGCCTACACCGCTCCTTTGGTCACCCGGCGCAGCACGGTGTGGCAGCGGCTTCACCCGGCCGCCCTGCATGACCAGCTCGCCAACGGCGCCACCCTGGTCATCGACGCGATCGATGAGCTGCACGACGGCGTGCGCTACCTCGCGAGCGCTCTTGAGGCGGCCCTGCGCACCCAGGTGCAAGTGAATGCGTACGCGTCCTGGACGGGGCGCGAGGGCTTCGGCGTGCACTGGGACGACCACGACGTCGTGGTCGTCCAGATCTCGGGCGCCAAGCGCTGGAAGGTGTACGGTCCGACCCGCATCTCTCCGATGCACCAGGACGTCGCGGAACCGGAGGTGCCTCCGGAGAAGCCGGTCGACGAGTTCGTTCTGACGGCCGGCGACATGCTCTACCTGCCGCGCGGATGGTGGCACAGCGTCGCGGCCTCCGAAGGCGAACGCTCCCTGCACCTGACATGTGGGCTCACCACGACGACCGGAGCCGATCTGCTGATCTGGCTGTCGGAGAAACTTCGGGCCGAAGAGATCGTGCGTGCCGACCTCCCCCGATTCGGCACCCAGGCGGACAAACAGGAATTCGTAGGCGCCCTCCGCGGTCTGCTGGCCAAGGAGTTGGAGAGCGGAAACCTGATCGATCGGTACGCCGAGCACCGCGACGCCACAGAGCGTGTCAGGCTGCGGCCGTCCCTTCCGTTCGTGTCCGAAGTAGCGGCTGATGCCAACGTGACGGTGGAGATGCTCACCACGCGGCACACGCTGGCGTCGGACGAGAACGGCAACGCCGTACTGACAGCGGGCGGCGAGACGTGGACCTTCGCCCCCGCCGCCCGGCCACTGCTGGACCGCCTGACCGGCCAGGGGAGATACCAGCTCCGCGATCTGGTCTACGGAACCGGCCTCTCGCTGAAGCAGGCCGCAAACATCATCACCGAGCTGGTGAAGGGGCAAGTCGTCTCGGCCGGGAGCATCTGGTGACCGCCGCCCTCGGGATGGGCACCTACCGGGCGCGTGGCGTACCGGAAGCCGCCGAAGCCGCCATTCGGAGCGGGGTGTGCTGGATCGACACCGCGCCCAACTACCACCACGGAAAGGACGAAGCCCTCCTGGCCCCCGTCCTGAAAACGCATCGGGGCGTCCGCGTCTCGACCAAGGTGGGTTTCCTGTCCGAACCGCAGCAGGACGAAGCGGTACGCAGGCGAGTCCTCACCCATTCCGAAGCTGGCCAGGGCCACAGTCTCGCCCCCCAGTACGTGCGATGGCAGGTCACCCGCAGCAAGGAGGCCCTGGGCCGCACGCCCGACGTCGTGTTCCTTCACAACCCCGAACACGGCGGCCCCTCCCCGATACGCCTGGCGGACCGCATCCTGAGGGCCTTCGGCGCACTGGAAGAATGCTGCAACCGAGGGCTGATCAAGGGGTACGGGGTGGCCACCTGGTCCGCCCTGCACGACGGATCACTGACCGTGGAAGAACTCGTTGACCTGGCCCGCTCGGCGGGCGGAGCCGCTCACAGGCTCCGAGCCATCCAGCTCCCCTTGTCCCTCGTTCAACTCGGCCCCCTCGCGGACGCGGTCGACGGATATGGAGTACTGATCGACGCCCGGTCGGCCGGCCTCGACGTCTACGCGTCCGCTCCGCTCCACGGCGGCGAACTGACCGACATCATCACGCCCCCCGTCGCGGACGAACTACTGCCCGGAGCCACCCCACTGCGCATCATCCTCGGCACCGTGGCGTCCGCCCCCGGCGTCACCAGGGTTTTGCTGTCGGCAAGTACAGCAAAGCACTGGTCCGAGGCCGCCCAAGGGGCCCTGGGACATTCACTCGACACCAACGATCTCCGGAGAATCACCGATGCCTTCCGCACCTGATGACGCCACAGCCGAGCGGATGCGCCGCGCGCACCGCACAGCCGCGAGCGCCCTCTTCGTCACAGCGGAGCCCGCCGAGACATGGGGCTGGGAAGGCAAAACCCTCAGCAAGCCCGCGAAAGACCGCCTCTGGCTCCGCCTGGCAGCCGTGCCCGCAGACAAGGCCGCCACGTCCTCGTGGGACGGCCCGGAAATGGCCGAGAAGCTGATCCCGCACGGCGTCCCACGGCCCGGACTGCGCGGCGTACATGAATGGAACGACGGCATCTACGCCTACCGGGCCGAACTCTACGACCGCCTCAAGGGCGAACCCGTAAGCAAAGGCCCCTTGCCGCCGGAAGTGCTTGATCTGCCGGACAGTTGGTGGGCATCACTGCGCCGCGCCCTGGCCGTCGTCTCATCGGTACCCACCGACCGAGTGGCCGTACGTCAGCAACGACTCCACTGGGCCATGCCGCAGTTCATCCGAGCCGACGTGCGGACACGGGTGCCCGAGTGGACAACAGCACACGCTGACATCCAGTGGTCCAACCTCGTCGGCCCCGAACTGTCCATCATCGACTGGGAACGCTGGGGACTGGCCCCCACCGGATACGACGCAGCCACCCTCTACGTCTCCAGCCTCACCGTTCCCGAAGTCGCCAAAAAGGTCTGGCACTGCTTCGGGTCCGTACTCGATTCCCCCGCCGGCCGCTTCTCCCAACTCGTCGCGGCGAGCGAATACATCCAAGGCATCCAACGGGGCAACAATCTGGAGCTGGAAGCCCCCCTGCGGAAGCTGATCGCTCAACTGCTGGTCTGAACCGGCATAGAGCAGATCCACCGCAAGACCACCCGAGCCCGCATGCCCCGAAGAAGCGTCCTCCGGGGCAGCATCAGCCGCAGAAGCCTCCGGGGAGGCGGGCGCATTCATGGGCGCATTCGCTCCCAGAATATCCGCGTCCTTCGTCGAAGATTGTGCTGACCGGACGCAGGTCCCCTCTGAAGATTCGGAAAGGCTTATTCCGTTTAGCAGACCATCCAAACCAAAGCGGAGGTAGGGTGACTTTTGGGATCTTGAAACTCGTTCTCCAGTCGCATAAGTGCCGACGCCAATGGCCGACACCAAGGAACGAGCAGCCTTGAGGATCGCTCCGACGCTGAAAGAAGCGCCCTGACCTGGTGTTTTCCCAGATCAGGGGCAACTTTCCGTCTATGCGGCAGACGAGTCGGGCTGTACGCCGGATTTTGTCGCCGGCCGACCTCGCGGTCGGCCGGGAGACGGCCATCCATCTAGGGCCGGCGTTGCCGCCGGCCTCGTGCGGTCTACCCGCGGACTCGGGCGGGCAGCCCTCGATCGTCCGCGCAGGGCCGCCTTTCGGTGGCCCCTCTTGACCTTGCTCCGGGTGGGGTTTACCTAGCTGCCCAGGTCACCCTGGGCACTGGTGGTCTCTTACACCACCGTTTCACCCTTACCGGGGACCGAGGTCCCCGGCGGTCTGTTCTCTGTGGCACTGTCCCGCGGGTCGCCCCGGGTGGGCGTTACCCACCACCCTGCCGTGTGGAGTCCGGACGTTCCTCGGGGAGGTCCACAAGAACCCCCACGCGGCCGTCCGCCCGGCTCGTCTGCCGTAAAGGTCATCTTACCCGTCCGTGCGGGCCGGACCGTATCGCGGCCGGTGGGGGAGACGGGCTCCTTGACCTTGCCGCGGCGTCAGGGTCTCTACTGGGTTCATGCGGATCGGAGAGATCGCCGCCCTCGTCGGGGTGACCCCACGGGCGGTACGGCACTACCACCACCTCGGCCTGCTGCCCGAGCCCGCGCGGCGTGCCAACGGTTACCGCGACTATTCGGTACGTGACGCGGTGCTCCTCGCCCGGATCCGGCGGCTGACCGAGGTGGGGCTCGGGCTGGACGAGGTACGGGATGTCATCGCCGACGACCAGGGGCGCGAGTTCATCGAGGTCCTCGGTGAACTGGACGCCGATCTGGCCCGTCAGGAGGCCGGGATACGGGCCCGGCGCGAGAGACTCGCCGAGCTGATGCGCCGGCCTGCGACGGCCGAGGAGCCGGTGTCCCCCGCTCTGGCCCGGCTGCTGGGATCCCTTCCCGTCACCGACTCCCCGATGGCGGGCAAGGACCGGGAACTGCTGGCCCTGTTCGACACATCGGAAGGCAGCGAACGTCTCTACGACGCGTTGCGCCCGCTGACGCGGAGCACCCATGTCCTCGGTCTCTACCGGCGGCTCGACGAACTCGCCGACACCCGTCCCGACGACCCACGGATCGAGCCCCTCGCCGCCGAACTGGCGGGCGTCGTGCCCGATGAGGTGCTGGCCGGTATGACGGCGGCGGAAGAGCGGGAAGAGCCGGCGGTCGCCACCGGGTTCCGGGACGCCCTGCTCGCCGAGTTCCCGCCGGCGCAGGGCCGGGTCGTACAGCTGATGGTCGAGACGCTCATACGACGGGCACGGGAACGAACGCGCGAACCCAGGCAGGAAGCGACGCAGGAACCCACGCAGGAACTGACGCAGGACGGGGAATCGGGATGAGAGGCATCGCCTGGCGCGGAATCGTCAGCCAGAACATACGGTCCATGGGCAGCCTGGCCCGGTGGGCCGTACGCCGCACGCACGGCGTACGGGAGGGCGATCAGCCCGTCCCGTACACCGGTCCGCAGACGGCGATGATGTACGGACTGCTCTTCGTGGCCGTCGTGGAGACGGTGATGCTGGCGCTGCTGATCCCCTGGCCGCCGGTCCACCGGGTCCTGCTCGTGCTCGACGTCTACACCGTGCTGATGGTGCTGGCGCTGCACGCGGGCTGTGTGACACGGCCTCATGTGGTGGGCGCGGACGGCTCGTTGAGGATCCGTTACGGCACGCTCCTCGATCTGCGGATCGACGCGGACCGGATCGCCTCCGTACGGGTCGAACGGCGGTACCCGGACGGCAAGCTGATCCAGTACGACCCCGCCGACGGCGGGATCCTGGACCTCGTGGTGGGCAGCCAGACGACGGTACGGGTGGAGCTGACCGCGCCCGTCATGTTCGTACGGCCGCTGGGCGGGGAAGGGCGGGCGCGGGTGATCCGTTTCCACGCCGACCGGCCGGAGCTGGTCACGAGGGCGATGGCGGATGCGGCGGCGCGGGCCCAGGAGCGGGGGCGCTCGGTGTCCTGACGGGACCGACGCCCCGACCGGCGCCCTGACCGGCACCGCGACCAGGCACCCTGACCGGCGGCGGGGGCGGCGGGGACCGTACGCGTGCGGCCGGGCGTCGCCTACCCTGGCGCGGGGGCCGTACCCCGTATCCCGTTGCTCCCCCGCACTGCCGACACCCCACACCCACATCCCGCATCCCGCACCCCCACATCCCCGAGGAGAAGTCACGTGCTCGTCCTGCTGCCGCCGTCGGAAGGCAAGTCCGCTTCCGGGCGCGGGGCTCCGCTGAAGCTGGAGTCCCTGTCGCTGCCTGGGCTCACCGAGGCCAGGAGCGCCGTGCTGGACGAGTTGGTCGAACTGTGCGCGGCCGATGAGGAGAAGGCGCGCGAGGTGCTCGGTCTGAGCGAAGGCCTGCGGGGCGAGATCGCGAAGAACGCGGTGCTGCGGACGGCCGGTACCCGTCCGGCCGGGGAGATCTACACCGGCGTGCTGTACGACGCGCTGGACCTGGCCACGCTCGACACCGCGGCGCGCCGTAGGGCCGGGAAGTCGCTGCTGGTCTTCTCCGGGCTCTGGGGCGCGGTACGGGTGGGCGACCGTATCCCCCCGTACCGCTGCTCGATGGGGGTCAAGCTGCCGGGGCTCGGCGCGCTGGGCGCGTACTGGCGCGCGCGGATGGAGTCCGTACTGCCGGAGGCGGCCGACGGCGGGACCGTACTGGATCTCCGCTCCTCGGCGTACGCGGCGGCGTGGCAGCCGAAGGGCGAACTGGCCGGCCGCACCGCGCGGGTACGGGTGCTGCACGCGCAGACCGATCCCGTGACCGGGGTGGAGAAGCGGTCGGTGGTGAGCCACTTCAACAAGGCGACCAAGGGCCGGCTCGTACGGGACCTGCTCACCGCGGGCGCCCGCCCGAAGAACCCCGCGGCCCTGGTGGAGACGCTCCGGCAGCTCGGACATGCGGTGGAAGCGACGGCCCCGGCGCGGGCCGACCGGCCATGGGCGCTGGATGTGGTGGTCACGGAGATCCACTGACGGCACGAGGCCGGCGCAGGGCCGACGGGAGCCGCGAGGGCCCGCGACGGGCAGCGGCGGCACGGAGCCGGCGGGCGGTCAACCCGGCGGCCCGGGGACTCCCGCGCCACGCGTCCCGCCCGCGCCGCCGCAGGCGTGTTGCGCGGTGTGCAACGTTCATTGCGGAGCATGGCCGACGCACGGCAGGATGACGCCATGACCTCCGTGCTCGACCTCGCCCCCGTCATCCCTGTCGTCGTCATCGACGACGCCGCCGACGCCGTGCCCCTCGCCCGTGCCCTGGTCGCGGGCGGGCTGCCCGCGATCGAGGTGACCCTGCGGACCCCTGCCGCGCCCGCCGCGATCCGCGCGATCGCCGCCGAGGTGCCGGACGCGGTGGTCGGTGCCGGGACGGTCCTCACGGCCGGGGCCGTGACCGACTCGGTGACGGCGGGCGCGCGCTTCCTGGTCAGCCCCGGGTGGACGGACGCGCTGCTGAACGCGCTGCGGGACTCGGGGGTGCCGTTCCTGCCCGGGGTCTCGACGGCCTCGGAGGTGGTCGCGCTGCTCGAACGCGGGGTGACCGAGATGAAGTTCTTCCCCGCGGAGGCCGCGGGCGGCACGGCCTATCTCGCCTCCCTCGCCGGCCCGCTCCCCCAGGCGCGCTTCTGCCCGACGGGCGGGATCACCGCCGCGAAGGCACCGGCGTATCTCGCCCTGCGGAACGTGGGCTGCGTCGGCGGTACGTGGATGCTTCCGCCGGACGCGCTCGCGGCGAAGGACTGGGGGCGGGTCGAGTCGCTGGCCCGTGAGGCCTCGGCGCTGCGCACGGCGGGCTGAGCGCAGCGGTCCGAGCGGGGCGGTCCGAGCGGGGCGGTCCGAGCGGGGCGCACGGCGGGCTGAGCACGGCGATCCGAGCCCCCGGCCGCGGAGCCCTCGCCAACCGCCACCCGCCGACCGCCACCGGCCACCCGCTACCCGCCGCCCGTCCCCGGGCCGGGGTCAGCGCAGGTGGGACGTGTCGTTCAGCAGCCGTACCGACGCGTTGCCGTCCGCGTAGTACGCCACCGCCGACAGCGACGCCGCCGACAGTTCCATCCGGAACAGCGACTCGGGCGGTGCGCCGAGCGCCAGTCTGATCAGCGTCTTCACCGGGGTGACATGGGTGACGAGCAGGACCGTCCGCCCCTGGTACCGGTCGAGCAGCCGGTCACGGGCCGCCCTGACCCGGCGGCCGACCGTCGTGAAGCTCTCGCCGCCGCCCGTCGGCGCGACGGCGGGCGAGGCGAGCCAGGCACTGAGGTCGTCGGGGTGGCGCTCCCGTACCTCGGCGAAGCTCAGCCCCTCCCACGCGCCGAAGTCCGTCTCGCGCAGGCCCTCTTCGACCATGACGTCCAGCCCGAGCCGGGAGGCGACGGCCTCCGCCGTCTCACGGCAGCGCCTGAGCGGTGAGGAGACAATGTCCTGGACGGTGCCGCGCGCGGCCAGCGCCGTGGCGACGGCCTCCGCCTGACGGCGGCCGATCGCGGAGAGTTCGGGGTCGCCGCCGCCACTGCCGGAGAAGCGCTTCTCGGGGGTGAGGGCGGTCTCGCCGTGCCGCAGCAGGACGAAGGTGGCGGGAGTGCCGAGATCGGCGGAGGGGCCCCAGCCGACCGTCGGGGCCGCGGTCGTGGAAACGCCCTGCGCGCCCGACGCGCTCGCGCCCGACCCGCCGGAGGTCCCCGGGGCCGCCTTCCGCGCCTCGGACGTCTTCAGGTTCGCCGTCGTGAGCGGCTCGTCGGCGGGCTCTTCGTACGCCGGGGCCGCCGGGGCCGCCGTGCCCCCGGCTCCGGACGCGCGGCCACCCGCGAGCGCCGCCCGCGCCTTCGCCGCGCCCGCCGCCGCGTCACCCGCAGGCCCGGAAGGCACCGAAGGCGCGGACGTACGGCCCGGCCCCCGGCCGGAAGGACCAGCGCCCGCGCCCGCGCCGCCGCGTGACGCGTTGCGCGCCGCCCCCGTGTCCAGGTCCGCCGTGGAGGCCGACGGCTCCCACCGCTTGCCCTTCTTGCCCGCGTCCATCGCCTCGTTGGCCAGCCGGTCCGCGTGCTTGTTCCGCTCGCGCGGGATCCACTCGTAGGTGACCTGTCCCGTCGGCAGGATCCGCCCGGCCTCCGCCGCCAGCGGCTTCATGTCCGGGTGCTTGATCTTCCAGCGCCCCGACATCTGCTCGACGACGAGCTTGGAGTCCATACGGACCCGCACCGACGCGGCCGGGTCCAGTGCCTTCGCCGCCTTCAGGCCCGCGATCAGCCCCTTGTACTCGGCGACATTGTTCGTCGCGACCCCGATGTACTCGGCGGCCTCCGCGAGCGTCTCGCCCGTCACCGGGTCCAGGACGACCGCGCCGTAACCGGCGGGGCCCGGGTTGCCCCGGGAACCGCCGTCGGCCTCCACGACGAACTTCGCCATCACAGACCCGATTCGGACGTACGGACCAGGATCCGGCGGCAGTTCTCGCACCGCAGCACGGCGTCCCGCGCCGCCGCCCTGACCTCGTTGACCTCGGTGATGTTCAGTTCGAGCTGGCAGCCCTCGCAGCGGCGCCGGAAGAGCCGGGCGGCGCCCACCCCGCCCTGCTGGACGCGGAGCTTCTCGTACAGCTTGAGCAGATCGGCCGGCACCGACGCGGCGATGATCTCGCGCTCCTTGGTCACGGCCGCGGTCTGGCCGTCGAACTCCTCCAGCGCTCCATCGCGGCGCGTGGCGGCGTCATCGGCCTTGGCCTGGACGGAGGAGACACGTTCCGTCAGCTCGGCGACCCGCTCCTGCGCGGACTCACGGCGCTCCATGACCTCCAGGACGACATCCTCCAGATCGCCCTGGCGCTTGGCGAGCGAGACGATCTCGCGCTGGAGGTTCTCCAGGTCCTTGGGCGAGGTGACCGCGCCGGAGTCCAGTCGCTGCTGGTCGCGTACGGCACGCTGGCGCACCTGGTCGACGTCCTGCTCCGCCTTGGTCTGCTCGCGGGCGGTGTCGCTCTCCTCGGTCGTCGCGGCGACAAGCAGGTCACGGAGCTGGGCGAGGTCCTTGGTGAGCGACTCGATCTCGGCGTGCTCGGGCAGCGAGCTGCGCTTGTGGGCGAGCTGCGACAGTCGTACGTCCAGGGCCTGGACGTCGAGAAGTCGGATCTGGTCGGCGGGCGCGGCGTTCAGTTGGGGGCTCCTGAAGAATCGTGGTGGGCGGACCAGGGGTCGGTGACGGTCTCTGAGACATGGACCCGCAGGTCCCAGCCATGGCGGTCGGAGATCTCGTCGAGCTGGGCGGCGGCCTGCTCGCACCAGGGCCACTCGGTGGCCCAGTGCGCGGCGTCGATCAGTCCCAGCGGTGAGTGCTGTGTGGCCTCGGAGGCGGGGTGGTGACGCAGATCCGCGGTGAGGAACGCGTCCACACCCACCGCCCTGACCTGGTCGAAGAGACCGTCGCCCGAGCCGCCGCTGACCGCGACCGTACGGACGAGGGCCTCCGGGTCGCCCGCCAGCCGTACGCCCTGCGCGGTGGCGGGCAGCCGGTGCGCGACGCGCGCGGCGAGGTCCCGGAGGGTGGCGGGACGGTCCAGTTCACAGATCCGGCCGAGTCCGCGCCGTCCCGCCGGATCCGTCGGGTCCGGTACGAGGGGTCCGACGATCCGCAGGTCCAGCGCGCCCGCGAGGGCGTCGGAGACCCCGGGGTCGGCGGTGTCGGCGTTGGTGTGGGCCACGTGCAGCGCGATGTCGTGCTTGATGAGGGTGTGCACGACACGGCCCTTGAAGGTGGAGGCCGCGACCGTCGACGTACCGCGCAGATAGAGCGGGTGGTGGGTGACGATCAGCTCGGCGCCCAGCTTCACGGCCTCTTCGGCGATCTCTTGGACGGGGTCGACCGCGAAGAGGACCCGGGTCACCACCGCGTCGGGATCGCCGCAGACCGTACCGACGGCGTCCCACCGCTCGGCCCGTTCGGGGGGCCAGAGGGCGTCGAGCGTGGCGATCACTTCGGACAGGCGGGGCACGGAGGGCACGGAGCAAAGGCTACCTGTCCCACGTGCCCCACCGGCCATGACCGGAACAGCTCATGACAGCCGGGCCCCGCCCGGCCGGTCCTCGCGGATCGGCCCGGGGAGTCCGGGTGGCGGGGGTACCTCCGTACCCCGGTCCCCGGGGCCGCGCGAAGGGGTACCTCCCGTGTCCCGGGCCCCGGGGGCCGCGCGCTACTTGACCAGGTAGCCGCGGAGATCGTCGAGCACCAGGCCGGCCGCCGTCACGCCCAGACCCAGGTACCAGGTCTCGTCCTTGACGTCCTTGGCCTGGCCGGCCTCGACCGCCTTGAGGTTCTTCCAGAGGGGGTTGGAGCGCGCGGTGTCCCGCTGGGTCTTCGCCGGGTCGCCGTACACCCCGGTGAAGATCCAGTCGGCGTCGGCGTCGTCGATCTTCTCCGGGCTGATCTCCACGGCGAGATCGTTGATCCGCTGGTTCTCGGGGCGCGGCAGACCGACGTCGTCGAGGATCGTGCCGATGAAGGACGCCTTCGCGTACAGCCGCAGCTTGTCCGGCATGTAGCGCACCATCGAGACGGTCGGCTTGTCCTGGCCGAGGTCCGCGCCGAGGTCCGCCGCCTTCTTGTCGTACGCGGCGAGGGCCGCCTTCGCCTCGGCGGTACGGTCCAGCGCCTGCGCGTTGAGGAGGTAGTTCTCCTTCCAGGTGAAGCCCGGCCGGATGGAGAAGACCGTGGGCGCGATCCGCGACAGCTCCTTGTACTTGTCGGCCGCGCGCAGCTGGCTGCCGAGGATCAGATCGGGCTTGAGCCCGGCGATCGCCTCAAGGTTGAGACTGTTGATCGTGCCGACGTTCTCGGGGTCGCCCGCGCCCTGCTTCAGATAGCTCGGGATGGCCTCGTCGCCCTCGGTGGGGGCGTAGCCGACGGGCTTGACGCCGAGCGACACGACATTGTCGAACTCGCCGACGTCCAGGACCACGACCCGCTCGGGCCGGGCCTTCAGCTCCGTCTTGCCCATGGCGTGCGTGATCGTGCGCGGGAACCGACCCGGCCCGGCGTCGGTCCCGTAGGTGGCCGTCTTCGCGGCCGCGTCGGCGAAGTCCTTGCCGCCCGTGGCGACCGCGGCCTTCTTCCCTCCGTCGTCGGAGGCGGCGGAACCGCTGTCGGAGGAGTCGCCGCCGCTGCCGCAGGCCGCGAGGGAGAGCGCGGCGGCGAGTGCGACCACGGCGGCTGAGCCACGGCGTCGTATGGACATCTGGATGCTCCTGGGAAGTGCTGGGGTGCACGTCGGGCGTGCGGATGCGGGGCCCGCGTACGGGTTCGGGGCGCCGGTCGGGCGCCGGCCGGACACCGACTTAGGTATGCCTTACTTTAAACACCCCCTCGTCCCGTCAGCACACCCGCCCCCACACGCTCCGGCAAATCCCGCCATGGCCACCCATATGTGTGAAGTGGTCGACGTCGTGTTGTTCGGTAGGAAGTGCGAAAACTAGCTTCGTCGCCGGAGGTGACGAACCGATGACGGCCTGTGCCATCGAGACGGCTGCGGAGGACGGAGCGCTGCGGCGTACGGGGTTCGCGATCACGGCGGACGGGACCTACGCGGCGCGACTGACGCTCGGAAGCGGAAGCGGCGGAAGCGGGGACGGGGGAAGCGGCGGCGGAAGCGGGGGCGGGAACGGGCGGGGCGACGGGGGCGCGGGCGGGGGCGGGAACGTCGGGGACGGCGGGACCGGCGGGGGCGGGCGCGGCGACGCCTGGTTCCCGGAGCGCTGGACCCTCGACGGACCCGAGCCCTATGCCGTACCCCTCCCCCTCGACCAGCCCGAGGAGCCGGACTCCGATGTCCTGCCCATGGCCGACGGACGGGTGCTCATCCGCCGCCGGGTCGCGGACCGGCACGACTTCTCGCTGCTCTATCCGACCGGACCGGGCACGGGTCAACTGCCGTTGGGCGCGATCGGCTGCGACCGGCTGGCCCTGCTTCCGCCGTCACCGGACGGCAGGAGCGCCTACGCCCTGGCGCCCGGCGAGCACTCCACCACGGTCTGGCTGGTGGCGGGCGGCGCGTTCGGACCCGAGCGGGTGGCCGAGGTCGCGGGGCACTGCTCGGGCGGCGTCTGGCTCGACCGTACGGGGCGGATACTGGCCCTGGACCGGGAGAGGGACGGCGTGGTCAAGGCCGTCGCCGTCGATCTGGGGCGCGGTGGCGAGGCGACGCCGCTGCTCCAGATCACCGAGGAGAGCAACGACCGGCTGCTGCTGGCGGACGCCGACAGCGGACTGCTGCTGATCCGCTCGGACGCGCCGGGTCACGACCGGCTGGGCTGGGGCGTACTGGGCAGTCTGCGGCCGGTGCGCTTCCCCGAGTGTCTGCGGCTCGCGGACCACGCGGTGACACCGTTCGCCGTACAGCCGGGGCAGGTGCTGATGCCGGAGAGCTGCGCGGTGGCGCTGCGCATCGACGGCGCGGCGGGCAGCGGACTCGGGATGTGGCGTCCGATGGGCCGTCGGATTCATCAACTGCCCACGCCCGCGGGGTGGCTGGCGGGATCGGGGTTCTGGACCCGGGACGGTGTGCTGCGGCTGCCGTACGCGACGGGTGATGTGCCGTGCGGAGTGGCCCGGCTGGTGGCCCCGGCGGAACCGGCCGGATCCACCGCGCCGTTGGAGCCGTCGGCGGAGGTGAGGACTGCGGAGGTGCGGTCCGCGGCGCCGCTGACGTCCGGGACCGCCGTCGCGTCCGGGGCGGCCGTGGCCTCCGTGACGGTCCCCGGGCCGCCGACGCTCACACAACTCACACAAACGGAATCCCCGGTGGGGGAACCGTTCGCACCTCCGCGAACTCCTGTGATGTGCAGGCCGGTCCCCTTGCAGCAGGCGCCTCTCACCGGGCGCGGGGTACCTGGATAGACTTTCTTCCGGGGCCACGCAGCCGTACCGACCGGGCATTTGTCGGGGACTGTGATGTGGAACGGTGACCGTCACTTCGTCGGGGCGGTACAGGGAGAGCCGGGGCCCCTGCGCCACAACAAGAAGCGATCACGACGGGGTGACTTCCCACATGTCCGAAGCCCGAAGCAACACCACCCAGGAGCGCCCGCAGACGACGGCCGCCGATCGGGATGACATCAGCCACTTCGGAAAGCACCGAGGTGGCGCGGCCTCCACGGAGGACTCGATGTCCCCGGCCCACGGCCGCCACCGCCGCCCGGCGGAGGGGGAACACAGCAACGCGGCCTGAGTTCCGGGCCGGTGCACCATGAGAGGCCGTCGCGGCACGGACGCGGCGGCCTCTTCCTGTTGGCGCGGCGGCCTCTTCCCGTGGGGGCGTCCGCGCTCTGTCGAGGGGTCCGCGTCCTGTCGGCGTATCCGCGCTCCGCCGGGCATCCTCGCCGGGACATTTGTACCGGGCGAGTCCGTACATCCGCGTCTGCCGGAGCGACGGCCGCGTTCCGTAGCGTCATCGGCATGACACGGACGAACGACATGACCTGGAAGTCCCGGGACAAGGACCGGAACCGGCACCCGGGACGGAGCTGGGACGGCGGCGGACCGGGCGGCGACGGCGGCGGACCGAACAGCGACGGCGGCGGCGAACCGGGCCGCGGCAGACCGGGGCCGCCCAGCGGTTACGCGATGCTGCCCTGGCTGCTCCTCGGCCTGGGGTCCTTCTCAAATCTCGTCCAGGGCAGGACCCCGAACCCCTGGCTGGGCGGGATCGGTCTGCTGGTCTTCAACTCCCTCTATGTCTCCGTCGTGTTCACGGCCTTCGTCCCGGGGAAGCGGCGGAGCCACATCACCTGGTGGTCGCTCGCCGGGATGGGGCTGATGACCTTCGGGCTCGGCGGTCTCTACGGCGGGAGCTGGCTGCTGTTCTTCCCGCTCTTCGGGCTGGCCTGCGGCACCGTGGTGCGCGGGCGCGCTCTCGCCTGGGTGGGTCTTGCGCTGAGCGCCGTCGCGGGGGCCGTCGGCGCGTACCACGACGGCTGGGGCGCGATCGGCGTCGCGTACGGCACGTTCATCTCGATGATGGTGACCGCGGCGATCCTCACCCTCGCCGAGACGGTGGGGGAACTGCGCGCCACCCGCCAGGAGCTGGCGCGCTCGGCGGTGGAGCGCGAGCGGCTGCGGTTCTCCCGCGATCTGCACGATCTGCTCGGTCACACGCTGTCCGTGATCGTGGTCAAGGCGGAGGCCGCGCGCAGGCTGATGCCGGACGATCCGGACGCGGTCCTGACCCAGGTCTCCGACATCGAGTCCGTCGGGAGACAGGCCCTGACCGAGATCCGGGAGGCCGTCACCGGTTACCGCGAGGGCAGTCTCGCCACGGATCTGGACCGGGCGCGCTCGGCGCTGACGGCCGCCGGGATCGAACCGGTGATACGGCGGTCCGGGCCGCCGCTGGAGCCGTGGGCGGAGGTGCTGCTCGGCTGGGTGGTACGGGAGGCCGTCACCAACGCCGTACGGCACAGTGCCGCGACCCGCTGCACGATCACCGTGGACGGCACGTCCGAACAGGTCGGACTGACGGTCACGGACGACGGCGTCGGGGCCGGTGCGGGGGAGGGTGCCGGGGCGGGCGCTGGTGGGGGTACGGGGCTCAAGGGCCTCACCGAACGGCTCGTGGCGGCGGGCGGGTCCCTCGAAACGGGCCCGGCGGGCACCCCGGCGGACGGTACGGCGGAAGGCTCCGGGCCAGGGGCGCGACAGGGCTTCCGGGTGACCGCCCTCCTGCCGGTGGACACCTCGACGGCGCGCGTCTGAACGGCGCGCTCTGATCAGCGCGCGCTCGTGCGCGCCTCGCCAGGTCCCGGACTTCGCGTCCGGGGCGGGCCGGTCCCCCCGCCCTACCCTGTGCAGATGACAGAGATGCCCCGGGACCACAGGCCGGCCACGTCCGTACGCGTCCTTCTCGCCGAGGACCAGGGCATGTTGCGCGGGGCCCTCGCGCTGCTGCTCGGTATGGAGCCGGACATAGAGGTGGTCGCCCAGGTGGCCACCGGCGACGCCATCGTGGACACCGCGCTCGTCTCACGTCCCGATGTGGCGCTGCTGGACATCGAACTGCCCGGTATCAGCGGTCTCGACGCCGCCGCGCTGCTGCGGGACGAGGTGCCCGGCTGCCGGGTGCTGATCCTGACCACCTTCGGCCGGCCCGGCTATCTGCGCCGGGCGATGGAGGCGGGAGCGGCGGGCTTCCTGGTCAAGGACGGACCGGTGGAGGAACTCGCCGCGGCGATCCGCAAGGTGCTGACCGGCGAGACCGTCATCGATCCCGCGCTGGCTGCGGCGGCCCTGAGCGCGGGCCCGAATCCGCTCACCGCGCGCGAGCGTGAGGTGCTGAACTCCTCGGTGGACGGCGCGACCGTCGCCGACATCGCGGCCAGGCTCCATCTCTCCGAGTCGACCGTACGGAACTATCTCTCGTCGGCCATCGGCAAGACCGGCACACGCAACCGCATGGAGGCGGTACGCGCCGCCCGCCGCCAGGGCTGGCTCTGATCCCCGGAGCCCCGGGTCAACGGAACTACGGATCCCCGGAACCGCGGACCGCCCCCTTGCCGGTCAGCCGGTCACCCGTCCGAGGAGCCGCGCGGCAGCCACAGCACCATCAGCACAGCCCCCGCCAGCACCACCGCGCCGCCCGTCCTGAACGCCAGCGCGTATCCCTCCGTCAGCGCCTGCGGACTCGTACCGCCCGCCGTACGGGACGCCGCCACCGTGGACAGGACGGCGAGACCGAGCGCCCCGCCCATCGTCCGCGAGGTGTTGACCAGGCCCGAGACCAGACCGGCGTCACCGGGTTCCGCGCCGCCCGTGGCCAGCGCCGCCAGCGTGGTGCCCGTCAGCCCCAGACCGGTCATGATCAGCAGACCGGGGCCGAGGATCGACGAGAGATACGGTCCGTCCGGGGTCAGCATCGACTGCCAGCCGAACCCGGCGACCGCCACCAGCGCCCCGATGACCGCGACATTCCGGGCACCCGCCAGGGACATCAGCCGGGGCGCGATCTTCGAACCGAGCACAATGCTCAGAGAGCTCGGGACCAGCGCGAGACCGGCCTCCAGCGGCCCGTATCCCAGCACGTTCTGGGCGTAGACCGTCATGAAGAACCAGACGGCGAAGGACGCGGAGCTACAGACGAACATCGCCGTGTTCGCCGCCGACACCGCCCGTACCCGGAACAGCCCCAGCGGCATCAGCGGCACCCTCGTCCATGCCTCCACCGCCACGAACAGCCCCAGCAGCACCACTCCCCCGGCCAGCGGCAGCAGGGTGTCCCCCGCGCCCCAGCCCCGCTCCTCGGTCTGCACGATGCCGTACGCCAGCGCCGCCAGACCGCCCGTGACCAGCACCGCGCCGGGCAGGTCGAGGCGCCGTCCCGTATCCCTGCGGCTCTCGGTCAGCCACACCGCGGCCCCGGCCAGGACCAGCACCCCGACCGGCACATTGATCAGCAGCACCCATCGCCAGGAGAGCAGATCGGTGAGCACGCCGCCGATGAGCCCGCCGGCCGCCCCGCCGCCCGCGCCGACCGCCGTCCAGGTGCCTATGGCCCGGGTCCTGGCGGCTCCGGCCGGCACGGCCGAGGTCAGGATGGCGAGCGTCGCGGGCGCCAGTACGGCGGCGCCGAGGCCCTGTACGGCGCGGGCGGCCGGCAACTGCCAGCCCTCCTGGGCGAGTCCGCCCGCGACGGACGCGAGGGTGAACACCCCGAGCCCCGTCAGGAACATCAGCTTGCGGCCGAAGAGATCCGCCGCCCGTCCACCGAGCAGCATAAAACCGGCGAAAGCGATCGAATAGGCGTTGAGCACCCACTGAAGACCACCGGCGGAGAGCCCGAGGTCCGCGCGCATCGACGGCAGTGCGACATTCACCACAGACACATCGAGGACGACGAGGAACTGTCCCGCACAGGCGGTGAGGATCACCGCCCAGGTTCGGACACCATTACGGGCGGGGCCATTTGGCCCCTTTTGGGCGATTGACCCGGATATGTCTGCGTTATCGGCGGCTTCGGAATCCGCGGCGGCTCGGACCATGCGCGTCATGGTCGCAGCCCAGGAGCGAGCCGTACATCGGATTGCCGGAGCGCGTTTCCGCCCGAGGGGCGGGACGCACGGACCCTCCGCCGGGGTTTCCCATCTGACGAACCGTCAGAAGAAAGCGCACCGGCGTCGGACCGTGTTCGTACCGCGTTCGCCGGAATAACGCGGCGACGGGGAAGGTTGCACACTGCACCCACTTGGCGGACCGCGCTGTCCGCCCGTCCCCACCGCCACGCCCCTGCCCCGACTCTCTCTTTCCTGCCCGGAGGACGCACGTATGCCACAGCCGACAACCGATCAGCACCCGGAGGCCTCCCCAACCCGTGAGGGCGGTGCCATCGTCCCCGTTCTCGCCTTCGCGGGCATCACCGTGGCGGTGATGCAGACCCTGCTCGTGCCCGTCATCAAGGACCTTCCCGCACTTCTCCGCACCTCACCCGCCGACGCCACCTGGGTCCTGACGGCGACCCTGCTGGCCGGTGCCATCGCCACCCCGATCATGGGCCGGCTCGGCGATCTCTTCGGCAAGCGCCGGATGCTGCTCGCCAGCCTCGCCGTCATGGTGATCGGCTCACTGATCTGCGGATTCACCGACGATCTCGTCATCATGATCGTCGGCAGGGCGCTCCAGGGCTTCGCGATGGGCGCGATACCCCTCGGTATCGGCATCATGCGGGACGAACTGCCGCGCGAGCGCCTCGGCTCCGCGATGGCGCTGATGAGCTCCTCCATCGGCGTGGGCGGCGGGCTCGCCCTGCCCGGCGCGGCCCTGGTCGCGCAGAACGCCGACTGGCACGCGCTGTTCTTCTGCTCGGCCGGTCTCGGCGCGCTGTCGATCCTGCTCACCCTGCGCTTCGTACCCGAGTCGTCGGTACGGGCCACCGGCGACTTCGACTGGCTCGGCGCGATCGGGCTCTCCGCGGGGCTCGTCTCCCTGCTGCTGCCGATCACCAAGGGCGGCGACTGGGGCTGGGGATCGACCACCACGGTCGGGCTGTTCGTCCTGGCGGTCGTCATCCTGCTGCTGTGGGGCGTGATGGAGCTGAGGAGTTCCGCGCCGCTGGTCGATCTCCGTACCACCGCGCGCCGTGAGGTGCTGCTCACCAACCTCACCTCGATCATGATCGGGGTCGCCTTCTACGCGATCTCGCTCGTGCTGCCCCAGCTGCTCCAGTTGCCCAGGTCCACCGGTTACGGTCTCGGCCAGTCGATGCTGGTGGCCGGGCTGTGCGTGGCGCCGCTCGGGCTGGCGATGATGTTCACGGCGCCGCTCTACGCCCGGATCTCCGCGCGGCGCGGCCCCAAGGTCTCGCTGATGCTCGGCATGCTGATCATCGGTATCGGCTACGGGGCGGGCCTCGGCCTGATGAGCGCGCCGTGGCAGACCATCGTCATCTCGGTGGTCGTGGGCGCGGGCATCGGCCTCGCGTACTCCTCGCTCCCGGCGCTGATCGTCGCCGCCGTGGATCCCTCGGAGACGGGCGCGGCCAACGGTCTGAACACCCTGATGCGTTCCATCGGCACATCGGTGTCGAGCGCGGTGATCGGCATGGTGCTGGCCCATACGTCGGCCGTCTCGGACGGGGTGACACTGCCCACCCTGCACGGCTTCCGTATCTCGTTCCTGATCGCCACGGGCGCGGTGGTCGCGGGTCTGGTGCTGGCGGCGTTCCTGCCCTCGCAGCGGTCGGCGGCGAACGGGCCGAAGGCGACGTCCATGGCACCGAAGTCCCTGGCGTCGCTTGAGTCACTGGAAGCACTGGAGTCGCGGGGATCAGCCCCGGACGAGAGCGAGCGAGGACCGCAGCACACACTCGTCGCCGGGTCCGGCGGTTTCCGGGGACGGGTGCTGGACCCGGACGGTGCGCCGGTGGCGTGGGCGAATGTCACACTCATCGACGCCGGGGGCAGGCAGGCGGGGCTCACCACCAGCGACGAGAACGGCGCCTACGCGCTGCTGCCGCAGACCGGCGGGAACTACGTACTGGCGGCCACTGCGACGGGGTACGCGCCGCACGCGCGCCCGGCGGTGTACACGGGCGACGGTCTGCCGGTCGATGTCGATCTGGTGCTGGCGCAGAGCGCGCCGGAGCGCACCGCCGCCGTCTCCTCCTGAACGGGGGGGCACCCGTCCCGTCGTCGTCCGCCGGGCCGGCCCTGTTCCCCTCCGTCACCCCCGCGCACCCCCGGCTCCCGTACGGCCGGGGGTGTACGGCACCATGGGCGCCCGCGCTCCGGCAGGAACCGGTGCCTCAGCCGTCAGACCGAGAAGAGCCGCCCATGCCCGCCGGGACCGAACCCGCGTCCGACGTCCTCGCCGCCTTCCAGGCCGCCAAGGGGTTCATGCCCGTACACGAAGGGCTCGCCCTGTACGCGGCGGCCGCCGACGCCGGGGCGCTCGGTCTGCCGCTCCTGGAGATCGGTACGTACTGCGGACGCTCCACCCTGCTGCTGGCCGCCGCCGCGCGGGAGGCGGGGACGGTCGCCGTCACCGTCGACCACCACCGGGGCAGCGAGGAGCAGCAGCTCGGCTGGGAGTATCACGACCCGGCCGTGGTCGACCCGGACACCGGCGTCATGGACACGCTCCCCACCTTCCGGCGCACGCTCCACCGGGCCGGTCTGGAGGACCGGGTGATCGCGGTCGTCGGCCGTTCACCGCAGGTCGCGAAGGTCTGGGGCGGGCCGCTCGGACTCGTCTTCATCGACGGCGGCCACACCGAGGAGCACGCCAACGGGGACTACGAGGGCTGGGCACCGCATCTCGCCGAGGGCGGGCTGCTCGTGATCCACGACGTCTTCCCCGACCCGGCGGACGGCGGCCGGGCGCCGTACCACATCTATCTGCGGGCGCTCGCGTCCGGCGCCTTCACCGAGCTGCCGGGAACGGACTCCCTGCGCGTCCTGCGCCGTACCGGGCCAGGACTCTGACCATTCGCATTAGCATCGCGACGTGCCGTACCACAAGAACCACCAGCCCGAGCCGAGCCACCAGCCCGAGCCGAACCGGCGGACCGATGAGAGCCGGCAGTCCGTCCGACGCCGTTCCGGCCGGAGCGATGCCGCTGTCGCGGTCGGCGCGCTGGTGTCGGCCGCGCTGGCGGGGTGGCTCGTCTGGCAGGGCATGAGCGGTCCTGACGGTGGAGATCCGGCCGCCTCCGGCGCGTCCTCCAGCGCCTCCACCGCACCGCCGCCGTCCGGCGCGGAAGGCGGTGTGAACGAGGACGACGTCCCGGGGGGCTCGGACCCGATCGGGCCGTCCGGGCCGGGCGCCCCCGACGTCTCCGGCGCCCCCGTCGCCGCCGGCGGACCGCTCGCGGGAAAGGTCGTCGTGATCGACCCCGGGCACAATCCACGCAATCGCGAACACACCGCCGAGATCAATGAACCGGTGAATATCGGAACGACCAGCAAGGAATGCGACACCACCGGCACCGCCACCAACGCCGGTTACGCCGAGGCCGCGTTCACCCTGGATGTCTCCCACCGGCTGAGTTCCCTGCTCCGGAAACTCGGCGCGACGGTCGTCCTCACCCACGACAACGACCGTCCCTATGGCCCGTGCGTGGACGAGCGGGCCCGTATCGGCAACCAGGCGAAGGCCGACGCCGTGATCTCCGTGCACGCCGACGGTTCGGCGTCGGGAAACCGTGGATTCCATGTCATTCTGCCCGCCTCGGTGAAGGGCGGGGCGGCGGACACCACGGCGATCGTCGGTCCGTCGCGCGAACTCGGCGAGCACATCGTCGGCAATTTCGTACGGGAGACCGGCAGCGCCCCCGCCAACTATCTGGGCGGGGGCACGGGGTTGGACGTACGCGAGGACCTCGGCGGACTGAATCTGTCGAAGGTTCCCAAAGTCTTCATCGAATGCGGCAATATGCGCGATTCGCACGATGCCGCCCTGCTCACCGATGCGGAATGGCGGCAGAGAGCGGCCCGGGGGATGGCGGATGGAATCAGGGGATTTCTCACCAGCTGACCCCGAACGCCCGGTCGTCCGCCCGGTGGCCCGTCGCGCGACGGCCGTCCTGATCGCATGACGCGCCGTGTCGTCACACGGTCGTCACACGCCGCGTAACAGCTTGCCACCGAGCCCGGTAACAGGCCCGCTACCGCGCCTGATACCGGGCAGACGACCCGATCGGGCAGGCGATACATTCATCCGTACGATAGGGAGCCGCCCCCGAGCTTCGCACCGCGCACCGCCGTATGCCGGCGGCCCGCGTCGACCGCCCCGACGAGACGACAACGAAGGACTTCTCACGTGAACATCCGCTCCCTCACTCGAGGCGACGGCGTGGTGATCGGAGCAGCGGTGTTGCTGTTCATCGCCTCGTTCCTCAATCTGTACGAGTCCAGCGCGTTCGGATCGAGCAACGCCCCGAACGCCTGGGACTCGCTGGGCACCGTGATGAGCATCCACCTGGCCGGGGTCATCGCCGCGGCGCTGATCGTCACCTCCCGTGCGCTGCCGCAGCCGCGCAGGATCGCGGGGCTCGACCTCGGACAGTTCGGTGTCTCGCTGGCGATCTTCGCCGCGTGGACGGCGCTCTGGTCGCTGATCGGTCTGGACGGTATCGACGCGGGCAGCGGTCTGATCCTGGGCTTCGTCGCGGCCCTGATCCTCGCCGCCGCGGCCGTCGCCACTCCGCTCGTACCCCCGCTGAAGGCCGCCCTCGTCGGCGCGCCGAGGCCGCGTACCCCGCAGCCGTACGGCGGTCAGCCCGGCGCCACCGGGCAGGGATACGGCTACCCGGGCGGCCAGCAGCCTTACGGTGCGCAGGGCCAGGCCCAGGGTCAGCAGCCGTACGGCGCCCAGGGCGGACAGCCGGGACAGTCGTCCGGTCCGTTCGGAGGCGGGCAGCCGCAGGGGGGCGGGGCCGGCCGTCCGTCGGCGGGCGGCGCGACGCCCGCCGGGGACTTCGCCCCGTTCTGGTTCGCGGTGCCGGTGGCCCGTCCGCTGTTCGGTGAGGACGGCTCGCAGACGCCGATCGCCGAACTGGCGCCCGGCACCTGGTATCTCGCGGTCGAGCAGCGCGGTCCCGGTCTGGTGGCCCAGACGCAGGACGGGCGGCGCGGTGTGCTCCAGGACACCTCGGGCATCCAGCGCGGCTGACCCCGTACCGCCTGTACACGGCTACAGCGACGGCCTCCCGCC
>NZ_JBSGVS010000071.1:0-45233 GCF_053608565.1 Streptomyces sp. NPDC055025
GTGAACGCTCCGTTCACCGCACGACAGCGGCGGCCATCGCGTGCAGCCGCAGCGCGAGTTGGATCTCCAGGGCCCGCGCCGGCGACTGCCAGTCCAGACCGAGCAGCCGCCCGACCCGTTCCAGCCGCTGGGCGACCGTGTTGACATGGACGTGCAGCGCGTCTTTCGTACGGGCCGGGCTCATACCGCAGGCGAAATAGGCCCCCAGGGTGCGGACCAGGTCCGTACCCCGGCGCTGGTCGTAGTCGACTACCTCACCTATGGTGCGGTCGACGAAGCCCTCGATGTCACGGGTGTCGGCGAGCAGCAGTCCGAGGAAGCCCAGATCCTGGGCCGCGGCGCCGTCGCCGGAACGCCCGAGCAGCCGCAGCGCGTCCAGGCAGCGTCTCGCCTCCGCGTACGCCTCGGCTATCGCGCCCGGCCGCGCGGCGGGTGACTCGACGACGGCCGAGGCCCCGATGGTGACGGGCTCGCGCAACGCCCCGCCGAGCTGGGCCGCCGCGCGGCGGGCCAGGCCGGCCGCCGTGTCACCGGGGGCGAGCGGCAGCAGCAGGACCGTGCCCCCGTCACGGGTGGCGGCCAGTCCCTGGCCGGTCGCCGCGAGATGCGAGGCGGCGGACCACAGCCGGCGCCGGTCGGCCGTCTCCCGTTCCGTGGTGTCGGGGGCGGGGCCGTCGATCCTGGCGGCCAGCACCACATGCGGGGCGTCGAGATCCGCGCCGAGCCGCACGGCCCGTTCGCGCAGCAACCGCGGATCACGGTCCGGGGCGTCGAGGAGATCGTCCAGCAGCTCGCCCCGCACGCGCTGTTCGGCCTCGCCCGCCGAGCGGCGGGCGAGCAGCAGCAGTGAGGTCACCATGGCGGCCCGCTCCAGGGTGCGCTGGTCGACGGGGTCCAGCCCTGGATGGCCGCGCAGGACGAGCGCGCCGAGCAGCTCGCCGCCCGCCGAGACGGCCACGCCCCAGATCCCGTCGTGACACTTGGCGCGGCCGTCGGTCCCCGTCAGCTCCAGGGCGGTCGCGGAGGCGGAGCCGGGGCCCGCGAACTCCACCGTGCCGTCCAGCACTTCGGACAGCGCGCTCGCCACGTCATGGACCCCGCCGCCGCGCAGCACGAGTTCGGTGAGCCGGTCGTGCACGTCCGAGGCGCGCTCGATGACCGCGCTGTGCTCCTTGATGATCTCATTGGCCTTCTCCAGCTCCGCGAGCGCGGAACGGGTCTCCCCCAGCAGATTCGCGGTGTCGATCGCGACCGCGGCGTGTGCGGCGAACGAGGCCAGCAGGGCGATCTGTTCACGCTCGAAGACCCGGGCCCGGCGGTCGGCGGCGAAGAGCACCCCGATGACCTGGCTGCCCAGCATGAGCGGGACACCGAGAATGGCGACCAGTCCCTCGTCGCGCACTCCGGAGTCGATGGCTCTGGTGTGCTGGAAGCGGGGATCGTCGAAATAGCTGTCGGTGACATAGGGACGCGCGGTCTGCGCGACGAGCCCGCCGAGCCCCTCGCCCATACCGAGTCTGAGCTGCTGGAAGCGGGCCGAGACCGATCCGTCCGTGACGCGCATGTACGTGTCGCCCGCGGCGGCGTCATTGAGACAGAGATACGCGACCTCCGTGCCCAGCAGCGAACGGGCACGCTGCACGATCGCCCGGAGCACCGCGTCGAGATCGCGCAGCCCCGCCAGGTCGTGCGCGGTCTCGAAGAGCGCCGACAGCTCGGCCTCCCGGCGCCGCCGCTCCGCCAGCTCGGCCCGCACCCGCAGGGCGAGCCGCTTGGCGTGCTCCAGCGCGGCGAGCGTCTCCGCGCCCGCGCCGTCGGCACGGGCGAGCAGCGCGGGCCGGTCGTATGCCTCCGCCGCGGCGCCGCGCGCGAGGAGTTCCAGGTAGGAAGCCTGATCGTGGGACATGGACACAGGATTACCCGTCGTACGGCCGGCTGCGCCAGCCCTGTGGACAACGCAAACGATGTGGACAACCCGGCCGCTCGGAAGGGTCAGTGCGCGGTCCAGCCGCCGTCGAGGGTGAGCGAGATACCGGTGATGAAGGACGCCTGCGGGGTGCAGAGATAGGCGACCGCCTCGGCCACCTCGTCCGGTTCGAGGAGGCGCTTCAGCGCGGAGTCCTGGAGCAGGACATCGGTGAGGACCCGCTCCTCGGGGATGTGGTGGGTCTCCGCCTGGTCGGCGATCTGCTTCTCGACCAGTGGTGTACGCACATACCCGGGGTTGACGCAGTTGGAGGTGACTCCGTGCGAGGCCCCCTCCAGTGCGGCGGTCTTGGAGAGACCCTCCAGGCCGTGTTTGGCGGCCACATAGGCCGATTTGAAGGGCGAGGCGCGCAGCCCGTGTACGGAGGACACATTGATGATCCGGCCCCATCCCTCGCCGTACATGTGCGGCAACGCGCCCCTGATCAGCCGGAAGGGCGCCTCCAGCATGACCGTGAGAACGGTGTGGAAGACATCGGGCGGGAAGTCCTCGATGGGGCGGACCAGTTGGAGTCCGGCGTTGTTGACGAGAACGTCCGTGCCTGCCGCGGCCCGCTCAGCCGCGTCGAGGTCGGTCAGATCGAGCACCCGTGGTTCGACGGTGCCCACCAGCCCCTTGGCGTCCTTGGCCAGACCGTCGAGCCCTTCGCCGTCCCGGTCCACGGCTCTGACCCGGGCCCCGGCCGCCGCGAGCCGCAGCGCGCAGGCCCGGCCGATACCGCTCGCGGCCCCGGTGACCAGGGCGACACGGCCGCCGAGGTCGAGCGCGACGGGAGCGGACGGGGCCCCGGCGGGAGCCCCGTCGAAGGCGGAAACGGTCTCGGTGGCGTCGGCGGAGGCGTCGGCAGGACCTGGTGTGGTGGGCGCGGTCATATTCCGCACCCTAAGCAGCGCTCAGGTCCCGACCGATGTGGTCGGCGCCCACACTTCAGTAGGAAGGCATAGGTTCAAACCATGTGGGTGCGTCCGTGAGCGCCTGCTTGATCCGGAGGAGCGCGAACTCCCCGAGCTCCGGCAGCCCGTCCACCGGGAACCACGCCACATCCAGGGACTCGTCGTCGTTGACCCGCGCCTCGCCCCCGACCGCACGGCAGCGGAAGGTGATGTCCATGTACTGGCACTCGTCGCCGTTGGGATAGACGACCGGTTCGAGCGCCTGGACGAGCACGACCCGCTCCACGAAGCACCGTACGGCGGTCTCCTCGTACACCTCGCGCACCGCCGTGACCGCGGGCTGCTCCCCCGGGTCCGGGATCCCGCCGATGATCGACCATCGTCCGGTGTCGACGCGGCGGCCCAGCAGTACGCGCCCGTCGTCGTCGAAGACGATCGCGCTGACGCCGGGCAGCAGAAGAAGCTGGTGGCCCGCGGTGGCGCGGATCTGTCGAATGAAGTCAGGGGTTCCCATGCGCCGACCATAACCGCCCGTCGAACGCGCCCAGGAGCCAACCGGACGTCGCCGGAAACCCTCAGGACGTCGTCCGAAACCCACCTGCCCTCGTCGGAAACCCCCGGAACCCCGGCCCGACGATCCGGGCAGGGCCTAACCCGCCGCCGCGTTCCTCCTGGCGCGTACGGAACGGGCCGTCGCCCAGCCGAGGCCGCCCAGCGCGACCGCCGCCAACAGGCCCTCGGGAAGCGTCCCGAGGCGGGTGGCGGGGGTCAGGGACGAGCGGAGCGGGACCTCGGCGACGAGCGCGCCCGGGGTGAACATCCCCGTCTTCTCGGTGATCCTGCCGTCCGGCTGGATGATCGCGCTGACGCCGCTGGTCACGGGGACGATGACCGTCCTGCTGTGCTCCACGGCCCGCACGCGCGACATCGCCAGTTGCTGGTAGGTCATCTCGCTGCGGTCGAAGGTGGCGTTGTTGCTGGGTACGGAGATGAGCTGGGCGCCGTGGGTGACGGTGTCCCGTACGGCCCAGTCGAAGGCCGCCTCGTAGCATGTGGCGAGCCCCACCTCGGTGCCCGCCAGGTCGAAGACGCCCGGCTCGGTCCCCCGGCCGAAGTCCCGGCGCACCATGTCCGCGTAGCCGGGGCTGATCATCCGTACGAGGGAGCGCAGTGGCAGATACTCGCCGAACGGCTGGATCTGCCGTTTGTCGTACGTGGCCGTGGGACCGCGCTCCGGGTCCCACAGGATCTGGGTGTTGCGCAGCGGTCCGGTGTCCGGGGTGACGACGGCGCCGACGGAGATCGGTACGCCGATCGCCCTCGCGGCCTGGTCGATCACGTCGCGCGCGTCGGGGTTGCGGTACGGATCGATGTCGGAGGAGTTCTCCGGCCACAGGACGAAGTCGGGCTGGGGCTCCTTGCCCGCCTTCACATCGTCGGCGAGCTGAAGCGTCCTGCGGACATGGTTGTCGAGGACCGCGCGGCGCTGGGCGTTGAATTCGAGACCCGCCCTGGGCACATTGCCCTGGATCGCGGCGACGGTCGCGGTGCCGTCCTCGGCCGAGTCGTCCACCAGCGGCAGAGCGGCGAGTGCCGCCACGACGGGGACGAGGACGGTGAGCGCGGCGACGGCCGCGGCGCGGCGCGGGACCGTGCGGGTCCTCCGGTACGCGAGGACCTGGCGTACCGCTTCGTACAGCCCGAAGCCGCACAGGACGACGCCGAAGCCGAGTACGGGCGTGCCGCCGACCGCGGCGAGCGGCAGGAAGACGCTGTCCGCCTGGCCGAAGGCGATCTTGCCCCAGGGGAATCCGCCGAACGGCACCCGCGCGCGGACCGCCTCGCCGAGGATCCAGACCGCCGCGGCCCAGACCGGCCACACGGGCAGCCGCGACACGGCGGCGATCCCCATGGCGGTGAGCGCGATGAAGAGCGCCTCGATGGCGACCAGCGCGAGCCATGGTCCCGGTCCGACCTCGGCGCCCGTCCAGACCAGGAGCGGCAGCAGAAAGCCCAGCCCGGCGAGATAGCCGAGGCCGAGTGCCGCACGTGGCCGGCGGCCGTACAGGCTCCAGGCGAGCAGGGCGAAGCCGGGCAGTGCCAGCCACCACAGGGTGCGGGGCGGGAAGCTCGCGTACAGCAGGACGCCGGACAGCGCCGCCGCGCCCGGCCTGGTGAACCGTCGCAGCAGACCGCGGCCGCCCGGGGCCGGGGTTGACGGAGTGGGCTCGACGGTGGTGATGGTGGCGCTCACCTGGCGGAGTCTACGGTGGGGCGCCGTATGCGGGGGAGCACGGGCCGACGACCTCGCGCAAGGAGAGGACCGCGCACAAGGGGACGACCTCCCGCGAGGGGACGGCTTCCCGCCAAGGGACAACCGCGCCCGAGGGAGGCGCGCGACGGAGGCGCCCGGCGCATACGCCCAGCGCGTGTCCCCACGTCCGGCCGACACGTGCGGCGGCGTACCTTCGCAATCCCTCCACACATGGGCACCGCTGCCATTACCGTGTCCGCCAGTCCTTGTCGCATGGCCGGATCCGGCGGTTGTGGACGGGGCCCGTCAGAGGTCGGGGGGCGACGGGATGGCCGCACCAGCGGAACCACCGGTGGAACGATCAGTCGTACCGGAACGCGCCGGCGCGCCCGATGCCGCCGGCGCCGTGGTCCTCGGTGCCTGCGCCGCATGGGCGCTGATCAGCGCGGCAGCGACCGACGGCAGACCCGAAGGCGTCCTGCTCGCGGTGCTCGCCGTCACGGCGGGGTACGCCAGCGGCCGGATCAGCGGGTCCCTGGCGCCGGTCGCGACGGCCTCCGTGATGGCGGTCGCCTGGCTGGCGGCGGCGATCGCATCAGGCCAGGACTGGTTCGGCGCGACCGTGACCGTGGGCACTCCGCCGGGCGACACGGGCGCGGTGGCCGGACTGCTGGTGCTCTCGGCGGGAGCGGTCTGCTGCGCGGCGACGGCGGCCGGTCCTCCATCGGTCCGGCTGGCCACGGGGCTGCTGGCGGTGACGATCGCGGCGACCGCGCTGCTGTTCGGTTCCGTCGCCGGGTTCGTCGCGGTGCTCGGGGTGCTGCTGTGTTCGTCGGCGGCGGTCAGGACACGGCGCCGGGTGGCCGGACTCGCCGGACTCGCCCTGGTCACGGTGCTGGTGGTGGGCGCCTCGTGGGCGGTGGCCGAGCAGGCGCTGCCCGAGGGACTCTCGGTCTCGCTGGAGGGGCAGCTCACCCAGCACCGGGTGGCGCTGTGGCAGGACGCGGCCGAACTGGCGACGGAACACCCCCTGCTGGGCTCGGGCCCCGACCGCTTCGGCGACCTCAGTCCGACCGTCACGCGGTCGCTGGACAGTGACCGCACCCCGCACTCGGCGGCGCTCCAGCAGGCCGCGGAACAGGGGGTGGTGGGGGTCCTGCTGCTGGGCGCCGTGTTCGGCTGGCTGCTGTACGGACTGGCTCGTTCGGCGTGCTCCACCCCCGTGGTCCTCACGGCGGGAGCCGCGCTGACCGCACTCGCCGCCGTGGCGAGCGTGGGCAACGCGCTCAGCTTCACCCCGGTGACGGCGGGCGCGGGTCTGCTCGCTGGCCTGGCCACGGCAAGACCGGAGACCGGCGCCCTTCCTGTGTCGTCCATCACATCCGCGCACACACCGGGGTGGGACGGAGACTCGGAGCGGGACGGA
This sequence comes from Streptomyces sp. NPDC055025, assembly GCF_053608565.1. Lineage (NCBI taxonomy): Bacteria > Bacillati > Actinomycetota > Actinomycetes > Kitasatosporales > Streptomycetaceae > Streptomyces > Streptomyces sp. NPDC055025. The sequence continues at coordinate 6,561 of NZ_JBSGVS010000071.1, forward strand.
GACTAGGTGACGACCGCGGCGTTCAAGGGTCCGGGACCGTATCGCGGGCGTTCGGCGGACGGTCGGACGTATAGCGGACGGGTCGGGCGTATCGCGGACGGTCGGCCGTTCCACGGACGGTCGGCCGGGCAGCCCCTGGAGGGGATTCGCGCCCTCGGTCAGATGCCCGCCGTGTTGGACTTGGGCGCGAGTTGCAGACGGCTGCGGATGAAGCGCACCGCGGACTCGGCGTCGTCCACCGTCACGGTGAAAATCCTGCCGTCGCCCAGCTTGAGCACCAGGGCCTCGCCCCGGCGTACCACCACGGCCGTGCCCATCTCGGGCCGCCACCGATAGCCCCAGCCGCCCCACTGGCGCGGAGTGACCCTCGGCGCGAAGTCGGCGTCCACGACATGGGCGAGCAGGATACGGCGGCGCGGCAGGCCCATATGACCGCAGCGCACCTCCAGGCAGTCACCCTCCACCCGGACCGCCACATGCACGAACGCCAGGGTGCCGAAGAGGATCAGCAGTCCCGCCGCCACACACCCGACGACCGACATCAGCAGGGCGGCGTATCCGGAGGACCAGGAGGATTCCACGGCCAGCACGATCCCGAGTGCGATACACGCGGCGCCGGCGGCGGCGAGCAGCCACTGCGCGCGGTTGGTGGCGCGGCCTGTCCAGGTGTCGGGCAAGGGCTCATCGGGGTGGCCCTCATGCCGGGGGTGCTCCCTCATGTCTTGCAGAGTACCCAGCTTCCGATGGGACGGTAGTCCCTCCGCGAGCTGATGCGGCGTTACCCCGCGCACGCTCCGTACGGCCCTGTCCGTACTCCGCGCAGGGCGTCCGTACCGCACGCCGGGCGCCCGCACGGTCAGCGCCCGGGTCGGCGGTCGTCCCGTATGTGTCCCGCGGACGTCCAGCAGGCGCTCCGCACGTACTCCGGACGCCCCGCGGAGCATGCTCCGTTCGGGTCAGCGCAGTTGGTCGACGGCGGCGAGCAGCCGGCCCTCCGCGTACGCGAGCGCGGGCTCCGGGAGCACGGACTCGCGTCCGCTGAGCAGCACCGTGAGCCGCGCGCCCGAGGGACGACCCGGGACGGGGCCGGCGAGAGCGCCCGACGGACCGCCCGAGGAGCCGCCCACCGCGCCGCCCGACGGTCCCGTAGGCGTGACCGATGTCACCAGGACCCGGTCGTCGTCATGGCCGAGGTCGTCCCCGCCGGTCCCGGCGCCACCGACACCCGCGCCGATCCTGCGCAGCGCCTGCGCGGCGACCGCGTCGGCCGAGCCGTACAGGACCACATCCGGCAGACCGGGCCGCCGAAGGGCCGTACGGATACGTTCCGCCACCAGCTCGTAATGGGTGCAGCCCAGGACGACGGCCCTTACATCACGCGGTGTGAGCGCCGCCGCGGCGGCCACCGCGCGGTCGATCGCGGCCTCGTCGGCGGCGTCCACGGCGTCCGCCAGCCCCGGACAGGGCACCTCGGTGACACCGACGGACGGCGCGAAGTCGCGGATCAGTCCGTGCTGGTACGGACTGCCTGTGGTGGCCGGGGTGGCCCAGATCGCGAGCGGCCCGCCGCCCGCCGCGGCCGGTTTGATCGCCGGGACCGTACCGATCACCGGGAGCCCCGGCTCCAGTTCGGCGCGGAGCGTGGGCAGGGCGTGCACGGTCGCGGTGTTGCAGGCCACGATGAGCGCGTCGGGACGGTGCTCCGCCGCGGCGCGCGCCACGACGAGCGCGCGCTCGGTGACGTCCCGCGGGGTGCGCGGCCCCCAGGGCATTCCGTCGGGGTCGGACGAGAGAACGAGATCGGCGTCGGGGCAGAGCCTCCGTACCGCGCCGGCGGCCGCGAGCAGACCGATGCCTGAGTCCATGAGCGCGATCTTCACTCGGTCACCATAGTCGACAGCGTGTGCGGTCCCGCTGATGTGGGGCAGACTGCGGCGAATGAGCGCCGTTGCCTGGATCGCCATGGGTTCGCTGGCCATATGGGGCTGGCTGTTGCTGGGTCAGGGGTGCTTCTGGCGTACGGACCAGCGGCTGCCCGAGCATGAGGAGTACCACCTCGACGCGGCCGAAGCCGGGTCAGGGTCCGCAGGAGCCGGAGCGGAAGCGGGGTCCGGGGCCGAGACCGCCGGAGCCGATTCCGGGACCGCCGGGGCCGGGACCGCCGGGCCTGGAGCCGCAGGGCCTGGGGTCGCCGCCGGAGCCGAGTCCGGGACGGGGGCCGAAGCCGGTACGGGGGCCGGCGACGAGGCCCGCGTCCGCTGGCCGTCCGTCGCCGTCGTCGTGCCCGCCAGGGACGAGGCGGCGGTGCTCCCCGAGAGTCTGCCGTCCCTGCTGGCGCAGACATATCCCGGCGAGGCCGAGATCTTCCTGATCGACGACGGCAGCGAGGACGGCACGGGCGCACTCGCCCGTGAGCTGTCCGCACGGCTCGGCGGGCTGCCGCTGACGGTGGCCTCGCCCGGCGAACCGGAGCCCGGCTGGACGGGAAAGCTGTGGGCGCTGCGGCACGGCATCGCGCTGGCGCGCGCCCACGGCCCCGAGTATCTGCTCCTGACGGACGCCGATATCGCCCATGAGCCGGACAGTCTGCGGGAACTGGTCGCCGCCGCCAGGGCACGGGACCTCGATCTGGTCTCGCAGATGGCACGGCTCCGGGTGGTGAGCGTATGGGAGAAACTCGTCGTACCGGCGTTCGTGTACTTCTTCGCGCAGCTCTATCCGTTCCGCTGGGTCAACCGTCCCGGCCGCCGTACAGCGGCGGCGGCGGGCGGTTGTGTCCTCCTCCGTACGGAGGCCGCCGTACGCGCACAGGTGCCCGAGTCGATCCATCAGGCCGTGATCGACGATGTGTCACTGGCGCGGGCGGTACAGCGCAGTGGGGGCCGGATCTGGCTCGGTCTCGCCGAGCGGGTGGACAGTGTGCGTCCTTATCCACGGCTGGCCGATCTCTGGCGGATGGTCTCCCGCAGCGCCTACGCACAGCTCAGGCACAATCCACTGGTGCTCCTCGGGACGGTGGCGGGTCTCGCGCTGATCTATCTGGCGCCACCGGTGGCGCTGGGCACGGGTGTGCTCGGCGGGGACACGGCGGCGGGGTGGCTGGGCCTCGCCGCGTGGGCGGTGATGACGGGGACGTACATCCCGATGCTGCGCTACTACCGGCAGTCGCTCTGGCTGGCCCCGCTCCTGCCCCTCACGGCGTCGCTCTACCTGCTGATGACGGTCGACTCCGCCGTGCAGCACCACCGGGGCCGCGGCGCGGCCTGGAAGGGCCGTACGTACTCCCGTCCGCAGGCCGCTCCGGACCGCTGACGGCACGCGGTCCGAAGCGGCACGGAGCGGCCCGGAGCGGCTCTCAGCGGGCCCGGTCCGGGACACCCGTGCTGTCGTGACGGACCTCTGCCGGACTCCGGCGAACACCGCCGGACCGTACGTGTACCTGTACGCGCGTCCGCGCGTATATCACTTCCTGCCGGGCGTCCAGTTCATGCCCCAGCCATAGGCGTAATCGATGGTCCGCTGCGGACTGACGCCGCGTTCCGGTACGAGAAAGCGCGCTTCGCGCTGGACCACGAGGTCCGAGCCGGTATTGGTGATCAGCGCCAGTGAGCAGACCGTGGAGGGCACGGTGCATTCACCGAGTGAGAAGTCGATCGCGGCACCGTGCTGCGGCTGGAGAGTGACCGTCGCGTCAAGATCCGCGAAACTGCGGGCGCCTTCATAGATCGTCACGAAGATGACGATCCTGCGCAACCGGTCCTTGTGATCGAGGTTGATGGTGAGGTTCTCACCACTGGCACTCCCGCCTGTACGGTCGTCGCCGTCGAGATGGATGTACGGCGGCTGGTTGAGCGCGCCGAAGGCATTGCCGAGTGCCTGGACGACGCCTTTGCGGCCGTCGGTGAGTTCATAGAGAGCGCACAGGTCGAGATCGAGATCGCCATGCATGGCGACGGCCCGGCCGAGTTTGGCGCCCCAGCCCTTGAACTGTTTGCGCACCTGCCAGTTGAGGTTGACGCGCATCGCGCCGGAGCTGCCGCCCTGCTTGGCGAGGGAGACGGTCGGGGCTTCCTTGGTCAGCGTCACCTTGCTGAGCCGTACGGGAGCGGGAGGCGCGACGGGCGGAGCCGGCGGCACGGTCCGGGCGGGCGCGACGGGCGCGGCGGGCGGCACGGTCCGGGCGGGCACCGTGGCCGCCGCGGGTACCGTGGCCGCCGTAGCCGCGGACCGCTGCCCCGGTTCGTCGACCGAGATACCGAAGTCCGTTGCCAGGCCCGCGAGTCCGCTGCCGTACCCCTGCCCCACCGCGCGGAACTTCCAGCTCCCCTGGCGGCGGTACAGTTCACCCAGGACGAACGCCGTCTCGACGGTCGCGTCCTGGCTGTCGTACCGCGCGATCTCGGTGCCCGACGCCGCGTCCAGCACCCGTACATGGAGCCCCGGCACCTGTCCGAAGCTGCCGCCGTCGGCGGACGCCGCCAGGACGATCCGCTCGACGGTGGGCTCCACGCGCGCGAGGTCGACCGTGAGGGTGTCCGTGACCCCGGCTCCCCCGCTCGCCTTGTTCTCGTGGCGTACGGCGCCCGACGCGTGCACCGGCTGGTTGTAGAAGACGAAGTCGGCGTCGGAGCGGACCCGCCCCGAGACGAGCAGCAGCGCCGACGCGTCGACGTCCGGTACGCCAGGTCCCGAACGCCATCCCAATTCCACTCGGACAGCAGGCGCCGGTACCGGCAGATTGGCTCCTTTAAGCATGGCCATGCTCGCCCCCATCGCGGGTCGGGGTGTCCGAAGATTTCGTGCCGCCAACCTAATGGTAGGAACGCCCTTCGGACCCCGCGAGACCCGCCGGTAACCCCCCGCTAGCCTGCCCTTTACACGATCTGAACACCTTCGGACGACCGTTTTTCCCATGTTCGCTCGCATTGGGGATCCGAAGTCTCCCACAGCTACCGAAAGAACCCCCTTATCGGACTCCCCAACCGGCACATCGTGGGCTTAACTTATGTTCCATGACCTCCCCCCGCGCCACCTACGGCGGCGGTTACTACACCGCGCCGTCGTTCCCGGACACCCCTATCTACGACTCCCTGGTCGCGGAGCGGGGCACGCCTCAGATCGCGCCGATCCGAGTGCCTTCCGCCTATGACACGGGCAACAGCTATCTGCCGGCTCTGCCCTCCGCGCTGCCCGCCCTTCCCGCGGCGCCCTCCCAGCCCGCACCGTCGTACGGCGGCTACCAGCAGCAGCCGATGCCCATGCAGCAGCCCATGCCGCTGCAGCACGCGCCCGCGCCGTACATCCCGCAGCAGGCACCGCCGCGTGGGTACCCGGCCGCCCAGCCGCAGCCCCAGCCGCAGCGTCCGATGCCCGGTACGGGGTACGAGGCGATGCGTCCGGCGGCTCCGCGCCCGGCGCCCGCGCCGCCCACGCAGTACGACGACCCGTACAACCGGCCCTACCAGACGCGGGGGTACTGACCCGCGGGGTGCCGACCGGAGGTTCTGACCCACGGAGGTTCTGACCCAAGGGGATTCCGGTCTGCGGAGGTTCCGGTCTGCGGAGGGGTGACGACCTGGGGGTAGTGACCCGGGGAATGTGCCCGCTCGGGCCGGGGGCTGCTGACAGGATGGCTTCATGCCGAAGCCGGTCCCTCAGCCAGTCCAGTCGGTTCAGCCGGTCGAGTCGGCCCGGTCGGTGCGGCCGAACCGGTCGGTTCTGCACGCCCTGCGGGTCCATCCGGTCAAGTCGATGGCCGGCAGTACGCCCGAGCGCGCGCTCGTCGAGCCCTGGGGACTCGCCGGGGACCGGCGCTGGACACTGATCGACGGCACGGGAAAGGTGGTCACGCAGCGCCAGCGGCCACGGCTGGCCCTGGCCCGCGCCGAGTCGCGGCCGGACGGCGGGATCCGGCTGTACGCGCCCGGACTTGAGCCGCTGACGGTCCTCGAACCATGGACGGCGTCCGAGCCGCCCGCGGCGGCAGGAGAGCCGGAGCCGGGGGGCACGGGCACCGTCGTGGTGGATATTTTCGGGACCAAGGTCGAAGCCGTGCCCGCGGGGAGCGATGCGCACGAGTGGGCGAGCACCTACCTCGGGGTGGAGGTCAGGCTCGTCCATCTCGACGCGCCGGCCTCGCGCAGGCCTGTCGACCCGCAGTTCGCGCGGCCCGGGGAGACGGTCAGCTTCGCGGACGGTTTTCCGCTGCTCGTCACCACGCTCGGCTCGCTCGACGCCCTCAACTCCCTGATCGCGAGCGGGAATCACGCGGAGGAGGGCCCGCTGCCGATGGACCGGTTCCGGCCGAATCTCGTCGTGGCCGGGACAGCGCCCTGGGCCGAGGACGGCTGGCGCCGTGTCGCCGTCGGGGAGGTGGCCTTCCGGGTCGCCAAGCCCTGCGGTCGCTGTGTCGTCACCACCACGGACCAGCGGACCGCCGAGCGCGGCAAGGAGCCGCTGCACACCCTTGGCAAATACCGCCGGCTCGACGGACGGCTGATCTTCGGGCAGAACCTCGTCCCCGAGTCCACGGGCACGCTCCGGGTGGGTGATCCGTTCACCGTGCTCGACTGAACCCCGGCCCGCCCCGACGAACCCCGGCTTACCTCGAACGGCCGACCCGGACGGCCGGCCCGGACAGACCCGCCCTCGACGAGGTGAGTGCACGGGACAACGAGGTGAGCTTGCTCTCTCTTCGCCCCCATCGCGCGTAAACCGTGCTGCCCGCGGCTAAAACGGACACGGAAGGGGGTGCGAATCGGTGCGCACGCTACTGGGACTCTGGCGCTGGCGGCGCAACCCCCTGCGCAGAGCGACGGATCTGATCGAGGGATGGGTCGCGCTGGCGGCGGTGGGACTGTTCGCCCTGGCCGCACCTCTCGTCGGCTGGCTCTGCGGGAACGCCGTCGACGCGTCGTTGCGCGAGACGGTCCGGTTCCAGCACGAACACCGCCACCGGACGACCGCCGTGGTCGTCGGCCGCTCCGCCGAGCGCCATGTCGTCGCGTTCGACGCCGAGTCGGCCGCGGAGCACGACACGGGCGGCCGGGTGATCGCCACCTGGCGGACGGCGGACGGCGGCTCCCGTACGGGCCTCGTCCCCGCGCCCTCACGCGCGCCCCGGGCGGGCGACACCTTCGGCATCTGGGCCGACGAGCGCGGCAGACCGGTGAAGCCCCCGATGAACGCGGACAGCGCGCGTACCCACGCCGTTCTGGCCGGACTCGGCGCCGGGGTGCTGGCGGCCGGCCTGGTGGAGTGCGGCAGGCGGCTGATCGTATGGCGCCTGGTGCGGCGGAGGTACGAGCACCTCGACCGGGCATGGTCCAAGGCCGGCCCCGACTGGGGCCGCACCGGCGCGGGCGGCTAGATCCTGTCCCAGCGATTTCTTTCCCTGAGGCGGTTGGTCCGGCAAGATCGAAAAAGTCCGGCCGCCGGGCCCGTCCGGCAGGGAGCGTCGTGGCGAAGTCCCGTCCGAGAGCGGCCTCTCGCGTCAACTCGGGAGTGTCATGCGCGCTACGGTGGTGCCGCCCGGTCCGCCCTTGCGGCCGGGGTCCGGGGCCGGCGCCCGGGACGGCACAGCACGCGCACACGCACGAGGTGGGGGCACAACAGCGCCATGGCACAGGGCACGGTCCAGGTGACGCACACCGGAACATCGCGTTGGCGGCGCCGCACGGGCGAGTACGCCTCTCTCGCCGCCGCCCTGGAGGCGGCCGGCGACGGCGACGTCCTCACCGTCGCCCCCGGCACCTACCGGGAGAATCTCATCGTGGCGCGCGCCGTCACGCTGCGCGGTCCTGAGGGCTCGCCCGGCTCCGTACGTATCGCGCCCGCCGACGGCGTCCCGCTGACCGTCCGCGCCTCCGCCACCATCCAGGACCTCCTTGTGGAGGGCCAGGACGCGACCTCGCCCGCGCTCCTCGTCGAGGACAGCGCACCCGAGCTGACGGAACTGCGGATCGTGACCCGCTCCGCGGCCGGCATAGAGGTACGGGGCGCGGCCCGGCCCACCGTGCGCCGCTGCACCGTCGACAACCCCGCGGGCGTCGGTATCGGCGTACTCGACGGCGCGGGCGGGGTCTTCGAGGAGTGCGAGATCGTCGCGGCCGGGCAGTCCGGCGTCTCGGTGCGCGGGGGCGCGCATCCCCGACTGGAGCGCTGCCGGATCCACCACGCCTCGGGCGCGGGCCTCTCCGTCACCGGCGAGGGCAGCGGTATGGAGGCCATCGGCTGCGAGGTGTACGAGATCAAGGGCACCGGTGTGCAGGTGACATCGCGCGCCTCGGCCCATCTCACCGACTCCTCCGTGCACCGCACCTCGGCGGACGGGATAACCCTCGACACCGACGCCGTGCTCACCCTCTCCGACTGCGACATCCATGACATCCCGGAGAACGCGGTCGATCTGCGCTCCCGCTCGGTGCTGACCCTGACCCGCTCCACGGTGCGCCGCTTCGGCCGCAACGGGCTCTCCGTCTGGGACCCCGGCACCCGGGTGGACGCCAACCAGTGCGAGATCCACGACAGTACGGGCGACTATCCGGCCGTCTGGGTCAGTGACGGCGCGACCGTCGTCCTCGACTCCTGCCGGGTGCACGACGTGCCCGACGCGCTCTTCGTCCTCGACCGCGGCTCGCGCGCCGATGTCGTCGACAGCGACATCTCCCAGGTACGGAACACGGCGGTGTCGGTGAGCGACGGCGCGACCGCGCAGCTCGACGACTGCCGGATCAGGGAGGCCTCCACCGGCGCCTGGTTCCGTGATCACGGCAGCGGCGGCACACTCAACTCCTGCACCATCGACGCCGTACAAACCGGCGTCATCGTCACCAAGGGCGCCGATCCCACCATCGAGCGCTGTACGGTCACCTCGCCCGCCGAGGCCGGCTTCTATGTCTCCGCCGAGGGCCGCGGCACCTTCCACAACTGCCGGGTGACGGGCAGCGGCGGCTACGGCTTCCATGTGATGGACGGCTGCCGTACGTCGCTCACCCGGTGCCGTACGGAACGGTGCGCGCGCGGCGGTTACGAGTTCGCCGAGGACGGTCCGACCGCCGAGGACTGCACCAGCGACGAGAGCGGCGTACTGGCGCCGTCCCCGGAGCCGCCCTCCGTACTGACCGCGACGCAGACCACCGGGCTGCTCGGCGCGGTCCCCCCGAAGACGGCCGCCTCGTCCGCGACCGCGGCCGGCCGGGACGCCGCCGTCGCCGCCACGTCGCCCGCGCGCTCCTCGGAGGAGGTGCTCGGGGAACTCGACACGCTGGTCGGTCTCGACAGCGTCAAGCGGGAGGTCCGCGCGCTCACCGACATGATCGAGGTCGGCAGACGGCGCAAGGAGGCGGGCCTCAAGGCCGCGTCCGTCCGCCGCCATCTCGTCTTCACGGGCTCCCCCGGCACCGGCAAGACGACGGTGGCCCGGCTGTACGGCGAGATCCTGCACTCCCTCGGGGTGCTGGAGCACGGCCATCTCGTGGAGGTCTCCCGGGTGGACCTGGTCGGCGAGCACATCGGCTCCACCGCGATCCGTACGCAGGAGGCCTTCGACCGGGCGCGCGGCGGGGTGCTCTTCATCGACGAGGCGTATGCCCTCTCCCCCGAGGACTCCGGACGGGACTTCGGCAAGGAAGCGATCGACACGCTGGTGAAGCTGATGGAGGATCACCGGGAGGCGGTCGTCGTGATCGTCGCCGGGTACACGGCCGAGATGGAGCGCTTCCTGACGGTCAACCCCGGTGTGGCGTCCCGTTTCTCACGGACCATCACCTTCAGTGACTACGAGCCCGACGAGCTGCTGAGGATCGTGCGGCAGCAGTCGGAGGAGCAGGAGTACCAACTGGGCGAGGGTACGGCCGAGGCTCTCGTCAAGTACTTCACGGCGCTGCCCAAGGGGCCCGCTTTCGGCAACGGCCGTACCGCGCGGCAGACGTTCGAGTCGATGGTGGAGCGGCACGCGGGCCGGGTCGCCCAGTTGCCGGAGACCAGCACGGACGACCTGACGCTGCTCTACGCGGACGATCTGCCCGAACTGCCCTGAGCGCCACGGCCCTTGGCGGCCACCTCCCTTGGCCTCTCCCGGGTCGGTCGCTCCCCCGGCCGCTCCCGGATCGCTCCCCCCGGCCGCTCCCCCGGTCACCCCCGTCGCTCTCTCACTCGCTCCCCGGGCGTTCGCTCCCCGTCTCACTCCCGTGCCTGGCGCGCCGCTCACCGCTCCGCTCGCCTCGCTGGCGCGGCACCACCGGCGGGGGCAAGCGGTCGAGCAGCGCCGCCCGTTCCCTGGCGAAGTCCGGGTCCGCCTGGTAGTCGGAGTGCCCGAGGACCGGCTCGGGCAGCGGGTGCAGCGCCGTACGCCCGTAGGCGAGCGGGTCCTTCAGCGGTCCCCGGTCCACCTCGGGACGGTCACCCTCGGCGGGGACCCGGACCGGGCCTCCGATCGGGTCGGTGGCCCGCCAGAGATTGCGCCAGCAGTGCACCTCCCTGCTCAGATCGCTCAGCGGCCCCGCGCCGAAGTACGCCGGGAACCAGCGGCCGTACAGCCGCTCCAGCGGTGACCCGTACGTCAGCAGCGCCACCCGGTGGCGCGTGGCGGCGGGAAGCTGCCAGACGGCCGCCGCGGCCAGCACACTGCCCTGGGAGTGGCCGGAGAGGACGAGCCTGCCGCCGGTACGCGCGGTCCAGGAGCTGATCCGCCAGGTGAGGTCGGGTACGGCGCGCTCGGCGTAGCAGGGCGGCGCGAAGGGATGGGCCGCGCGCGGCCAGAAGGTGCCCACGTCCCAGAGGATGCCGATGGTGCGCCGGGCGGAGGCGTCACGGTAGGCCCGGCGTCCCCAGGTGACGAAGAGTATGAAACCGAGGCCGACCAGCCAGGAGCCCAGCGCCTGCGCGGTGTCGGCCACGGACTCCACGAAGGATTCGGCGCCCTTCGCGGCCTGGCCCGGCACCTCGCCGCTGAGCCAGGACCCGACGATCGCGGCGGAGCCGAGCAGCAGGGCCGCGCCGGAGATCAGACCGATGAGCCAGGGCGCGGCGTCGGTGAGCAGGGCCCTGGCACGGACACCCGCCACCTGACGGGTACGGATGGAGTCCGCGGTCACCTTGCCGTACTCCGACTCGACCACGGGCGCCAGCTCGCGGGCGGTACGTACGGTGCGTACGGCGAGGACGGCCACCGGGACCAGCAGCAGGGCGAGCAGGACGGGGATGACGGAGGCCTGCCAGCTCAGCAGCACCGGCGGGCCGGGGATCGCGCCCCCGCCCATCCCGGGCGTGGCGTCCCCGTCGAGCCAGTCGGCGACGCGCTGGGCTACTCCACCGGTCATCACACCGCCCAGCCCGCAGGCGAGCATCGCGACGGCGGGCCCGCCGAGGCCGCGCATCGCGGTCCTCGCGTGCGGCGCGCGGCGGTGGAGGACATGGGCCGTGACGGCGAGCGCGACGACGAGGGAGACCTGCGCGAGGGCGATCACACGGAAGGTCATGTCGCCGGGGAGCACGCCCGTGGAGACCCAGCCGGGCCTGGACCACGCGGCGTACACCATGGACAGGACGAGCAGGGAGAGCGCGGTGGCGGGCAGCCTGCTGATCAGCATCCGGTCGAGGGTGGCATCGCGCCGGCGCTCGCTGCGGCCTCTGCTGCACACCACACAGACCACCACCACCGCGCAGACCAGGAGCGCCGCCTGGAGCAGCCGGCCCGGCACGACCGGTGACATCCCGGCGGAACCGCTGTCGTGCTCGGAGGCGGCCGTCGTCAGCGCGGCGGTGACGGTGAGGAAGCCGGCGGCGGTGTGCGCGGCGCGCAGCCGGGCGACGAGCCGGCGGCCGTACCAGAACCCGGGGCGGCCCATCGCGGGCCGTATCCGCACCGGGCCCTCGCCCGGCGCGGGACGCCCGTCGGTCCCGGTGGCGGGCGCGGCGGGCGCCGTGGGCGAGGCGGCACCGTCGTCGGCACCGGCACCAGGATCGGCACCGGCACCGGTGGGCGCGTCGGCGTAGACGGTGGCTGACGGTGTGTCGGTGGGCGGGCGCTGGGCCTCGTAAGCGCTCCATGTGCGGTTGGACAGATACCAGAGCAGCCCCACCAGCGCCGTGGGCACCAGCGAGGCGAGGGCGAGCCGCCGGCCGGGCTGCGACCACCAGCCGTGTCCCTCCGGCGACAGGAAGCCGAGCCAGGACTGCTCGGCGACACAGTCCGCGGAGCCCGCGCACTGCCACGCCGTCAGATCGAGCGCGACCTCGCAGACGGCGGCGGTCAGCAGCACGGTGAGGGTGAGGGCGACCAGCCGTACGAGGACTCCGTACAGCCGCTGGGACGTGGCCAGCCCCTTGGTGGCCGGCCGCATCCAGTGCGCGAGATTGACCACCATGAAGGGGAGCAGCAGAAGCCACAGGGCCCGTGAGCCGTTGCCCGAGGTGAGATTGGACCAGCAGTACGCCTCGGGGACGGGCCTGTCGGCGTAGCGCTCGGGATACCGCTCCGCCTCCGCGTCGTCCCTGCGCCGGTAGACGGCGGCCGTCTCGTCACCGGTGATCCTGACCGTACGCGGATCGTCGAGCATCTTCTGCGGGGTGGCCCCGCCGACGCCGTGGACCAGCAGTTCGAGCGCGGCTCCGCCGCCGTGCGGATCCGGGGTTACTGAGGGCACTTCGATGGCTCGCTCTCGGAGTGAACAGGATGGGCCGGGCACGGTCGGCGCGACAGGGGTCACCAGAATCCCGGACCCCGGCCGTTCGCCGCGCGACCCTCACGGAATCTCCCCGGAGCCCGCCTCCGCCAACCCCCGGCACGGGTGTCCGAACCCCGTGCGAGGATGAGGGACCCGTACCGATCGGACATCCCCGGCCATCGGGGACGGCGGGGTACGACAGCACGTACGACAACGGGTGAACGAGGACGACCACATGGATGACGACCCGGAAAGGAACGGCCCGGCGGTGAGCGACAGTCAGAACCTCCTCGCGGAGCAGCGCCGGGCCCTGATCCTGGACGAGGTGCGCCGACGCGGCGGGGTCCGTGTCAACGAGCTGACGCGCAGGCTCAATGTCTCCGACATGACGGTGCGGCGGGATCTGGACGCGCTGGCCCGCCAGGGGGTCGTCGAGAAGGTGCACGGCGGTGCGGTGCCGGTGGTCGAGGCGAGTGCGCACGAGCCGGGATTCGAGGCGAAGTCGGCGCTGGAGCTGGCCGCCAAGGAGGACATCGCGCGGGCGGCGGCGGCGATGGTGGTGCCCGGGAGCGCGATCGCGCTGTCCGGCGGGACCACGACCTATGTCCTGGCGCACCATCTCGTGGACGTGCCGGATCTGACGGTGGTCACCAACTCGATACGGGTGGCCGAAGTGTTCCACGCGGCGCAGCGCGCGGGCGTGGCGGGCGGCGGGCATCCCGGGGCGGCGATGGTGGTGCTGACCGGCGGGGTGCGCACACCGTCGGACTCCCTGGTCGGCCCGGTGGCGGACCAGGCGATCCGCTCGCTCCACTTCGATGTGCTCTTCCTCGGGGTGCACGGCATCTCGGTGGAGGCCGGGCTGTCCACACCGAATCTCGGCGAGGCGGAGACCAACCGGCGGTTCATACGCTCGGCACGCCGGGTGGTGGCGATCGCCGACCACACCAAGTGGGGCACGGTGGGCCTGAGTTCCTTCGCCACGCTGGACCAGGTGGACACGCTGGTGACGGACGCGGGGCTGTCGGAGGAGGCCCGTGAGGAGATCGCCGAGCTGCTCCCGGGTCTGGTGGTGGCGGGCGAGTCCGAGGACATCAAACCGCCGCGGGACGCCTGAGCGCTCGCCGGACGCGGACGGAGTCGCGGGCCCGCCGGGAGGCGCACGCACGGGTGGAGGCGTACGGGCGCGCGCGTCGGCGCGGCACCGGGCCGCTGGCCCGGGTCGGCAGGCGGTCCGGGCCGCGCGGGTGGGGTCCGTCCGGCCTACGATCGGGGCGTGAGCGCCTTCCGTATCGACCGCACCACACCGCTCTCCCCCGACGAGGCCTGGCATCGGCTCACCGACTGGCCGGCGCACTCGGGACAGGTGCCGCTGACGGAGATCTCCGTCCTGACCCCCGGCCCCACCCGCGTCGGAACGGTCTTCGTCGCCCGCAGCGGACTCGGACCGGCCAGGTTCGACGATCCGATGGAGGTCGTCCGCTGGCAGCCGCCCGCGCCGGGCGTCCCGGGCCACTGCCGGCTGGAGAAGCGCGGCAGGGCCGTCATGGGCTGGGCCGAGATCCATGTGTACGTGGACGACGAGGACGGGGCGGGATCCGTCACCCGGGTCCGCTGGGAGGAGGAGCTGCGGATCCGTCCACTGCCACGGCCGCTCGACGCCCTGACCGCACGCGCGGGGCATCTCGTGTTCGGCCGCGCCGTCAGCCGTTTGCTGCGCGACGGACCAGCGCGATCGTCTCGTACCACGCACTAAAGTGTGCGGTCCCACCCTTCGACGCCGTCAGGGATGTGCTGTCCATGGCCCGCCAACTCCGTTCCGTGGAACTGGGATTCGCCGAGTCCGCACCCGTGCGCCTGGTGTACACGGGCCTGCTGACCGCGCCGCCGGAAGCGGTCTACCGGGCGCTCGCCACCGAAACGGAGTCCTGGCCCGAGTGGTTCAGCGCGGTGACCGCCGCGACGCCCACCGCGGAGGGCCGTACGGTCCAGCTCCGGGGCGGTTCACACTTCCGGGAGACGGTGCTGGCCGCCCAGCCGGATGTGCTCTACGCGTATCGCACCGACGAGACCGACGCACCCGGCGTACGCGCCCTGCTGGAGGCGTGGCGGCTGGCACCGGCGGGCAGGGGCACCCGGGTGCGGTGGACCGTGGCCACGGACGGGACGGCGGTGTACCGCACCGTTCTGCGGCTGGCCCGCCCGGCCCTGGGCCGCACCTTCCGGCAGGCGGTACGCGCCCTCGACCGACGCCTCGCGAAAGCCTGAGCCCGGGTCCCTGAACGCCCGAGGAGCCGGGCGTCCGGAGGCCTGGCCGTCCGGGGGCTCAGGCGCCCTCGGGCCAGACGCCGTTGGCCAGCAAGTGGTCCAGTGTGACCGTGTACGGGGCGATGTCCAGGCCCTGCCGGGCGAGCCAGGCGTCCGAGTAGTACTTGTCGAGATACCGGTCGCCGGGGTCGCAGAGCAGCGTGACCACACTGCCGTGCCGTCCCTCCGCGACCATCTCCGCCACGATCTTCAGCGCGCTCCAGAGCCCCGTGCCGGTGGAGCCGCCCGCCTTCCGTCCGATGGCCCGTTCCAGCGCGCGCACGGCGGCGACGCTCGCCGCGTCCGGCACCTTCATCATCCGGTCGACGGCACCCGGCACGAAGCTCGGTTCCATCCGCGGCCGGCCGATGCCCTCGATCCGGGAGCCGTGCTCGCTGCGCGCCTGCGCGTCGTTGCGGGTCCAGCCGTCGAAGAAGCACGAGTTCTCGGGGTCCGGGACACAGATCCGGGTGTCGTACTGCATGTAGTGCACATAGCGCGCGATGGTCGCCGAGGTGCCGCCGGTCCCGGCCGTGGCGACGATCCAGGCGGGTTCCGGATAGCGCTCCAACTTGAGCTGCTGATAGATCGATTCGGCGATGTTGTTGTTGCCGCGCCAGTCCGTCGCGCGCTCCGCGTAGGTGAACTGGTCCATGTAGTGGCCGCCGGTCCTGGCGGCCAGGCCCGCGGACTCCTCGTACAGCTTCCGCGAGTCGTCGACGAAGTGACAGCGCCCGCCGTGGAATTCGATCAGCCGGCACTTCTCGGCGCTGGTGGTACGGGGCATGACCGCGATGAAGGGCACCCCGATCAGTTTCGCGAAGTACGCCTCGGAGACCGCCGTGGAGCCGCTGGACGCCTCGATCACCGGCTTGCCGGGGCGGATCCAGCCGTTGCACAGACCGTAGAGGAAGAGCGAGCGGGCGAGCCGGTGCTTGAGGCTGCCGGTCGGATGGGTCGACTCGTCCTTGAGATAGAGATCGATGCCCCATTCCTCGGGCAGCGGGAAGCGCAGCAGATGGGTGTCGGCGGAGCGGTTGGCGTCGGCCTGGACCTTCCGTACGGCTTCCTTGAGCCACGCGCGGTACTCGGCGTCGCTGCGGTCCACGTCGACGGTCGCCCTGACGCCACCGTCGCCCGCCGCCCCGGCACCGCCCGCCGCCCCGGCACCGGCGACCGGCGTGGCGCCGGTCGCCGTCATGGGCCCGCCCGCCGTCATGCCATCGGCCCCTGCCGTGGCGCCGCCCGTTCCCGCCCTGTCTCGTCGCGTCATCCCCGTGGTCCTCGTCTCGTCGTCCCCCTCCTGAAGGTACCCCTACCACCTGCGCAAACGTCCCCTTTGGGGAGCCATAGCGATGCCTTGGAGACCCTGTGCGCGATGCGCTCTGGTGTCCATGCGCATACTTGGGCAGACTGCTGTGAGCGGTCTGCACAGAGGGGGCTGAGGACCATGGCGGAGCCGGAGTTCGACGCGCGCGGGGTACGGATAGAACGGTGGCCCCGCTCACTGACCACGGCGGGTCAAGTCCTCATCCAGGACGGCAGGCTGGCTCTGCTGACCAGCTACGGCCGGGTGATCGACAGCGCGCCGCTGCGGGCCGTACGGGCGGCGAGGCCCTGGTTCGCGGGCCGTGGCTCCACGGTCGCCACCGTGAACGGGATCCGCTACCGGCTGACCATGGGACAGCGCGATCGCAGACCCGACGCCCCGGCGCTGGCCAAGCGGTTCATGGAGGCCGTCAGCCGGGCGAGCCGTAAGAGCGCGTGACCCTGCGGCAGCACGTCCGGCCCACCCCGGAAGACACGACCGGCCTTTGATCCGCCGCGAGTTGCGAAGCCGGGTCCCCTGGTTCACTCTGGTCTCACATCACTCAGGGTGAACCGGCGGTAACACTGCGATCCAGCCCCGCCGGGCCGGGAACAGCAGCGAGCCAGCGAGCGAGTTGCTGGATCCGATCCTTCGTCGTCTTCCGGACCTCATTTCGGGGAGTCGCAGCCGTGATCAGCCAGCCCCGCAGGCATTGCACGGTGGAGCTCCAGGCCCTGCCGTCGCGGATCGGTCAGGTCCGCAGAATCATCTCCGCGCAATTGCGTTCTTGGCATCTCGATCCCTTGATCGACCAAGCGGCACTCGGCGTCACCGAGCTGCTGACCAACGTCCACCGCCACGCGCAGCCCGACAAGCTGTGCACCGTCGACATCGAGCTGCTGCTCGAACGCCTCATGGTCTCGGTCAGTGACCACGACCCCCGGATACCGACGGTCAATCGTGCCAATCCCTTCGACACAGGCGGCCGCGGTCTCGCACTGATCGCGGCCGTGAGCGAGAGCTGGGGCGTGCGCGCCCGGGGCGATACGGGCAAGAGCATCTGGTTCACGCTCCCCACGCCGCCGGCCGCACTCTGCCTGGCCCTGCGTCCGGTGTACGGAGCGACGACCGAAGGCCCGTTCCCGGGCTTCGAGTCCGGCGCTCTGGCCGGCGAGCACAGGGCCGCCACGGTCCGGTCGGTCACGGTGAGCTGACCGCGCGCGAGCTGACAGCGCGCGTCTCAGGACCGGTCCGGTGAGCGCGCGGGTCCGGGGGCCACCCGAATGGTCCACCGCGGTCCCACGCGGCGCGGCAAGCGGGGCGGTGCGCCCGGCCGGCCGTACACGTACCACCTTCGGAAGTGCGCCCCGTTCGCGCGCCGCTCCCCCGCCGAACTCGCGCTGGATTCTGTACCTACTAGTATGTACGGTTATCGTGTGAGCACTTCCGAGCGTCTGATCGAGGCCACCCGCGAGCTGCTGTGGGACCGGGGCTATGTGGGCACCAGCCCCAAGTCGATCCAGCAGCGGGCCGATGCGGGCCAGGGCAGCATGTACCACCACTTCACGGGCAAGCCCGCGCTGGCGCTGGCCGCGATACGGCGTACCGCCGCGGAACTCCGGGCGACGGCCGAGGCGACGCTCGGCGGGGACGGTTCGGCGTACGGCCGGATCTCGGCGTATCTGCTGCGCGAGCGCGATGTGTTGCGCGGCTGTCCGATCGGACGGCTCACGATGGACCCCGACATCATCGCCGACGACACCCTCCGGGCCCCGGTCGACGAGACGGTCGACTGGCTGCGGGGCCGGCTGTCCGAAATCGTCGAAGAGGGCCAGAGACAGGGCGAGTTCGCCGCCGGTCTCGTTCCGGCGGAGATCGCGTCGACCGTGATCGCGACCGTCCAGGGCGGCTATGTCATGGCCCGCGCCACCGGCTCACCCGCGGCCTTCGACGCGGGCGTGCGCGGACTGCTCGCGCTGCTCGCCCCCGACGCGCGCCGAACCTAGAGAGTGCCCCGGACCGGTGCGGCACCACTCATATCTCAGGACAGGGAGCACCGATGCACACCATGCAGTACGAGATCACCCTTCCCGCCGACTACGACATGGGAATCATCCGCAAACGCGTCGTGGACAAGGGCCCGCTCCTGGACGACTTTCCAGGGCTCGGCCTGAAGGCGTATCTGATCCGCGAGCTCGCCGACGGCTCGCCGGTGAACCAGTACGCGCCGTTCTACATCTGGAACGCCGCCGACGCGATGAACGCGTTCCTCCTGGGGGCCGGATTCGACGGTCTCGTGCGGGACTTCGGGCGGCCGGTGGTGCGCTACTGGACAGGTCTGCTCCATGTGGAGGGCCCTGCCCAGACGAGCGTGCCGCGCACGGCCGTACGCCGTCGCCAGCACCTCCCCGAGGGCACGGCCCTGCGCGCGTCGGCCGACGCGGCGGTACGGGAGACCGAGCGGCTGGCCGGTCTCGACGGGGTCGTGAGCGCGGCGCTGGCGCTCGATCCCCGCCGTTGGGAGCTGGTCCACTTCACGCTGTGGGAGCACGAGACCCCGCGCGAGGTGGGCGACCGCTACCAGGTCCTGCATCTGTCACAGCCGCAGCGCGCGGAACTCGGCGAGTGAGCGCGCCCGCAAGTCAGCGGGTGAGCGTGCCCGGCCCCCGGCCCCCGGCCGAGCGTGCCCGGCGGACCGTCCACCGGACCGGCGCTCAACCGGCGAGCGCGCCCAGCGGATCGTCCAGCACCGGCTGCCACGCCACCTCGGCCGCGCCCACCAGGCTGTTGTGGTCGAGGGTGCAGGGCAGAATCGGTACGCCGCCGCCGCGGCCCCACAGACTGCGGTCGGCCACGACCGCGTGCAGCCGCTCCGGGTCCGCGTCGAGCAGTTCGCGGTGGAGCCCGCCGAGGATGATCCGGTCGGGGTTGAGGATATTGACCAGCCCGGCGAGACCCAGCCCCAGCCGGTCGATCAGTTCCTCGGTGGCCCGGCGTACGGCGGGATCGGCGTACTCCGTACGGAGCAGATCGCGCGACTGCTGGAGCAGGGAGACCTCGGGGCCCGGCGCGCGGCCCGCGGCGGTGAGGAAGGCCAGCGGGTCGGCCTCGACATCGAGACAGCCCTTACCCCCGCAGTAGCAGGGCCGTCCCTCCGGGTTGACCGTGAGATGGCCGACCTCCAGGGCGAGGCCCGAACTGCCGGTGTGCAGACGCCCGTCGAGGACGAGCGCGCCACCGACACCTCGGTGTCCCGTGGCGACACAGAGCAGATGCTGGGCACCGCGGCCGGCGCCGTGCCGGTGCTCGGCGAGGGCGGCGAGATTGACGTCGTTACCGGTGAAGGCGGGGCCCTCGATACCGGCCGCGCGTACCCGTTCGGCGAAGACGTCCCGGACCGGGGCGCCGGCCGACCAGGCGATGTGCAGCGGGTTGAGGGCGGTGCCCCCGGGCTCGGCGACGGCCGAGGGCACGGCGAGGCCCGCGCCCACACAGCGCCGTCCGGTGGCACTCAGCAGCGCGGCCCCGGCCTCCACGGCCTCCCCGAGCACCTGCGCGGGGTCGGGCGAGACCGTACCGCAGCCGGGAGCGGTGGCGACGATACGGCCGCCGAGCCCGACCAGCGCGACCCGGAAGCCGTCGACGTGCACCTGGGCGGCGAGGGCGACGGGGCCCTTGTCGTCGACCGACAGGCGGTGCGAGGGCCGTCCCTGGGAGCCCGCGGCGGCGCCGGGCCGCGAGTCGACCCGGATCAGACCGAGAGCCTCCAGCTCCGCGGCGACCGCTCCGGCGGTGGCGCGGGTGACACCCAGCTCCGCGGTGAGCACGGCCCGGGTGGGCGCGCGGCCCGTATGAACCAGTTCCAGTGCAGGGCCGAGCGCGCCGCGGCCTCTCTCCAGCCTCGTCCGGGTAGTGGTGCCCTTGCCGTTCATGGAGGCGAGTCTCCCATGATCCGAAGGCGTGACGACGTCCTTGGCCGCGGCTTGTACGGATCGCTCCCCGCGCCTATTCTCATTTTGTGCCGCGTCTAAACAAAGTAGGGACGGCCGTCTCGGGGGGCGACGACAAGGACCCCGCGGCGCGCTCCTCGTTGTCCCGGCTCCGTACCGCGCTGACCGTCTTCTTCGCCCTCGACGGCTTCCTGTTCGCCGGCTGGGTGGTCCGTATTCCCGCCATCAAGGAGCGGACGGGGGCCTCCGAGAGCGATCTCGGGCTCGCCCTGCTGGGCGTATCCGCGGGTGCCGTCGTCACGATGGTGTTCACCGGGCGGCTCTGTCAGCGGTTCGGCAGCCATCCCGTGACGGTGGTGTCCATGGTGCTGCTCTCGCTGAGCATCGCGCTGCCGCCGCGGGCGCACTCGGCCCTGACGCTCGGTCTGGTGCTGCTGCTCTTCGGCACGGCCTACGGTGCCCTCAACGTCTCCATGAACAGCGCGGCCGTCGATCTCGTCGCGGCCCTGCGGCGGCCGGTGATCTCCGGCTTCCACGCGGCGTACAGCCTCGGCGGGATGGTGGGGGCCGGGCTCGGCGGGCTGGTCGCGGGCGGTCTCTCCCCCACCGTCCACCTTCTGCTGCTGACCGGTGCGGGACTGCTGGTGACCGCGGTGACCGGGCCCGTGCTGCTGCGAGAGGCCGCACCCGCACCCGTACCGGGGCCCGTCTCCGCACCCGTACCGGCGTCCGTCCCCGGTGCCGGGGCGGGTGTCGCGCACGCGCCGCGCGGACGTGAGCGGAGCACCCGGCGGGTGGTTCTGCTCCTCGGGGTGATCGCCCTGTGCACGGCGTACGGCGAGGGGGCCATGGCCGACTGGAGCGCGCTCCATCTCACCGAGGACCTCGACGCCTCCCCCGGGCTCGCCGCCGCCGGTTACTCCCTCTTCGCCCTCGCCATGACGGCGGGACGGCTCTCCGGCACGGTCCTGCTGGAGCGGCTCGGCCAGAACCGCGTCCTGGTCCTCGGCGGTCTCACCGCCGCGCTCGGAATGCTCCTCGGCGCCCTCGCGCCGACCGCCTGGGCGGCCCTGGCGGGCTTCGCCGTGGCCGGGCTCGGCCTCGCCAACATCTTCCCCGTGGCCGTCGGCCGCGCGGGCGCGCTGGCGGGACCCGGTGGTGTCGCCACCGCGTCCACGCTGGGGTACGGCGGGATGCTGCTGGGCCCGCCCGCGATCGGTTTCCTGGCGGACTGGTTCTCGCTGCCGCTCGCCCTGACCACCGTCGCGCTGCTGGCGGCGGCCGCCGCGGTCGTCGCCCACGCCGCGCGGAACGTATCGGCGGAGCCGGCGCGTCGGCCGCCTCGTCGGCAGGCACCCCAGCAGGCGTGAACGAGCCCGGAACGAGCAGGCGTGAAGGAGCGGGCGCCGGCACGGACACCGGCACGCGCGGGTGAGCGGACCGGGCGCCTGAGCGGAGGGAGTGGCCAGGTGAGTAGGCGTACTCAGGCACAGCTGTTCCATCCGGCGCACCCTGGAACCATCACACCTCAGGGAGAAGATCATGGCTTCTGGACTGCTGACCACACTCGCGCGGCTGACCTTCGGGAACCGCGTGTCCCAGGTCTATCTCGGTCTGGTCGCGGCGACGACCGTCTTCGTCGCGGTCGACACCCTCTTCGTACAGCACCAGGACGCGTCGTTCGCGGGAGTGTGGCTGTTCTTCCTCGCGGCGCCGACCGTCTTCGTCTTCTTCATGGGCGGTGAGCTGGTCGGCGGCACGTTCGCCGACTCCGCCGCGTTCGTCTATCCCGCGCTGGTGCTCTCGGTCCTGATCCAGGCGGCGGCGCTGGGTGGTTCCGTACGGCTGCTGCGCGACCCGCGGCGGCCCTCGCACCCGCGCGAGGCCTGACACCTGACATACGCGACGCGTCCGCCGTCGTCCGGGCGGGGCGTCTTCCCATCGCTCAGGGAGGACGCCAGACTCTGTTCATGGGGACACGGAGCGATGCCGAGCGGGATGTCATCACGGTCGAGATCGGCTTCGCCGTGGTGACGGGGGCCCTCGTGGCAGGGCTGGTGTTCGCCGCCGTCGCGGGCCCCGCGTGGTATTTCGAGCTGCCGGAGGCGGAGTTCTTCCGGCGTACCGGCGCGGTCGTGGCGGCTCTCGCCTTCGTGGGGCGGGTCGTCCAGGTCCTCTGGCGTTTCCCCCGGCGGAGGGGCACAGGCGGTGGAACCGGCCCGTCCGGGCCGGCGACCGCCCCGCAAGCTCAGCCGAGCCACCCCGGTCGTACGAGCCCCGACTCATAGGCGAGAACGACCAGTTGGGCGCGGTCGCGGGCGCCCAGCTTCACCATCGTCCTGCTGACATGCGTCTTGGCCGTGAGCGGGCTGACGACCAGCCGTCGGGCGATCTCCTCGTTGGAGAGCCCGATACCGACCAGGGCCATCACCTCCCGCTCACGCTCGGTCAGTTCGGCCAGCCCCGCGACATCCGTCGGGACCTTGGAGCGGGACGCGAACTCGGCGATGAGCCTGCGCGTCACCCCCGGCGAGAGCAGCGCGTCCCCCGCCACCACCGCCCGTACCGCGCGCAGCAGTTCATCCGGCTCGGTGTCCTTGACCAGAAAGCCGGAGGCGCCGGAGCGGATCGCCTCGAAGACGTACTCATCGAGCTCGAAGGTGGTGAGCATGACCACCTTCACCTGGTCGAGCCCGTCGGCCCCGGTGATCCCGCGGGTGGCCGCCAGACCGTCCAGCAGTGGCATCCGGATGTCCATCAGCACCACGTCGGGCCGGAGTTCGCGTACCCGGCGCAGCGCCTCCTCGCCGTCGGCGGCCTCTCCGACGACCTCGATGTCCGGCTGGGCGTCGAGCAGTGCGCGGAACCCCGCCCGCACCAGCGACTGGTCGTCGGCGAGCAGCACACGGATCACGCCCACGCTCGCTCCTCTCCCGACTCGGTCCTCAACGATCACTCCTCGGTCTCTCAACGGTCCCTCCTCGGTCCTCGGGGGAAACGGTCACTCGTCGGTCCTCAGGGGAATCGTCGCCCGGACACGGAACCCTCCGCCGGGGTGCGGTCCGGCCTCGATCGTGCCACCGAGCGCGGCGGCACGCTCGCGCATTCCCACCAGCCCGTTGCCCGTGCCACCGGCGTCCCCACCGGCCGCGGGGCCCGCGTCGTCGACACCGAGTTCGAGCAGTCCGGGCGTGTGGCCGACCCGGACCTGTGCCGTACGGGACACGGAGTGGCGCACCACATTGGTCAGCGCCTCCTGGACGATACGGAAGGCGGCCAGATCGACACCGGGCGGCAGTGCGACCGGGCGTCCGTCGCGCAGGATCTCGACGGTGAGTCCGGCCGCCGCGGCCTGTTCGACGAGTTCGGGCAGCCGGTCGAGTCCGGGGGCGGGGGCGCGCGGGGCGTCGCCGGGGGTTCTGAGCGTGTCGAGGACCTGCCGTACCTCGCCCAGCGCCTCCTTGCTCGCCGCCTTGATGGTGGTGAGCGCCGTACGGGCCTGTTCCGGGTCGGAGTCCAGCAGGGCGAGCCCCACGCCCGCCTGGACATTGATGACGGAGATGGAGTGGGCGAGCACGTCATGCAGCTCACGGGCGATCAGCAGCCGCTCCTCGTTCTGTCTGCGCTTCTCGGCCGCCTGCCGCTCGGCGCCCTCCCTGGCCCACTGCTCCCTGCGGACCCGGATGACGTCGGAGGCCGCGCAGAGGGCGAACACGAAGGCGGCGATGACGAGTTCCTGTCCCCAGGGCGCGGCGCGGTCGTGCCGCGGGGGCAGCCACCGGTAGAGCCAGTGCGCGATGAGCACATGGCCGGCCCAGAGCAGTCCGACGGCCCACCCCGCCGCCCGCCGGTGGCCCTCGACGATCGCGGCGAAGCAGGCCACTCCGACGGTGATGAAGACCGGTCCGTACGGATAGCCGGCCGCGAAGTAGACCAGGGTGCTCGCCGAGACGCCGAAGACGGAGACGACGGGGTGGCGGCGGCGGAAGAGCAGCAGGGCGGGTCCCGCGAGCAGCAGCAGCCGCGCGTAGATGTCGAGGGGGAGACGCTCGCCGTGCTGGTCGGCCGCGGCGAAGGCGGTTCCGACGAGGACGAAGACGGCCAGGAACAGGGTCGAGGGCCAGGGCGGCCTCCGGCCCGGCCACCCGGCGCCGGGCCGGAGGCCGAAGCCGCCGCCGGACCACAGGGCGGGCTCGACGGACCGCCGGCCGGGACCCCCGCCGGAACGGCCAGCGATGCCATGCCCGGACCACCGGCCGGACCCACCGCCCGGCCCGGCGCGGCCCGGTCCGCCGCCCGGTCCGACACCGGGTCCGCCGCCGGACCCGCTGCCCGGCCCGCCGTCGCGTCCCCGAGGCAGCCGGAACGGCGGTCCGCCCCGCGGCCCCCGCGACCAGGGTCGTCCGCCCCGCGGCCCCTGCGGCCAGGGCGGACCGCCGCGGCGGCCGGCGGGACCGCCGCCGGCCCGGTCCCGGCGGGTGGGCTGCTCTTCCATACCGGTCACGCTAGACCGGCCCAGGGGTCCGGGCGTCAGCCGTGCGTGGCGATCACACATACTCCCTGAGGAGT
This sequence comes from Streptomyces sp. NPDC055025, assembly GCF_053608565.1. Lineage (NCBI taxonomy): Bacteria > Bacillati > Actinomycetota > Actinomycetes > Kitasatosporales > Streptomycetaceae > Streptomyces > Streptomyces sp. NPDC055025. The sequence goes on from NZ_JBSGVS010000071.1 coordinate 31,364, forward strand.
ACGGCCCGGTCCGCGGTACGGCCCGGTCCACGGCGGACGCCACGGACATCGGACAAGCTCAGGACCCGGCGACGCCGCCGGGAACGGCGCCGACGGCAGGACCGGCGCCCCGCACTCCTGCCTCGGGCAGTCCGACGTTGAGCGCCAGGCGTCGCGTGGCCTGCGCGAAGAGCTGGTCACGGGCCTCGACGAGATCGTTGAACTGGCCGAAGACCTCGAACGAGAGCAGACCGAAGAGCTCCGCCCAGGACGCCACCAGCGCCGCCACCACCTCCGGCGGCAGACCGAAATCGAATCGCGCGGTCAGCCGTTCCGCCTCCGGGCGCAGTTCGTCGGAGAGCGCGGGAAGTGTGATCCCGCCCGCGCGGTGGGCGTCCTGGGCTACGGAGATCAGTGTGAGGGCGACGCGGGACGCGGGCGCGACGGTGAGCTGGGGCGCCGAGTAGCCGGGTACGGGAGAGCCGTAGATCAGCGCGTATTCGTGCGGATGGGCGAGGGCCCAGGCCCGTACCGCCGCGCAGACGGTGGTCCAGCGGCCGACATGATCGACCGGCTCGGCGGGATCGGCGGACTCGATGGCATCGGCGGACTCGGCGGAACCGGAGGACACGGGAGCGGCGCGGACGGCGAAGTCCCCGGCGGTGGCGAGGGCCTGTTCGGCGGCCGAGCCGACCGCGTCGTAGGCGTCGATGATCAGTGCCGTCAGGAGATCGTCCCGGCTGGGGAAGTAGCGGTAGAGCGCGGACGACACCATGCCCAGCTCACGGGCGACGGCACGGAGTGAGAGCCTCGCCGCGCCCTCGGCCGCGAGCTGTCTGCGCGCCTCGTCCTTGATGGCCGCCGTGACTTCGGTACGGGCTCGTTCCCTGGCTCCACGGATCGTCGTCATGGAGAGCAGTGTGCCATGTTCCGGAGCATCGCCCTAAATCGAGAGCACTGCTCTTGCTCAGGAGCACTCCTTCGGTGCACACTGCTCTCAAGCGAGAGCACCGCTCTCACAATCTCAGAGGAGTCACCATGTCGGAGCCGTACTACCGCAAGGCCGGCGCGTTCGGTGTCAGGTTGAACAGCCTGGTCGGGCGGCTCGCCCGGCATGGGGTGAGTGTGCTGGGCACGGCGGAGCTGTCCGTACGGGGCCGTAAGAGCGGCCAGATGCAGCGCATCCCCGTCAACCCGCACACCTACGGGGGCGGCCAGTACCTGATCTCGGCCCGCGGCCACTCGCAGTGGGTACGGAACATGCGTGCCGCGGGCGGCGGTGAGCTTCGGGTGGGCCGCAGGATCCGGACGTTCACCGCCACCGAGATCCCCGACGGCGAGAAGCTCGCGGTGCTGCGCACCTATCTGGAGCGCTGGGGCTGGGAGGTCAACCAGTACTTCCAGGGGGTGACCGCGAAGTCCTCGGACGCGGAGATCCTCGCGGCGGCGCCCGACCACCCCGTCTTTCTGATCAGGACGGACTCCTGATCAGAAAGAGGCGTGACGAACGAACGCGCGAGGAAGGGTCACGCGACGGAGGAACGCGTGGCCGAGGGGCGCGCGGCGAACGGACCCGCGCCGGACGGACGCGCGGAAGGCAGACTCGGGCCGCGGCCGGCGGCTCACTCCTTCGCGCCCGCCTCCGACGCGGCGACGGTCTCCGGCGCGCTCTCCTCGGTCATCGCGGCCGACGCCGCCTGCCTGCGGTCCAGCACATCCAGCGCGCGCCGGGCCAGCGGATGGTTCCGTACGAGCCCGGCCAGCGAGGTCGAGCCCCGGGCGATGTCCGCGAACGCGTTCCAGGCCGGGCGCAGACCGGTGATCGCCGCGTGCAGCAGCCCCGGCCGGCGCTCGAAGATCGCGAGCATCCGCCGGCCGACGCCCATCTCCACACCGAGACCGGCCTTGATCGCGAACGCGTAGTTCAGCGCCTGACGGCGCGCGTCCACGGCGTCGTGCGCCTCGGAGATCCGTACCGCCCACTCCCCCGCCAGCCGCCCGGACCGCAGGGCGAAGGAGATCCCCTCCCTGGTCCAGGGCTCCAGCAGCCCCGCCGCGTCCCCGCACACCAGCACCCGGCCGCGCGAGAGCGGTGAGTCGTCGCTGCGGCAGCGGGTGAGATGCCCCGACGAGATGGACGGCTCGAACCCGGCCAGCCCGAGCCGGGCGATGAAGTCCTCCAGATAGCGCTTGGTCGCGGCGCCCTCGCCCCGCGCCGAGATCACCCCGACCGTGAGCGTGTCCCCCTTGGGGAACACCCACCCGTAACTCCCGGGCAGCGGGCCCCAGTCGATGAGCACCCGTCCCGCCCAGTCCTCCGCGACCGTCGGCGGCACCGGGATCTCCGCCTCCAGACCCAGATCCACCTGGTCGAGCTTGACCCCGACATGCGCGCCTATCCGGCTCGCACTGCCGTCGGCCCCGACCACGGCACGCGCCAGCACCGTCTCACCGTCGGCGAGGACGACGGCGACCGTGCGGCGGTCGGGCACGGCGGGGCCGTGCTGCTCGACCCGGGAGACCGTCACACCCGTACGGAGCACCGCACCGGCCTTCTGGGCGTGCTCCACCAGACTCGCGTCGAACTCCGGGCGGTTGAGCAGTCCGAAGAGCATCCGCTTGGAACGGCGGGTGCGGGCCAGCTTTCCGTTCAGCGAGAACGTCACCGCGTGGACGCGGTCCCTGAGCGGCAGCTCGAAGCCCGGCGGCAGCGCGTCGCGCGAGGGCCCGATGATCCCGCCCCCGCAGGTCTTGTAGCGGGGCAACTCGGCTTTCTCAACCAGCAGCACCTGACGGCCCGCGACCGCCGCCGCGTATGCCGCGGAGGCTCCCGCCGGCCCTGCGCCGACCACGACGACATCCCATACCGGCTCGTCGTGCTCGCTTCCGGCGTCTGCGTTCTCGCTGCTCACGATGTGCTTCTGCTCCTGATCCGACCGGTGGCCCCTGTTGTCGAACGGCATCCTACGGCGCTGGCCCGGCAAGCCCGCTGTGGGAGGATCTGCTGAACCCTTCGACGTACCCCTACTGTGACAACGACGCACCCACCAGGAGCGTGCCCATGACCGCCAATCCGATCGCCGAGACCGTGGCGTCCCTGCTGCCCCGTGCCCGTACCGAGCTCGCGGAACTGGTGGCCTTCCGTTCGGTGGCGGATCCAGCGGTGTTCCCCAGGAGCGAGTGCGAGGCCGCCGCGGTGTGGGTGGCCGACGCGCTGCGCGCCGAAGGGTTCCAGGATGTCTCCGTCCTCGACACCCCGGACGGTACACAGTCCGTCTACGGTCTGCTGCCCGGCCCCGAGAACGCCCCGACGGTGCTGCTCTACGCGCACTACGACGTACAGCCGCCGCTCGACGAGTCGGACTGGCTGACGCCCCCCTTCGAGCTGACCGAACGTGACGGCCGCTGGTTCGGGCGCGGCGCGGCCGACTGCAAGGGCGGCTTCCTGATGCACCTGCTCGCGCTGCGCGCCCTCAAGGCCAACGGCGGCGTCCCGGTGACCGTCAAGGTGATCGTCGAGGGTTCGGAGGAACAGGGCACCGGGGGTCTCGAACGGTACGCCGAGGCCCACCCTGAGCTGCTCGCCGCCGACACCATCGTCATCGGCGACACCGGGAACTTCCGGCTGGGGCTGCCCACGGTCACCGCCACCCTGCGCGGGATGACGATGCTGCGCGTACGGATCGACACGCTCGAAGGCAATCTGCACTCGGGATCGTTCGGCGGAGCCGCGCCCGACGCGCTCGCCGCCCTGATCAGGGTGCTGGACTCGCTGCGGGCCGAGGACGGTTCCACGACGGTGGACGGGCTGGCCGCGGACGCCGACTGGGACGGACTCGTCTACGAGGAGGCCGACTTCCGCGCGGACGCCAAGGTGCTCGACGGGGTCGGTCTGATCGGCCACGGCTCGGTCGGCGACCGGGTCTGGGCGCGTCCCGCCGTCACCGTGCTGGGCATCGACTGCCCGCCGGTGGTCGGTGCCACGCCGTCCATCCAGGCGAGCGCGCGGGCGACGGTCAGTCTGCGCGTACCGCCGGGCCAGGACGCGGCCGAGGCGACGAAGCTGCTGACCGCGCACATCGAGAAGCACACGCCGTGGGGGGCGCGGGTGTCGACGGAACACGTCGGCCAGGGCGAGCCGTTCCGCGCGGACACGTCGAGCCCGGCGTACACGGCGATGGCGGACGCGATGCGGGTCGCGTACCCGGGACAGGACATGCAGACGGCCGGTCAGGGCGGTTCCATTCCGCTCTGCAACACCCTGGCCGCGCTGTATCCGAGTGCGGAGATCCTGCTGATCGGGCTGAGCGAGCCGGAGGCGCAGATCCACGCGGTGAACGAGAGTGTCTCCCCGGAGGAGTTGCGGCGGCTCTCGGTGGCCGAGGCGCACTTCCTGCTCAACTACGCGGGCTCCAAGCGGGGTTGAGTCTCCGAAGCCGAAGCCGGAGCGGACGGTGCCGGAGCGGACGGTGCCGGAGCGCGCGGCGGGCCGTGCCTCAATTCGCAGGACGGAGTCCCGGCCGGGGTCGGCCGACCGGGACACCGTCCTCCAGGTTGAGTACCGTCCCGCGCTCCCGCGCGCGCAGCGCCCAGCGCAGCCGCTCGTACCGCGCCGGCGGCAGCAGCCCCGCCGCCTCCTCCTCACCGACGAAGCGCCAGCCCCTCAGTTCGCGTCCGGGCAGCAGCAGTGTGCCGGCCAGTCGCGCGGGCAGCCGCCCGCCGTCGAAGATCAGCCGCAGCCCGCCGTATCCCGGCGGGCGCGGTGGTTCCCAGTCGATCACCAGCAGCCGGGGCACCTCGGTCAGCTCTATGCCTATCTCCTCGGCGACCTCCCGTATCCCGGCCCGCGCGGGCGCCTCGCCCGCCTCCACCACCCCGCCGGGGAACTCCCAGCCGGGTTTGTACGTGGGATCCACGAGCAGCACCCGGTCCTGCTCGTCGAAGAGCAGCACCCCGGCGGCGACGGTCTCGGCGGTCGGCTCGGGCGTCTGGACGATCTCGCTGACGCCGGCCTCGCCGGTCTCCACCGCCGCCGCGAGGGAGACGGCCGTCTCCCGGGCCGTGAGTCCGGTGTTGTCGATCACATGGGCGTCGCCGGTCAGCCAGCCGAGCGCGGCGCGGTACGGCTCGATGTGCTCGTAGCACCACCGCCGGGTGCGCTCGTTCACCTCGGGATCGTGCTCCGCCACCTGACGAGCGGCTATGCGTCCTCGCAGGATCGTTTCGTCCGTAGCGAGCAACACATGACACACGGGGATACGGCGGGAGGCGAGCCCGCCGAAGATCTCGTCCCGGTACTCCTGCCGCAGCAGGGTCATGGGTACGACGAGCGCCCCTCCCATTTCGGCCAGCAGGGCCGCCGCGGTGTCGACCACCAGACGCCGCCAGATCGGCAGGTCCTGGTAGTCGCCGACCTCGGCGAGCCTCTTCTGCGGCAGAAGCTGCTCCACTTCCCCGCCGATCAGCTCGGGGTCGTACAGCGTGCAGTTCGGGATCAGGTCGATCAGTTCGCGTGCGGTACTGGTCTTGCCCGCTCCGAACGCACCGTTGATCCACACGATCACGGTTCCCCCTCTTCCGTAGCCTCCAGTGGACTGCCCGCAACACCCTGCCCCGGAAACCCCCGCCGATCGGGCCATGGGCTCACATGAGGCGCTGTGGCCGAGCTGTGGCCGGTTCGATGTCGTACCGAGGCCGGGAACGTCCACTGTACGAAGCGATGTCCATGCTGGGCCGTAACACAACCCCGAGGAACATCGTTGGAACTCGATGTGACAAGGGGGCATCCAATGTGTCGGACGGTGCTGGAGAAATTTCCCGCGGGAGGACCGCGCGGCAGTTGGCCCGCGGAGGAGTTCGCGCGGGCGCGGAGGGACGAGGGGACCCCGGCGGAGGTCGTGATGGACCTCGCCTCGGACGTCTTCCTCGTGATCGTGCCGCAGCAGGCGACCGAGTCCGCGCCGTAGGCGTAGGAGTGTGTGGGGGCGCCGTCCGCGCCCCGGTACGCACCCGACCCGGTCCCGCACCCGAGCGCCGTACGACCCGGAGACATCCGTTATGCGTATATCCAGAACACCGGCCGCTCCGGCCGTCCCCGCCGCGCTCACGGGCCAGGGGCGCCGCCCGCGCGGACGGCGGTCCGCCCTCGCCCTCGCGCTGGCGGGCATCGCGGTCTCACTGACCGCGCCCCCCGCGGCGGCCGACAGCAGCGCCTGCACCCACCACTTCTCCGGGCCGCAGATCTGTATCCGGCTCGACGGCGAGGGCGGACGGAACGCGGTCACCGGCATCTGGACCAATCCGCCGGAGCATGTCGCCGCCCGACCGGTGTCGCTGTTCCGCGACGGACAGCATCTCGACACGGCGATGGCCACCCGCTCGGGCAAGGCGCTGACCCATGGCTGGCCCACGGCGCACACGGGCAGCAACGTGGAACTGTGCGTGAAGTTCCGCGGCAGCCGGCGCGTGGCGTGCCAGACGACCCGCTAGGGCGTGTTTCGAAGTCCCGCCCGGCCCGCGACGTCCGGCACGGCAGGCACGCCCGGCACGGCAGGCACGCCCGGCACGCGCGCCCGGCACGCCCTCTCGCCGCGTTGCCGCAGTCGCGCGAGTCCGTCCACGTACGCAAGCGATCCTCCCCGTACCCCACACACCGGCCGGACCACGCCCCCCGTTCGTGGTCCGGCCCCGGAGCCGAGTCGCGGCCGTGCCGTTGCCGGCACCCTCCCCCGCCGCTCTCCCCATCGGCTCCGGCGTCGGGGATTACTTTGCTTGGCCGACTTTGGGCCAACCTTGAGAAAACCTGGAATCGGCAGGTCGGCCCGGACTTTCGACGCGTTAGGGTCCGGGCCAGGGGGGTGATCGGATTGCCGGTGGAGTTCGGTTTGCTGGGATGCGTCGAGGCACGGCTCGACGGCCGGCCGGTGGCGCTGGGACATGCCCGGCAGCGCTGTGTACTGGCGGCCCTGATGGTCGACGCGAACAGGGTCGTATCGGTCGACCGGCTGATCGACCGGGTATGGGGCGAGCGTCCTCCGCAGCGGGCGCAGGCGTCCCTCTACAGCTATATCTCCCGGCTGCGCCAGGCCCTTTCCCCCGCCGCGGGCGACGCGGACATCGAGCGGCGCTCCGGCGGCTATGTACTGACCGTCGACACGTCCGCCGTCGATCTGCACCGTTTCCGCGAGCTCGTCGAACGGGCGCGCACGGCCGACGACACCGACGCCGAGGCGCTGTTCGAGAAGGCGCTCGCGCTGTGGCGGGGGGATGTCCCCACCGAGCAGGACAGTCCGTGGTTCAACTCCCTGCGCGAGGCCCTGGGCCGGGAGAGACACGCCGCCGAACTGGACCTGGTCGACATCCGGTTACGGTCCGGCCGGCACACCGGGCTGCCCGCCGAGCTGGCGACCCGCGTCGAGGCGCATCCGCTGGACGAACGGCTGGTCGGCCAGCTCATGCTGGCCCTGTACCGCGACGGCCGGCCCGCCGACGCCCTCGCCCGCTACGAGGAGACCCGGGAACGGCTCGCCACGGAGCTGGGCACCGACCCGGGGCCGCCGCTGCGCGAGCTGCGCCAGCGGATTCTGACGGCCGATCCGGCGCTCGACAAGTCCGTGCCCGTGCCCCGCTCCCCCATGGAGCCGGCGGCGCCGCCCGCTCCCGTACCACGCCAACTGCCCGCCCCTCCACCGACGTTCACCGGCCGCGGCCGCGAACTCGCCCGGCTGGGAAGGCTGCTGGAGCCACGGGCCGAGCACAGCGGCACCGTGGTGATCTCGACGATCGGCGGCACCGGCGGTATCGGCAAGACATGGCTCGCCCTGAGCTGGGCCCACAGCCGCCAGGAGTGCTTCCCCGACGGACAGCTCTACGCCGATCTGCGCGGCTTCTCGCCCTCCGGCGCCCCGCTGCCGGCGACGGTGGCGCTACGCGCCTTCCTGGAGGCCCTCGGAGCGCCCCCGGGCACGATCCCGGCGGCCCCGGACGCGCAGGCCGCGCTCTACCGGAGCCTGACCGCGGGCAAACGTCTGCTCATCCTGCTCGACAACGCCCGCTCCACCAGCCAGGTCCTGCCGCTGCTGCCAGGCAGCCCCACCTGTACGGTCCTGGTCACCAGCCGCCACCAGCTCACCGGGCTGACCGCCGCGCACGGCGGCACGCCCGTCACGCTGGACGTCCTCACCGAGGCGGAGGCGCTCGAACTGCTGACGCGCCACCTCGGCTCCGCCAGGATCGCCGCCGAGCCCGACGCCGCCGCCACGCTGCTGGAGCACTGCGCGGGGCTGCCGCTGGCCATCAGCATCCTGGCCGCGCGCGCCACGATGAATCCCGCGCTGCCGCTCGCGGCGCTGGCCTCGGAGCTGCACGAGGCGGCGACCCGGCTCGACGCCCTGGACGCGGGTGAGACGGCGACCGACCTCCGGGCGGTCTTCGCGTCCTCGTACGAGGCTCTCGACGCGCCCACGGCCCGGGTGTTCCGGCTGCTGAGTCTGGCACCGGGCGCCGATATCGGACTGCCGGCCGCCGCCGGTCTCACCGGACTTCCGCTCTCGCGCGTCCGCGCCCATCTGCGTACCCTGCACGCCGCGCATCTCGTCCAGGAACACACGCCCAACCGCTACACCTGCCACGATCTGCTGCGCGCCTACGCGACCGAACTCGCCGGGACCTTCGACACGGAGGCCGAGCGCACCGCCGCGCTCGACCGTCTGCTCGACCACTACATCCACACCGCGCACACGGCCGACAGGCTGCTCCTCCCGCACCGGGACCCGCTCACGCTGCCGCCGCCCGCGGAGGGGCTGACGCCGGAGCGGTTCGCCGGCCACGACGAGGCGATGGAGTGGTTCACCCGCGAGCACACGGTGCTGACCGCGGCCGTCGAACACGCCGCGCGTCTCGGTCTCGACACACGTGTGTGGCAGCTGGCGTGGGCCACGCTCACCTTTCAGTCGCGGCTCGGGCACTGGCACGAGGTGGAGAGCGAGCAGCGCGCGGCGCTGGCCGCGGCGGTACGGCTGGACGACCGCTCGGCGCGGGCGGAGTGCCACCGCGGACTGGCCTGGGCCCTCGCCCAGACCGCCCGCGTCGACGAGGCCCGGGACGAACTGGAGCTGGCGCTCGCCCTGTCGACGGATCTCGGTGACGATACGGGCAGGGCGCACGCGCATCTCACCCTGAGCTGGCTGTGCGGGCTGGAGGGGGACGAGCGGGCGGCGTTCGAGCACGATCTGACGGCCCTCGACCTCTTCACGTCGAGCGGCCACCGGTCGGGGCGGGCGCGGGCGCTGAACGCGCTCGGCTGGGACCGTATCCAGCAGGGCGACTACCAACAGGCCGTCATCGACTGCGGGGAGGCCCTGGCACTGCAGCGGGAACTCGACGACGAACGCGGCCAGGCGGGCACCTGGGACACCCTGGGCTACGCCTACCAGCGGATCGGCGACTACGGGAACGCCGAGGAGTGCTACCGGCGCAGTCTGCGGCTCAACCGGGCGCTGGGCCACCGCTTCAACGAGGCGGAGACCCTGATCCATCTGGGCGAGACCCACCAGGCGACCGGTGCGCCGTCCGCCGCGCGGGACTCCTGGCAGCAGGCCCTCACGGTCCTCATCGGCATCGGCCATCCCGAGACCGAACTCGACCGGGTCCGGGCGATGCTCCGGGACCTGGACACCTCCACCGCCTGACCCACCCGGAGCCGGGGCGGCCCAGCCCGAAGCCGGGGCACGCACCCGGAGCCGCAGCACGCACCCGGAGCCGGGGCACCCGCCCGGAGCCGGGGCCAGGAGTCCGCCCGCCCCGGCGCCCCCGCGCTTGACGGGACCCCCGATCCCAGGCAGCCCCAGGTCCCGACGCGGGCCACTGCCCGGCCACGAGCCGCGCCCGCCCCGCGCCCCGAGCTGTACGGGACCCCGCTCCCGCAGGTCCTGGTCCCGGTGCGGGCAGCGCCAGGAGCGCGCGCCGCGCTCGGGACGGGGCAAGGACCCGTCCCGCTCGGGACGGTGGCAAGGACCCGTCGGCTCTCCGCTTCGGAGCGGGCCCCGGGTCCCGAGGGCGCCGGTCCGCCCTGGACGCGGGCCGGACCTCCGGCCCCCGCACCGGTCCGGGCCCGGGGCCCGGGGCCCGGGACCTGTCCGGCCCGGAGCGCCCCGGGCAGGAAGGAGCTGTCCGGTCCATGGCGGGCTCTGCCCGGTCCTCCCGGGTCAGGCGACCGTCGTCGGCGTGGCCTCGTGCCGGCGTGCCGGCGTCGCCGCCGCCGCCGCGCCCACCAGGCCGGCGTCCGTGCCCGTCAGCGCGGGGGCGATCTTGATCTGCTGGACGAAGGAGAGCGTCGCGTAGTCCTGGAGCGAGCGGCGCAGCGGCGCGAAGAGCACCTCGCCCGCGTTCGCGACACCACCGCCGATGACGGCGATACGGATCTCCACCAGCGTGGCCGTCGCGGCGATCCCCGCCGCCAGCGCCTGCGCCGCACGGTCGAAGGACGCGATGGCGACCGGATGGCCCGCCCGCGCGGCGGCGGCCACCGCGGCGGCGGAGGTGTCACCGTCCGGACCCGGCTCCCAGCCGCCCTCCAGCGCCCTGCGGGCGATGTTCGGCCCGCTGGCGATGCGCTCCACACAGCCGCGCGAGCCGCACGGGCAGCGATCGCCGTCCAGATCCACGCTGATGTGCCCGATGTGCCCGGAGTTGCCGGTCGGTCCCGCGTGGACCTTCCCGTTCAGCACGAGCCCGCCGCCGACCCCGGTGGAGACCACCATGCACAGCGCGTTGTCATAGCCGCGCGCCGCGCCCTGCCAGTGTTCGGCCGCGGTCATGGCGACCCCGTCGCCGACCAGTGTCACCGGCAACCCGCCGGTGGCCAGCCCCACCCGCTCGACCAGCGGGAAGCCGTGCAGGCCCACCACGTTGACGGGGTTGACCGTACCGGCGGAGGCGTCCACGGGACCGGCGCTGCCGATACCGACGGCCGTGGCCGACGCCCGGAGCGGGGAGGCCAGGACCTCGGCGAGGACCTCCTCGACGGCCCGCATCACCGTCTCGCCGTCCTCCTGCGCGGGTGTCGGCCGCTGCGCCCGTACGAGAATCCTGCCGCCGCCGTCCACCAGCGCGCCGGCGATCTTGGTTCCGCCGATGTCGAGTGAGACAACGGAGTCGGTATGCATCGGGTCGGATCTCCCGGGGATAAGGCATCCCCGCGTGTATGGGGGGATGTACGGACCTGCGGCTTCGGTGAACAGTCTCCATTCACCTGACAACGTTGTCCAGGGCCTATGCTCGTCGCCACGGCCGAGGATGGCAATCCCCCGGCGAACCGCCCGACGGAATCACCGAAGAAACGACGACAGGACAGCGCACTGTGGCAGACACCGCCCGCCGCCCCGAGCCCCGATACGGTAACCGGCCCACGATGAAGGACGTGGCCGCACGGGCCGGGGTCGGGCTCAAGACGGTCTCGCGCGTGGTCAACGCGGAACCGGGTGTCACCCCGGACACCGAGCGCCGGGTCCAGGAGGCCATCGAGGCGCTGGGATTCCGCCGCAACGACTCGGCGCGGGTGCTGCGCAAGGGCCGTACCGCCAGTATCGGTCTGGTCCTGGAGGATCTCGCGGACCCGTTCTACGGCCCTCTGAACCGCGCCGTGGAAGAGGTCGCCCGCGCCCATGGCGCGCTGCTCATCAACGGATCGAGCGCCGAGGACCCGGACCGCGAGCAGGAACTGGTGCTGGCGCTGTGCGCGCGCCGGGTGGACGGACTGATCGTGATCCCCGCCGGGCACGACCACCGCTATCTGGAGCCCGAGATCAAGGCCGGGGTGGCGACCGTCTTCGTGGACCGGCCGGCCGGCCGTATCGACGCGGACACGGTGCTCTCCGACAGCTTCGGCGGCGCCCGCTCCGGCGCGGCGCATCTCATCGCCGGCGGCCACCGCAGGATCGGTTTCATCGGCGACCAGCCCAGGATCCATACGGCCATCGAGCGGCTGCGCGGATACCGCACCGCGATGGCCGACGCGGGGCTGGAGATCCACGACGACTGGGTCTCGCTCGGCACGACCGCGCCGGAACGGGTACGTGACGCCGTGATCGCGATGCTCGCGGGGCCGGAGCCGGTCACGGCGATCTTCGCGGGCAACAACCGTGTGACGGTGACGGCGGTACGGGTACTGGCCGCCCACCACCGTCCGGTCGCCTTCGTCGGCTTCGACGACATCGAGCTCGCCGATCTGCTGAACCCCGGTGTCACGGTCATCGCACAGGACGCGGCGACCCTGGGGCGTACGGCCGCGGAGCGCCTCTTCAGCCGCCTCGACGGCGCGGCGGACGCCCCGTCGCGGGTGGTGGTACCGACCCGGCTGATCGCCCGTGGATCAGGGGAGATACCCCCGCCGTCGGACGGCTGAGGTCCGGTCCGCTACGGCGCGGCGGCCGTCGGGGCCGTCTTGCGGGGGATCGCGAATTCCTCCAGGCCGGCCCGGGTCAGACCGGTGAGCCGGGACACCTCGCCGGTGTCGAGCGCGCCGCAGTCCAGTCCGCGCAGCAGATAGCCGCTGAGCGCCTTCGCGGTGGCGGGCTCGTCCAGTACGTCTCCGCCCGCCCTGGCCGCATAGGCGGCCAGCCTGGCGGCGGCCGGCTCCAGTCCCTCGCGATAGAACGCGTAGACCGCGGCGTACCGGGTCGGCAGATGTCCCGGATGCATGTCCCAGCCCTGGTAGTAGGCGCGGGCGAGAGCGCGCCGGGTGAGGCCGTAGTGCAGCCGCCACGCGTCGTGGACCTGGGCGGTCGGGCCGACCGGGAGGACATTGGTGGAGCCGTCGCAGACCCGTACGCCCGTGCCCGCGGCGGCGACCTGCATGACGGCCTTGGCGTGGTCGGCGGCCGGATGGTCGCTCGACTGGTAGGCGGCGCTGACCCCGACGCAGGCGCTGTAGTCGAAGGTGCCGTAGTGCAGCGCGGTGGCGCGCCCGTCCGCCGCGTCGATCATGCGGGCCACGGTGGCGGTGCCGTCCGCCCCGAGAATGGACTGGCTGGTCTCGATCTGGATCTCGAAGCCGAGCCGGCCGGGCTCCAGTCCGCGCGCCTTCTCGAACTCCTCGGCCAGCCGCACCATCGCGGTGACCTGCTCCGCGTAGGTGACCTTCGGCAGGGTCAGCACCAGGCCGCCGGGGAGAGCGCCCGCCTCCGTCAGCCCGGTGAGGAAGATGTCGAGGGTCCGGATCGCCCGGTCCCGTACGGCGGCCTCCAGGCACTTCATCCGGATGCCCATGTACGGCGCGGCGGTGCCGTTCCCGTACGCCTCGTGGACCAGCCGGGCGGCCCGCGCCGCGGCCTCGTCCTCCTCGGCGTCCGGGCGCGGGCCGTAGCCGTCCTCGAAGTCGATCCGCAGGTCCTCGACGGGCTCGCGCTCCAGCTTGGCCCGCACGCGCTCGTACACCGGCTCCGCCAGCGCGTCGGGGAGACCGAGGGCGCGGGCCAGCGAGCCCGCGTCGGGGGCGTGTTCGTCGAGGGCGGCGAGCGCCTGGTCGCCCCAGGAGCGGATGGTGCCGGCGTCGAAGGCGTCCGCGGGTACGTAGACGGTGTGGACGGGCTGACGGGTGCCCGGGTCGCCCGGGTAGCGACGGGCCAGTTCCGCGTCGACCCCCGCGAGGGAGCGTCCGATGTCCACGCCGACAGCGCCCGCGAGGCTCGTGGCCACCTTCTCCTGCCGCCCCATGCCCACGCCCTTCCGTCCTACCGCCCGGCGCCTGCCGCTTTCCGTGTCCCGCGTGCCGTGTCCCGCGTGCCGTGTCCCGCGTGCCGTTTCTACGGAATCAACAATCCGTTGAACGAAGGTAGTCGGCGGGTTCGAACTCCGTCAATGGACGGCCGGGGCCGCGCGGTGAAGAGCACCG